>CAZGYE010000006.1:0-43860 GCA_964530165.1 uncultured Planctomycetaceae bacterium
CCGGCCGTCTTGTCGGCGTGAATCGCAACACTGTTTCGCAATACGCCCGGCGGGCAGGACAGCGCTAGGAAGACAGGAAAAGAAGTCGAGGGCTAAAGAATCTGTGTCGGTTTTGGAAAGTTGTTCGCCGATGGTTCGGCTGCGTTGATCTGCCTATCGGCTGCGAGAGCTTCGTCCCCATCGAAACTGATACTTCCATTTTCCTGTGTTCCTGGATTCCTAATCAATCTTTCTTCTGACGACGTCGTTTATCGGCGGGTGAACCGGTATTTCCTGTTGGTCCGGTCGAATTCGTTCGCGGCCAGTTGTGGGTTGAGCTGGATGTTCGAGTAGGCATAGTGCTCAATGAAGGTCGCTTCGTCCAGCTCGGTTCCGGAGAGTTGTTCGTCGGCGTCAACTGGCCACGTATAGTTCTTGACAAGGACCGGCAACGAATTCTCCTTGTCGATATAAATGAGTGATTTACGGTAGATTTCCGAGACCTTCTTGCTGTCGTATTCCACCAGAAAACAATAGCAGTCCTGGCCGTTGATTCTCTGATCGGCCAGCATTTGACAGCAATTGCACGCCTCGCCTTTCAGGTCGTTCTGCCGATAGGCGATCACCTCACATGCCAGTCCCAGCAGGCCGATCTTGGTCACGGGATGACGGGATTCCTTCATGGCCAGCGAACCGTTCGGATCGAGTTTCAACGCCGGCAGAACTCGACCCTTGAAACCTCCCACGCGGACCAGCATCTTGCCGTTGTGCTGTCCAGCGACGTACAGCAACTCGCGATCTTTGTCGCCGCCCTTCAACCATTTCATGTAGACGCTGAACGGCTCGCGTCGCACCTTCAACAGTATGACCTGATTCTCGCCCAGCACACCATCGATGCGTTCCCGCTTGACGAAGGTGGCCGTGTAATCGGGAATGGCCGAGAGCTTCTGGCAACCTCTTTGAAGCAGCAGCAGTTGCATCAGAAGCGCGCGCTTCCCCTGCAAGATTGCCGTTGACGGGCGCCCTCTTCCTTGCGACTGACTTGGGCCGTGAGAGGCCCGTCGGTTGTTCGTCGCGGACGATCGGGTCGGCGCTGTCGGCGCGACAGCCGATGCAGTCAACTCGGCCAGGTCGATGGTTGCCTGGTCGAGGTCGGCCGCGGCGGGCGTCGGCTCGAAATTGAAGTACAGGACGCTGACGGCGGCAACGGCAATCAAAACGGCGCAGCAGTTTTGCCGGCTGCACGATATCGGGGCCGAATGCGTCGTTTGCGATCGCGTCATGCGACGATCTTCCTCGTTTTTCAAGTGTCGTCAGGGACGGACAAAGGGCGACGAGAAGTCATTGCAGAATTTCGGCGCTGGGAATGGACCTTTGTGAGAGATTTCGAGAACTCCATCATAATCGGAGCAACGGTGTAAAAATGGGTCGTTCGTAGCGGAATTCGCAAGAATTCCGTTGCTCCATCACGCAGGCTGAATTCTTGCGAGTTCAGCGACCAACTGAGACCGTCTGGAAAATGAACCTAAGCATAATCGTCATGCATGCATGCGCTGGCCGTCGCGAAAGACTGCCTCTTGTCACGATTTTCGAGATCCGCTAAGATTAAGGAGTCTGCACGAAATCACTTCCTGATTTCAGATCCCCGGGATTTTGAAAATTCCGGGGGGTCTCGCCTCCCAAGCGGGAATCTGTTTCGTGCACGATCCTAGCTGCTTTGGTCGTATCGCCTGCTTGGAGGCGTGCACGAATAAACACACTCTCATCGGATGAGGCTTATGACGTTCAAAACTCCTTCCCGCGCGGCAAGCTCTTTGACCCTCGGAATGATCCTGCTGGTGGCGACGACCATCTTCGCCCAGCGGGTGACAACCCCGAAATCGGACGACGAGAGAACCACCAGATTGGTGTGCGAGATGATCACCCGCGCCCACATCAGCCGGCCACAAATCGACGACAACGTCTCGGCGAGGCTCGTGGAGCGTTTCGTGAAGGGTCTGGATCCACAGAAACTTTATTTCACGCAGTCCGACATCGACGAGCTGCGAAAGTACAAAACGAAACTCGACGATCTGCTGGAGGTCGGAAACGTTGATTTCGCCTACTCGACGTTCGAAAAGTATTTGAAACGCCTCGATGAACGGGTCGCGCTGGCCCAGCAGTTGATCGACGCCGAGCACAACTTCAAGCTCGACGAGTCGATGGTCATCGACGCCGACGAGCTACCGTGGGCCAAGAACGAAAAAGAGATTCGCGAGCGCTGGCGGAAGCGAATCAAGTACGACCTCGTCTCGCTGAAGCTCGAGGAAACGCCGCTCAAGGAAGCCCGCGACCGGCTGCATAAGCGGTACCACAACATCAAGCAGATGATGCATCAGACCGAAGACAGCGAGAAGTTCGAGATGTACCTGAGCGCCTTGACGCATTGCTTCGATCCACACTCGAGCTACATGTCGTCGCAGACACTGGAGGATTTTCAGATTGCGATGCGGTTGCGGCTGCAAGGCATCGGAGCGGCGTTGCGCTCGGAAGACGGTTTCACAATTGTGGCCAGAATTGTGCCCGGCGGGGCCGCCGATAAGGACGGCCGGTTGAAAGTCGGCGACAAGATCATCGGCGTCGACAGCGGCGACGGCGAGATGCGCGACGTCGTCGAAATGAAACTGAGTAAGGTGGTCCGGTTCATCCGTGGCGATAAGGGCACCAAGGTTCGTCTGCGCGTCAAGCCGGCCGACGACAGCGATGTCGCCGTGTACGAGCTAGTCCGGCAGATCATCGAGCTTCGAGAGCAGGCGGTCCAACGGGAAATCATCAATACGAGAGACCGGCTGGGGGGCGTTGACGCCCGTATCGGCGTGATCAACATTCCATCCTTCTATCGCGACTTTGGCAGTGCCAATCGGGGAGTGGAAAACTTCAAGAGCACCGCCAGGGACGTCCTGAAGGTCTTGAAGGAATTTCACGACAAGGGGGGGGTTGATGCCGTCGTCGTCGATCTACGAACCAACGGCGGAGGGGCCTTGAGCGAAGCCATCGAAGTTTCCGGCCTGTTCATCGACCAGGGGCCGATTGTGCAGGTGAAGGAGCAAAACGGCCATATCAAGGAACACAACGACGTCGATCCGGGGGCCGCCTATACTGGACCGTTAGTCGTCGTTTGCAATCGGCTCTCGGCGTCGGCCTCGGAGATCTTCGCCGGTGCCATCAAAGACTATCGGCGCGGCATCGTCGTCGGCGATACAACCACTCACGGGAAGGGAACCGTGCAGAATGTGATGCCTGTCGGCCGGCATCGGTTTCAGTTCCTCAACCAGCGGGGCCGGGGCGCGTTGAAGCTGACCATCAACCAGTTTTACCGCGTCAACGGAGACAGTACGCAAGACCGAGGAGTCCGCTCCGACGTTGTGCTGCCGTCGCTGTTGGATCACATGGATTTGGGTGAAACGTTTCTTGACAACGCCCTGGCATTCGACCACATCGAGGCGGCAAAATTCGAGTCGGCCGGTCAAGTGACGCCCAAACTGGTTGCGTCGCTTCAGCAGTCCAGCGCGAGCCGGGTCAGCGGGGACCCAAAGTTCGCGGAGGTCAAGCAGGAGATTAGTCGCTTTCTCGAGCGGAAGAAGCGAAAAGTCGTCTCGCTGAACGAAGAGACCTTGCGGAAAGATCGCCTGGATGAGAAGACGAAAAAAGACGAGGACAAAGACAAGGAAAAGAAGGACAAGAACGGCAACGGTCCGATCTTTGCCGAAAACTACTACAACAACGAAATCCTTCACATTGCCGTCGACTACCTCAGCCTGATGAAGAACGTGAAAACTGCCAATAACTAAGCGGCGGCATTTTTTTGACGTGGCCTTGAACAAAGTACGCGTCGAAGACAGCCTGTTCGCCCGCTTCGCGTGGAAAACGTGACCCACGCACGTCTACTTTTCAGGTCTCATGCCAGATCTCGGCGATCGCATCGAGCTTCTCGTCGCTCAAGTAGCCGTAGCGGTTGATCCAAACTCCATCGACGTCGCTGTCGGCGACCAACTTGAAGCGCCGCCGGAAGTCCTCCAGCGGACCGTAGCCGTGCGCCAGTGGAAGCAACAATGTCTCATTGCCGGCGGCGTGCCTGGCTTGCTTGATTTTTCGAAGCTGTGGCTTGTTAGGAATCGGGTGCGGCTCATCCGGATGGGGGTAGCCGTATTCAGCGATGGTCTCTCCCCCTTCACCCGGATCGGCGATGTCCATCAGGTTCACCAACGCCCGCACCAAAATTCGTTCGTCCAGACGGGGATTCTTTGCCAAGAGTACGTCGCCCCAGAACTTGACCATCAGCGACCAATGCATCGTGTACAGTTTGGGAGAGACTGCATCGGAAAATTTGGCTACGCCCTGGAAGTCAAGCCCGGTCACCAGGGAATAAGGGGGCATGAAGGCGTTGGCGCACAATTCTTTGTCCGGCCCGCCGAGCTCGCTCACAATGTCCCGCCAGTCACGGACCAAGTCGGTCGAGAGTGCCGCTTTCAACCGCAGCCAGTCCGCCACGCCGGGATGTCGGTTGAACAACGTCACCAGCGAGAACTGACCGCGGTCGCCGACGGCAAGGTCTTCCAGGTCGCCGCTCGTTAGTTGACCCTGCAGATAGTGATAGAAGTCGCGGACCTGGTCGCGGATTCGCGGAAAGTCGAATCCGTGCCGTCCCGCCCACGCTTCAACGTGCGGGCTGAAGTCGTGAAAGGTTTCGTCCAGCGTGTAGCAGGGGTACTCCGGCCAATCGACGCGGAAACCAGTGATGCCGGGATACGCGGCCAGCAAATCGCCGACGTAAGCCCGGTTGTAGGCGCGAATCGCGTCGCTGGCCAGGCTGCCGGTGTCGGCCATCCGCTGCTGCGACAGCTCTCCGGTCGGAACTCGCGGACGGTCTTCGTCGCGCAGACCGGAGGGCTGCACCGCCCCAATCTGAAAATAAACCTTCAGACCACGCCCCAGCGCCCCGTCGATAAACCGCCCGATCACCGCCCCGTACTCGCCGGTCAGCTCGTTCGCTTTCCGCGGGCCGTAAGGAGAGTCGCCGTAGAAGTCGGGATTCGGCTGGTAGCTCGGACCGCTTCGAACCCACAGCGACCGTTTGCCGAACAACGGCCGGTCGAACACGCGCGGGCTGCTGCCGGCATCGACGGGCGGCTGGAAACTGCCGGCGCCTTCTTCAGCCGGCGCGCTCACCGTCGGGTTGCAGGCCACCGCCGTCGCGCCGGCGCGCTGCAACTTCTCCAAGACGTTCTCGACGCCTTCGCTCAGAATGAAATCGCCCAGGACCGTAATGCCCAAGAACCGTTTCGCCGGCTGGCCGCTTTGCATCCGGATTTCTAATCCACTTTCTGCTCTTCCGCTAACGGCACGAGCTTCAGTTTCTTTTGTTCTTCTTCGCTGGGAACCCTCAACGGCCGCATCACGCGGAAACCGACGTGCAACGCGTCGGTGTGATACCAGATGCTCTGTGGGAGTTGCGGATCCTGCTCCTTCCATTCGGGACCGGAATAGACGCGGGCCGCGCTGCGCAGAAGCTCGGGATCGTCGTCCCACGAGCCGCCACGCACGACACGCGGAAACAATGTGGTCGGAACGGCCAGCGGGCTTTTGGCGACTTTGTCTTTCGCGAACTTCGAATAGAAGTCGGGAATGTGCTGGTCGAGCACCCACTCGGCGACGTTGCCGTGCATGTCGTGCAGGCCCCACGGGTTCGGCTTCTTCTGCCCGACCTTGTGATACCCCTCGTCGGCGTTGTCGTAGAACCACCCGTAGTTTTCCAGCTCGTCCGGGTCGTCACCGAACGAATACGCGGTGGTGGTTCCCGCCCGGCAGGCGTACTCCCACTCGGCTTCGGTCGGCAAGCGGTAGAAGTATCCGGTCTTGGCGCTGAGCCATGTGCAGTACGTCTTGGCCGCCAGTTGTGTCATGCAGATAGCCGGGAAACCGTCGTGCCCCATGTCGAAGGTCATGTCGGAGTAAGGCTTGGTTGGGCGGGTGATGGCGTCGGCAATTTTGTCTTTGGGTGTCGCCTTCAGTTTCAGCACCTTGCGACGCTGAATATCCAGATTGAAGCTCCAGATGTCGTACTCGTCCCAGGTCACCTCGTGCTTGCCCATCCAGAACGGTTCGATCTGCACGCGATGCTGCGGTCCTTCGTCCTTTTTGCGGTGCTTCTCGTCCTCTGGACTGCCCATCAGGAATTTGCCCCCGGGAATCGGCACCAGGTCGAACTTCACGTCGGTGCCGCTGATCGCTTGCGTGTACGGCTGCATCTCCTTTTCGGTTTTCGCTTCGGGGCTGCCGGCATTTCCTTCTTCAGCCTGGACCAACAAACTGCACACCACAATCAGCGCCGGGCAGAACGACGCTTGCATGATGCGCCGGAACCCAATTACCTTAGACATCATAGACAACGTTCCCTTCTTTTACCGACCGGGTCGAGGGCCAACCATGCTGACTGGAGTCTGGACATGTCTGACGGCTGCATGCCTGCTGGCGACTCCGCGGCCTGAAGAACAACTTCAGCGATTCGAGTTTCAGCAAGTTCGAATGGGGGTCCCATTCAAACTCACATTATACGCCCCCGACCAGGCAACCGCAAATAAAGCGGCCGATGCCGCCTATTCGCGGGTCGAGCAACTCAATCGCATCATGAGCGACTATGATCCCCAGAGCGAGCTGAACCGCTTGTGCCGATCATCCCGACCGGGCCACCCGCATCGCGGGCCGGGCCACCCGCATCGCGGGCCGGGCCACCCGCATCGCGGGCCGGGCCACCCGGTCAAAGTGAGCCGAGAACTACTGTTCATCTTGTCTCGCTCGCTGGCCCTGTCTCGGCGAAGCGGCGGCGCATTTGACGTGACCGTCGCCCCAGTCGTGAAGCTGTGGCGGCGTGCGCGACGGCGGAAGCGGCTGCCCGACGCCGACCGGCTAGCGGCGGCCCGAAAACTAGTCGGCTACCGCAATCTGCTGCTCGACCCGCAAGCCGGGACCGTCGAGCTACGTGTGGCCGGCATGCGGCTCGACCTGGGCGGGATTGCCAAAGGTTACGCTGGCGACGAAGCACTTTCGGTGCTGCGTCAGCACGGCATCACGCGGGCGCTGATTGATGCCGGCGGTGACGTCGTCGCCGGCGATTCCCCGCCGGGCAAAACGGGCTGGAGAATCGCCATCGCCCCGCTTCAGGACCCTGAGGGGCCTCCCAGCCGTTTCTTACTCGTGAAAAACGCCGCCGTCGCCACATCCGGCGACGCCTTCCAGTATGTCGAAATCGCTGGCGTGCGCTACTCACACATCGTCGACCCCCACACCGGCCTCGGGCTGACCCGCCGCAGCAGCGTCACCGTCATCGCGCCGGACGGTCTCACCGCCGACAGTCTCGCCTCGGCCGTCAGCGTGCTGGGACACGAGCGCGGACTGGAACTGATCGAGTCAACCTGCCGGACGGCTGCACTCGTCGCCGAATTGCACGAAGGCAAACCACGGACGTTCACGTCGAAGCGGTTTCCCGCCGTCACGCCATAGAGTCCGGTGGAGGGGCGAAGCCGCGGCGCATGGTGTTTTCGGTGATGTTGATGGGGATCAGGAATTGCAGCAGATAATCGGGACCGCCCGCCTTCGAGCCGATGCCCGACATCTTGAACCCACCGAACGGCTGCCGCTCGACCAGCGCACCGGTGATGCCACGGTTGAGGTACAAGTTGCCGACCTGCAATTCCTGTCTGGCTCGCTTCAGGTTGGCGGGAGAGCGGCTGAAGATGCCGCCGGTGAGCGCATAGTCGGCGCCGCCCATGATCTCAAAGGCGTGATCCAGGTTCTTCGCGCGAATGACCGCCAGGACCGGGCCGAAGATCTCCTCCTGAGCCAGCGGCGAGGCCGGGTCGACGTCGGCAAACACGTGCGGGCCAACGTAATGGCCTTCGTCGGCCAACTCGTCGACCGGGAATTCCACCGCGAGTGTCGATTCCTGCTTGGCCTCGTCGATGTACTTGCGGATTCGCTGCCGGGCCTCGTCGTCGATGACGGGGCCGACCTTCGTGCCGGGCAATTCCGCCGGGCCGACCTTCAGGCTCTGAACCGCCGGGATGAGCCGTTCGAGAAACTTGTCGTAGACCGCATCGATGACGATCGCTCGTGAACAGGCGGAGCATTTTTGGCCGGAATACCCGAAGGTGCTCTCGACCACGCCGAGGACTGCCTCGTCGAGGTCGGCGTCCGCGTCGACGATGATCGCATTTTTGCCGCCCATCTCGGCGATCACCCTTTTCACCGATTCCTGCCGAAGGTCGGTCACCGCTGCGGCCTGGTTGATGTCCAAGCCAACGGTCCGCGAACCGGTGAAGGCGATCAGGTCGACGTCGGGGCTGCCGACCAACTCGGGGCCGACCTCTTCGCCGATCCCCGGTAGAAAGTTCACCACCCCATCGGGAATGCCGACGTCCTGAAAGATGTCCATCAGTTTGGCGGCGATGACCGGGGATTGTTCGGCCGGTTTCATCACGACGGTGTTGCCGGTGACCAGGGCGGCCGCCGTCATGCCGGTCAGAATTGCCAGCGGGAAGTTCCAGGGCGCAATGACAACGGCCACACCCCGGGGACGATAGAAGTAGGTGTTCTCCTCGCCCGGCACGTCGCACTGACGGACAATGGCGAGCCGGCGCATTTGATCGGCATAGTACATGCAGAAGTCGATGGCTTCAGCCACGTCGGCGTCGGCTTCGACCCACGGTTTGCCGCACTCGTAAACTTCCCACGCCGCAAGCTCGAACCGGCGAGAGCGCATCTCGGCAGCGACCATTTCCAGGTACTCGGCCCGGTACTGCGGTTCGGTGCGGGACCAGCCGGGAAACGCCCGGCGTGCGGCGTCGATCGCGTCGCTCGCATCGTCCGGCGCGGCCGAGCAAACCGTCCCCACGACCTGTGATTTGTGGGACGGGTTGCGAGAGACGATCGTCCTCTTGGTCTCGATTACCCGGCCGTTGATTACCAGCGAATACTCGCCACCCAGCTCCGAGGCGACTTCGTCGAGCGTCTGCTGCATCGCAGAGCGGTTTTCGGGCCGGCTGAAGTCTGTTGGCGGCTCGTTGGTGAAGCTCGGAGGCGGTTCCTCCTCCAGCGGCGGCGTTTTCGCGCCGGCATCTGCAGGTTTCATCAGTAGATCCTCCACAGAAACGTTCTCGGTGAAACTTTGCCGTAAGAAGGAATCGTTCGAAGTGTTCTCCAATAACCGGCGCACCAGGTAGGCCATGCCGGGAATCAGTTCACCGAACGGCGTGTAAATGCGGACGCGGTGTCCTCTTTCGGCGAATAGCTGCGCCTGCTCGCCCCCCATGCCGTACAACATTTGAATCTCGTAGGCCGCCGGGGGAACGTCGAGCAGCCGCGCCCAGGCGATGCCGTGCGCCAGGCTGCGCAGATTGTGACTGCCCAGCGCCGGCCGCAACCACCGGTGATGCTCCATCACGAAGCGGGTTTGCCGTTCGAAGTTGTCGTCCGACTGCCACTTCCGCCGGTAGACCGGAATCGGCCAGCCGTGAGCCTGTGCGACGACGGTTTCGTAATCCCAGTAGGCCCCTTTCACCAACCGGACCCAAATCGGCGTGCCGCGATGTTGGACCCACTGCAACAGTTCGGTCAGGTCCTGCTCGGCTCCGGGCAGGTAAGTCTGAACGACAATGCCCACGTCGCGGAAATCGCGAAACTCGTCTTCCATCAACGCCTGCTTGAAAATCTCCAGCGTGAGGTCTTTGTAGGCGTACTGTTCCATGTCGACGTTGATGAACGCGTCGTGCTCGCGGGCGGAGCGCAGGAGCGTCTTCAGTCGCCGCGAGACCGCTTCCTTGGTGCCAGCCGGATCAATCGGGTTGAACTGGCTGTACAACGCCGACAGTTTCAACGATACATTGACCCGCGGAATCCACTCCCGGTGATCGCGGTCGATTTGTTCGTTTTCGGGCCAGTTGCCGACCTCGGGCGAGAGACCGGCAATCAGGTCGAGATAGGCCTGTTGGTAGGCGTCGGCTTCCGGCTCGCTGATGATCGCTTCGCCCAACAGATCCAGCGTGAACGCGAAACCGAGCTTGCGAACCTTGCCGACGGTCTGCAGGACCTCGTCGACGCTTGTACCAGCTATGAACCGTCGGGCCATCCGCAGCGCATTGGAGCGCGCATTCAACGCCAGCGCCCGGCCCAGCACCGAATTCGGCTGCGAGATGTCCAGCCCCATGCGGACGGCAAACGGCAGGCGCCGGCGGACTTCGTCGAAGTATTCCTGCAGATGCCGGGTGATCGCCTCGTGGGTCCGCAACATGGGCAGCACATCAACGAATCGGAACATCTGTACCTTGACCGACTCGTCGGACATCGCCCAGGACAGAATGCGATCGTCCAGCCACCGCCGGTCGAAGAGGGACGGTCTGCGACGTTCCAGATGTCGCCATAGGTCTCGGCCGATTTCTTGTGTCTCGGCTTCGACCGCCGCCGTCAGATCGGCCTTCGTCGTCCGTATCACGCCTGAGTTGTCTCCGTTCGTCGTGCGCAGAACCCAAACCGACGACTTGTCGTCGCATCCACTCGTTGCAGAACCCAAACCGACGACTTGTCGTCGCATCCACTCGTTGCAGGGCACATCCAGCGACGACAAGTCGTCGGCTTGGGATTTCAATGAATCGTCTGAGTTAGCGACCTTCGCGGTGAATTCTTTCCGATCAGCCGAGTGGGATCAAGTCGTGTATTCGGAATTCAACCGTACATATTCCGCAGTCAGGTCGCTGGTCCAGAAACGAACCGACGCATCACCGAGCCGCAAGTCCAGCTCGATCTGCACATCGCGGTTGGTCCGCATGCTCTCGGAGACGACTTGCTCGTCATACTCGACCGGGGCCCCTTCACGGTACAAAAGCGTTCCGTTGATCCTGAGCGAGATGTCTTCTTCCCGCAGCTCGACGCCGGCATAACCGACGGCGGAGACGATGCGGCCCCAATTGGGATCGTTGCCGGTGACGGCCGTCTTGACCAGCGGTCCCTCAGCGACCGTCTTGGCGATCGAGAGCGCTTCATCGCGGGTCCGTGTCCCACGGACGTCGATAGTGATGAAATGTTCCGCCCCCTCGGCGTCGCGGATGATCGCCTGGGCCAATTCCGCGGCGACTTCGTCGAGCATCTGCTGGAAAGTCGTCCGGTCGGCTTCAGCCAGCGGTCCGGTTTCCGCGGCTCCGTTGGCCAGCAGGATGACGGTGTCGCTGGTGCTGGTGTGCCCTTCCACGCTGATGCAGTTGAAACTCCGGTCGACCGCGTGTCGGAGCAGAGAATCCGCTTCGCCGGTCGCGAGCTGCGCGTCGGTCATGATCACGGCCAGCATGGTGGCCATGTTGGGGCCGATCATCGCGGCCCCCTTGGCCGCACCGCTGACCCGGACCGTGCGGCCGCCGAAGGTGGCCTCGCGCACCGATTGCTTGGGAAACGTGTCGGTGGTCATCATCCCGCGAGCCGCGTCGGCGAACGCCTCGGGACCGGCGGCCAGTTTCTCTACGACGGCCGGAAATCCCGCTTCGAGCTTTTCGCGCGGCAGAAAGTGTCCGATCACTCCGGTCGAACAGACCAGCACGTCCTCGGCTGCACAATCAAGCCGGCGGGCCACCTCGGCGGTCATCCAGCGGGCGTCGTCCAGCCCGCGCTCTCCCGTGCAGGCGTTGGCGTTGCCGGAATTGATGATCACGGCCCGTGCCGTCTCCCGCGGCACGCGCTCCCGGTCGACCTTCACCGGCGCACCCACAACCCGGTTCTGCGTAAACACCCCGGCCGCCGTCGAGGGCGTGTCCGAAACGAACAGCGCCAAGTCGAATCTGCTCAGATCTCCCTTGATGCCGCAATGCAACCCAGCAGTGCGGAAACCTTGGGGGAGAGAATTTTGTCTGTTCATGTTTTGGCTGTCAATTTGTCGATACGCACTTCCGATGTCCAGGCACGATGGCAGTGAATTTGCCACATTGTTGCCACAATCGTCATCGTATAGAATATCACGCAGCGATCTGGTGAACAGGTCATGTGAACGCAAGAGGCTGCAAATGAGCACTGTAGACGACGTACGCAACCAAGCACTCGAGCTTTCTCGAGAGGAGCGCGCTAAACTGGCTCGGGACTTGCTGGTTAGCTTGGAAACCGGGGACTTCGACGCGGATGCCGATTCGGCATGGGCGACCGAAATCGAAGCACGCTCGGCGGCCTATGGGCGAGGTGAACTCGCGGCCCGTGACTGGCGGGAGTCGCTGGAACGTGTTCGACAGGCGTTGTCCCAAAGGCGAACCTCGTGAAGGTGCGCGTCTCGACAACTGCCGAACGGGAGGCAACCGAAGCGGCCTGCTGGTACGAGGATCGACAGCGAGGGCTGGGCGCGGAGTTCCTCGAGACCTACTCTCACGTGTTGCAGGAGATTGAAGGCCAACCGGATCGCTTCGGACGTTTGGAAACAATCTCCTCATCGCGCGAGTTCCGACGTTGTTTGCTCCGGAGATTTCCGTACAGCATCGTTTACGAGATCTTGCCGGACGAGGTCATAGTCCTCGCTGTAGCACATGTCAGCCGTCGTCCCAACTACTGGGTTGGACGCAAGCATTGATTCGCAACTTCCCCTCCGCCGAGTAGTTCGCATCGCCAGTCTTACGGCAACAGTGCCGTCGTCTCCGGAAAGCCGTACATGAGGTTGAAGTTCTGTACGGCGACGCCGGCGGCACCTTTGATGAGATTGTCCAGGCAGGCTAGCACGATCAGTTGCTCGCGGCTGATGCGGACCGTGACGTCGCAGAAGTTGGTGCCGGTGGTGTCCTTGGTGGCCGGCAGGTGCTCGACGACGCGGACGAACGGTTTGCCGGCGTAGAATTCGCGCATCGTTTGGAGCAACTCGTCTTCGGTCGCCTTTTTTTTCGGCCGCGTGTAGATGGTACACAAGATGCCGCGGTCCATGGGGATCAGATGGGGGATGAAAACGACCCGCACGTCCTGCCCGCAGGCCTGGGAGAGGATCTGGTCAATTTCCGGCGTGTGGCGATGTCGGCCAACTGAGTAGGCGGTAACGCTTTCGTTGCACTCCGGATAGTGAGCGGTCAACTTGGGCGAACGTCCTGCTCCGCTGACGCCGCTCTTCGCGTCGATGCAGATGCCGTTCGGCTTGATATATTTTCCGCACAACAGCGGTGCCAGCGCCAGAATCGACGTGCTGGTGTAGCAGCCGGGGTTGGCGATCAGCTCGGCTTCGGCAATTCTCTCGGTCCCGAGTTCCGGCAGGCCGTAAACGGTGCTGCCCAGCCGGGTGGGATCGGTGTGCACCTGGCCGTACCACTGTTCATAGACGCCGGGGTCGCTGAGCCGATAGTCGGCACTGAGATCGACCACCCGGCAGCCGCCGGCCAGTAATTCGGGAATGGCTCGCATGCTGGCCCCGTGCGGCAATGCACAGAAGACAAACTCGGCTCGTTCAGCCGCCTGCGCGGGCGTGAGGTCCTCGCAGGGCAAATCCAGCCGGCCGAACAAGCTGGGATGCACCGCATGAATGTGCGGCGAGCCCTCCTGCCGGCTCGTCAGGGCCGTAATCTCCACCTCGGGGTGATTCAGCAGGATTTTGATGAGTTCCAGCGCCGTGTAACCGGTCGCTCCCAGAATGGCGACTTTCAGCATTGTTGATTCCAAATGTTTTCAGAGCTGTTTGTTGCTCCCATTCTACGTTCCCTCAGGGAGGGGACAAGTCGCCGTGCATCCCGGTTCGTTGGCTGGATGAGAAACCGGGTTTCTGAAACACCTGTCTCAGTACCGCAATTTGACGCGGAAACCGGCGGGCATGCTTTTCAAAGCGGCTGGGAATCGTCACAATGGTGCGCGTCATTTCTGACAGCCGGTCGAGGCTTGTTTCGCCGTGATAACCGGGACGAACATTGATTGAGGAGAAGTAAAAGACTATGGCCAATCTTTCAAAACTGGCAGCCGACGCGCTGACTGAAGGGGGCGGCATCTTCCGCCTGGCGCCGAATTGGGTTCCGCGATCGTTCTTGCAGCCGGGACGACGGTTGAAACTGCATCCGGCTGACTACTACGCATTGGGCACCGACCGGGGCGGCATCGACGAGCGGTGGTTCGGATCGACCACGGCGGCAGCCAACGAGGGGGCCCCCCCCGACGAGGGACTAAGTTACTGCATCTTCGGCAGCGAGCGCTTTACGCTGAAAGACGCCATTGCCGAGTTAGGGGCTGAGGTCGTCGGAGATCACATCTGGAGCAACTTCGGTCGCTGGCCCGTCTACTCCAAGTTCTTCGACAACATGGGGCCTATTCCGCACCACATGCACCAAAGTCAGGAACACGCGGAACTGGTCGGCCAAGAGGGAAAACCGGAATCGTACTACTTCCCGCCGCAGTTGAACGCCATCGGGAATAACTTCCCGTATACGTTTTTCGGCCTGGAACCGGGCACAACCAAACAGGACGTTGTCGGTTGCCTAGATCGCTGGAACGACGGCGACAACGGCATCCTCGATCTCTCGAAAGCGTATCGGCTCAGGCCGGGAACCGGATGGCTGTTGCCCCCCGACCTCTTGCACGCGCCGGGCAGCCTAGTCACCTACGAGCCGCAATGGGGCAGCGATGTGTTCGGCATGTACCAGTCGATGGTCGAAGGGCGTCCGGTCCCCCGATCGCTGCTGACCAAAGACTTCCCCGAAGACAAGCACGACGACAACGCCTACATGGTCGACGCGCTGGACTGGGAAGGCAACGTCGATCCGAACTTCAAGGACAACCACTACCTGGAACCGATCCCGGTGGCCGACACCCAAGCGGACGGTTTTGTTGATCGGTGGGTCGTCTACGGTAAGGTGGACAGGAAGCAGTTGTTCACCGCTAAAGAGCTAACGCTCCATCCGGGCGGCAAGTGCACGCTGACAGACGGCGGTGCTTACGGCTGGATTACGATGCAAGGGGAAGGCCGCATCGGCAATCTGCGGCTTCAGACGCCGGCCATGATTCGCTACGGCGAAATGACCGAAGACGAGGTTTTCGTCTCGGCGAAGGCGGCAGCGGAAGGTGTCGTCATCGAGAACACAGGCACCGAACCGCTGGTCAGCCTGCGCTACTTCGGCCCCGACGCCCAACCGGATGCGCCCAACGTCGGCGACTACAAGAAATAGCCCAAACGACGACTTGTCGTCGACCGACCCAGACCAACGATTTGTCGTCCGTCAACCCAAGCCGACAGTTCGCTGTCGCAAGAATCCCAAACCGACAGCTCGCTGTCGGAGTCATGCAAAGAAGGACTGACATCAGTGGGCAAATGGTGGCTCGTTACATGGGTGACTTACGGCTCGTGGTTGCCTGGCGATCCGCGCGGCTTCAAGACGTGGCGCGGACGCCGGTACGTTCCACCGCCACACGGCGAGAGCCATTTCGGCGAACCAACCTACAACCCGGCGGATTTTTTCGAGGAGCACCGGGCAGCACGGGAGAAATGCAAACGCTCCGTATCACTTTCAGAGCAGGAGCGACAACTGGTGCTGGAAGCAATTGTTGATGACATTGACCGTTCGCCCATTGTGGCGTCGCTTCTTACCGTGGGAGTGGAGCATGTCCACCTGCTGGCCAAGTTCGGCTCGCTCCGGATCCGTCCAACGGTTGGTCGGTTCAAGTCGGCGGCTACGCAACGGCTGCACGCGCATGGCTTTGACAACCAACGGCCGTGGGCGAAAGGCTGTCACATGGAGTCGATGCCCGATGAGGAAGCGTTTCTTGGAGCGTTCGAATATGTTCGTCAGCATGAACACAACGGCGCAGTGAGTCGTATCTGGCAGTTGGAGTACGCGGAGGACGTGTTGCCGTTCTGACGCCGACAACGAGTTGTCGGTTTGGGTTGGTACGACAGCGAGTTGTCGGTTTGGGTTGGTACGACAGCAAGTTGTCGGTTTGGGTTGGTACGACAGCGAGTTGTCGGTTTGGATTTCTGATCATCGTACGGTATACGGTATGAGGAGCACCAGATGAGTGATGCCAATAACCCCAACAACTACCCAAAACTTCACAACGGCATCTGGGCCGGCGTGGTCGGTAAAGGGCCGGATTCCGAGCCGACCATCGACTTGGAGACCATGCTCGATCTGACCGCCGCGGCCGAGGTGGACGGGGTCAAGTTCGACGGTGTGGACGTGTTTCTGTTCGATCCACACGTCAACATCGCTGCCTCTGACGACGAGCTGAAGCAACTGGCCGAGAAGGTTCAGTCCAGGAATCTCGTCGTCGGCTCGGTGGTGGCGCCGGTCTGGCCGCCGACCGGTGGGGGCTCGGCAATGGGCGACGACTCAGAGCGCGAGAAGTTCTTGGGGCAAGTCCGCAAAGGTTGCCGGATTGCGCAGACATTGCGTGAATTGGGCGTACGGCCTGGCGGCATTGTCCGTATGGACTCGGCTTGCAGCCCCAGCGAGTGGGCCGAAGACCCCGAAGAAAATCAGAAACGCATCGCTGAAACCTTCCGCCAGGCCTGCGACATCGCTGCGGACTACGGTGAGCGGCTGGCCGCAGAAGGGGAGATTTGCTGGGGCGGCATGCATGGCTGGAAGACGATGGTCAACCTGCTGGAGCAGGTCGATCGGCCCGGGACCATCGGTTTCCAGGCCGACATGGCCCATACGCTGTTGTATCTGCTCGGCTACAACGCCGCGGAGGACCGCATCCTGCCCGAAGAGTGGAACTGGGACGATCCGAACGGACTGGATGAGGCGTTGCAGACGCTGACCGCTGCATTACGTCCCTGGCTGATCGATTTTCACGTGGCCCAGAATGACGCGACGGTGAAGGGCTCCGGCTCGCACGACAAGACCGGCCGGCACTGCTTGCCCAACGATCCCGCCGGCAAGCTGGACATCCCCCATCACGCCGGTTTCTGGTTGCGGGACGAAAACGGCGAGCTGACCAAGACGTGCCGTCACCTGTGCTGGGACGGCTGCATGTTCCCCAACGAGACGATGATGAAGCCCGAAACGTGGAACGACATCCTGACGGCGATGATCGCCGTGCGGGATGCGCACGGGTGGGAGGAATGAAATGACGAATGCCCAAATACCCAATGTCTAAAGAATCTCGAATGTCGAAATCCGAATGTCTAAAGAAGCCCGAAGCACGAATGTCAAATCACGAAATGGAGGCCCCGAGAAGCGGTACGACTTGGAAGAACGGACTGCTCGATTTGGCGAAGCGATCATCGGGTTCACGAAGAAGATTCCGATAAACCCGGTGACGGAGCCTCTCATTGGACAGCTTGTCAGGGTCGGAACAAGTGTCGACGCGAACTATTGTGAGGCAGACGATGCGGGCTCGAAGAAAGAATTTCGGTATCGAATCAGCCTCTGCAAGCGAGAATCTCGCGAGTGCAAACATTGGCTCCGAATGATCGTTGCGGCGGTTCCGGAAATGAAGGATGAGGCCCGAACCCACTGGCAGGAAGCCAAGGAACTTCATCTCATCTTCGCTTCGATTTACCGTGGCAAGCCTAAACTGTGAATTGGCATTTGGAGAACTCGGATGACTCAAAACGCGATCATCGAATTGCTGTTGGATAGGGGAAAGCGGCTTTTCGACGCCCAACGGGGCTTCAAGGAGTTCAGGCACGTCCGTGAAGCCGACGAATTGCTTAATGATCTTCAGCGACATTCCCATGCTTTTGTGCTCGCTTGCATCATGGACAGGCAAATTCGCGCGGAGAAGGCATGGCTCATTCCGTACCGTTTTACACAAAAGCTTGGCAGTTTCAATTTTTCAACGTTAGCTGGCCGGACGCTTGACGATGTCAGAAGACTTATGACAGAGCCAAAGCCGCTCCACCGCTTTGTGGAGAAAATGAGCAAGAACTTTCACGCTGCGATCGCGTTTATTTCGGACAAGTATTGCGGCAACGCGGCTGCAATTTGGGCTGGCAATCCATCCAGCGCAGAGGTCACCTATCGGTTTCTTGAGTTCCGGGGTGCCGGGCCAAAGATTGCGACGATGGCCGCCAACACCTTGGCTCGGCATTTTAAGATTCCGTTTAGCGATTACTACTCTATTGACGTTTCGGTAGATGTGCACGTTCGGCGAGTTTTTGCTCGGCTTGGCCTGATTAGCCCAGACAACTCTGTCGAAGCAATCGTATATCGGGCCCGTGCACTCCATCCTGAGTTTCCAGGTCTCCTCGACTTTCCCGCGTGGGAAATCGGCCGAAACTGGTGTAAGCCGCAGGCTCTGCTGTGCGGTCAATGCTACATGAAAGACTTATGCCCGACTGCTAGAGGCGTTCCATAATCCAGGCCAGTTTTGTAATTGGGATTTCGTCATTCTTTAGACATTCGACATTAGACATTCGACATTAGACATTCGGCATTCACCCATATCGGACCGCTCAGTGAATCGAAAGAGAGGACGAACATGACCAAACCGTTAAACATCGGACTGATCGGTTACGGCTTCATGGGCCGGACCCACAGCAACGCCTATTGCAAGGTTAACCATTTTTTCGACGTGGAGTATCGCCCGGTTCTCCAGGCCGCCTGTGGCGGGCCGCCTTACGAGAAGCTCGAAAGCTTCGCCAAGAACTGGGGCTATGAGTCCACCGAGACCGACTGGCGAAAGCTGGTCGAACGCGACGACATCGACGTGATCGACATCTGCGCCCCGAACAACATGCACCACGACATTGCCATCGCCGCGGCTGAGAATGGAAAGATCGTCGTCTGCGAGAAGCCGCTGGCCATGAACGTGGGCGAGGGGCAGGAGATGGTCGACGCCGTCGAGAAAGCCAGCGTGGCCAACATGGTCTCGTACAACTATCGCCGCGTGCCGGCCATTAGCTTGGCCAAGCAGATCATTGACGAAGGCCGCGTCGGGCGGCCTTTCCATTATCGGGCCATGTACCTGCAGGACTGGACCATCGCCGAGGACGTGCCTCAGGGCGGTCAAACGCTGTGGCGTCTGGACGTCAAGGTGGCCGGCAGCGGCGTGACGGGCGATCTGCTAGCCCACTCCATCGACACGGCGATGTGGCTCAACGGTCCGATCAAGTCGGTCGTGGCCGCCACCGAGACCTTTATCAAGCAGCGTCTGCACCAGGAGACGGGCAAAGTCGAACCGGTAGGCATCGATGACGCTTGCATGTTCCTGGCCCGGTTCGCCAACGGCTCGATGGGCACGTTCGAGTCCAGCCGTTACGCCCGTGGTCGCAAGAACTACAATACCTTGGAGCTGAACGGGGCCGACGGGTCCGTGTTCTTCAACCTGGAAGACCCGCACGAGTTGCAATTCTTCGAGTACTCGTCGCCCGAACTGGGCGGCAAGACCCCCGATCACCTGACCGGCTGGCGGTCGATCCACGTCACCAACTTTGAGCATCCGTACATGGACAGGTGGTGGGTTCCCGGTTGCACCATCGGCTACGAACACACCTTCGTCAACGCCATGGCCGACTTTCTGAAGTCGCTGGAAGGGGGCGAGCCTTTCCAGCCCGACTTCGCCTGTGCGCTGGAGACGCAGAAGGTCTGCGACGCCGTGCTCAGGAGCGCCCGGGAGGGGACTTGGATCGAAATCGCATAGCATCAACGGGCAGGCATCGCATATAATCCCGCAGTACACGTCCGCAGGAGTACAAAGACCTATGGAAAGGCAGCCGATTTCGCAGGAAGGTTACGAAAAGCTGCGCGAAGAGATTCGACACCTCGAAGACGTGGAAATGCCCAAGATTGCCGAGAAGATCGCCGCGGCCCGCGCCGAGGGCGATCTCAGCGAGAATGCCGAGTTCACCGGCCAGTGTGAGGCGCAGGGCATGCTGCAGGCGAAAATTAACCAGCTCAAGAGCAAGCTGGCCAATTGCGAGATCGTCGACAAATCAGCGATGCCCAAAGGCGTGGTCGCCTTCGGTGCAATCGTTACGGTCAAGAACCTCGACGACCGCCTGGACGAAAAATACGAGATGGTCGGTCCCGGCGAAGAGAACTACACCGGCGAAGTAATGAAAATCCTCACATCCAGTCCGCTGGCCCAAGGGCTGATCGGCAAGAAGGTGGGTGATGTGGTGGAGGTCGAAGTGCCCAACGGCACATTACGTCTGGAGATCACGGCAATTCAGGACAGTTGAGTTCGAATTTCAGGCTTCTTCGAATTCGTCCCCCTCCAGATCGTTTTCGCCGTCCGGTCCGTGATCGTAGCAGTCTTCAGAATGCCAAAGTGGCAAGCCGGCTGCATACCGAGCCGCCAACGTCAAGACCTTTTCATCCGAGCCGGGCTTGGCGTCGGTGCGGTCCCTGGGGTCGACGCCGAGCGCTCGAAAATCCTCATCATCATAGACATCTTTGTAGCCGGCGAAACACTCTACATCACGCATCCCGGAGAAAGACTCGAGGTCGGGACGAACCTCGAACGAGAATGTCATTCCGCATACTCCTGTAGGTTAAACGCTTGAAAGACAAAAACAGGCGGGTCAACATTGGTGGGCCGAACCTCGATGACTCTCTCGATTTTTGAGGCTTGGATTCAAAATGTCAACAAAAAAATTGTGAATTTTGCGAACAACGTGGAAATAGCGCTTCGATCCAAGCTCTCGGCGATGCTCAGCGCTTCGGCCGGCCGACCTGGTACTTTTTCAGCTTGCGGTCGAGCGTGGATCGCTCGATGCCGAGAATCTGGGCCGCTCGCGATTTGTTCCAGTTGGTCCAATCGAGCACCGAGAGAATGTGTTCCTGTTCCAAGACGCCCAGCGAGATCTGACGGAAACCTGAAGGCCCGGGCTGATGCGGGCTCGGTTGTTGGGTGGCGCCTGCTGTGGACAATTGAATATCGGATTCGCCGACGAAATCTCCGGTGCAGAGGATGACGGCCCGTTCCACGGCGTTCTGCAACTCGCGGACGTTGCCTGGCCAGTCATAATTCGTCAATGCATCCAGCGTTTGCCGAGTAAACCCCTTGATTGCCCGGCTCGTTTTCCGGGCAAAGCGTTCCAGGAAGTAATTCGCCAGCAGCGGAATGTCGGAGCGATGTTCTCGCAGCGGCTCGACCACGATTTCGACGACGTCCAGACGGAAGTACAGATCTTTGCGGAATGTGCCTTCTTCCAGCGCCCGCTCCAGGTCGCGGTTCGTGGCGGCGATGACGCGGACTTCTACCTGAACAGGTCTTCCACCTCCCAGACGCTCGTAAGGATGCCCTTCCAGCACCCGCAGGAACTTGGCCTGAACACCGAGGCTCATTTCGCCGACCTCGTCGAGAAACAGGCTGCCGTTGTGCGCCTGTTCGAACTTGCCGATCTTGCGGGCCGTGGCACCGGTAAACGAGCCCCGTTCGTGCCCAAACAATTCGCTTTCGAGCAGCGTTTCGCTCAGTGCGGCACAATTCATGCAAACGAACGGACCGTTTCGCCGGTCGCTGTTGAAGTGAATGGCCCGCGCCACCAGTTCCTTTCCGACGCCGCTCTCGCCGCGGATCATCACTGTCGCGCCGGTCGGCGCGATGCGGCCAATGGTCTCCCGCAGCCGGCGCAGCGACTGACTGTCGCCGATCAATTGACTTTCAATCTCCAACTGTCGGCGAAGCGTGAGGTTCTCGTCGCGGACCTTGGCCAGCCCGGCGGCCAGCGATTCCTTCTCCGTCAGGTTCTCCAGCGCGACGGCCATTTGATCAGCCACAGCCAGTGTGAACTCGAGATCGTCGGGATCGAGCGGGTTGTCCGGATTCGTTGAGTACAAATGCAGCAGACCCAGGATCAACTCTCCTGCGCGAATTGGGGCGCAGATGACGCTCTGGGCGTGAATTTCGCCCAGACTGTCGCGGCTGGCCAGACGGCTGTCGTCGGCAACGTCACGGGCCAGGATCGCCTCGCTTTCGCCAAGCACGACGCCCGACAGGTAGTCCGAGACCTTCTGATACGGAAGGTCCCCCTGCGCTTTGTACGCGATGACACTCAATTGCTTGGACTGCGCGCCGGAAGTGACGTTTTTCGGGAGCAACAGGATGGCCCCGATGTCGGCACACGTACCGCCGAACAGTCCGTCCAGAACCACCTCCGACAATTCCCGCGCGTCGCGGGCCGCGCCCATGTCCAACGCCAGCCGGTAGAGTGTTGCCAGTTCCTGACTGGTGCGGTCGCGTCCGATGACCTCCGGCGTGCTCGACGATTGATAGCGCGTCCGGCTTTGCCGGTGAATGATGGCCGGTTCCAATCCGGGAGCCGGGTGATCGAACACAACGTCCCACGCCGTGCCGGCGTCGCTTCCGGGTCCGTCGCCGGTTGTTTCCAACTCGGGAAACGGCTGGGAGAGGTCAAAGGTGAATCCCAGGCTGCACGAACCGATCTGGATCAGCTCCCCCGCCGACAGTTCCGAGTCCCCGGTGACGCGTGTCCCGTTCAGCAGCGTTCCGTTGCGGCTGCTGAGATCCCGCAGAGTCCACTTTGATCCGCTTTGGAACACTTCGCAGTGGTTTCGGCTGCAAATCTCATCCCGGATCACGATGCGGTTCGTCGGCGCCCGTCCGATCGTCGTGACCTGACCGGGTGTCAATCGGAACACATCGCGCCAACTGCTCCCCTCTCTGACAACCAGAAAGGCAACAGGTTTGTCCGTACGTTTGGCGTCTGCGCTCGTCTCTTGTGGCATCGCTGAGAGGAACCGATCCGAACCGATTGGTCAAGGAGAAACGAAGATCGTTCTGACTAGCGGGCACTGCCGGCCGGCCGGTCTTTCATTATCCAGCATAAACGACGAGGCTTCCACGCTGCAAGGGATCAGAGAGCGATCGCGGAACGGGCGTTGACACAATTCTCGTCATTCAAGATACTTCAATTCGAGTCCTATGACCGATTTGGCGAAGTACGCACTGAAAGTCGCCACGCGAGCCCGTCACGCATCGCGTGAGCTGGCCGTCGCAACCGGCGGTCGGAAAACCGACTGGCTGCAGCGGTCGGCCGAGTTGATCCGCTGGAGAGCAACGGAATTGATCGAGGCCAACAACCGCGATCTCCAGCAGGCGTCCGCGCACGGGCTGACGTCGGCAGCCGTCGATCGGCTGCGGCTGAGTGAATCGCGACTGGAAGAGATTTCGCAGGCCCTCGGCCAGGTGGCGCTGCTGCCGGACCCGGTCGGCGAGATTATCGGCAGCAACGTGCGGCCCAACGGTCTGCTGGTGACTCGGGTGCGCGTGCCGTTGGGTGTTGTGTTCTTCATCTACGAATCGCGGCCGAACGTGACGGTCGATGCCGCTGCCTTGTGTGTGAAGAGTGGGAACGCGGTCATCCTGCGCGGCGGGAAGGAAGCGTTCCACAGCAATCAGGCGTTTCACGCGGTGCTCAGCGAAGCGCTGGAAGAAGTCGGGTTGCCGCCCCATGCGGTCCAACTGGTGGAGACGACCGACCGGGAAGCAGTTGGCCATTTTTTGAAGCTGCATGAGAAGATCGACGTGACCATTCCGCGGGGCGGCAAATCGTTGATCGAACGCATTTCTGCCGAAGCCACGATGCCGGTCATCAAGCATTTCGCCGGAGTCTGCCACGTCTATGTCGACCGGGCCGCCGACGAGCAGATGGCCAGGCAGATCGTCGTCAACAGCAAATGCCAACGGCCGGGTGTTTGCAACGCGGCTGAGTCGTTGCTCGTGCACGCTGAGATTGCCGACTCGTTCTTACCGGCGGTGGGCGCGGCACTCGAAGCCGAAGGCGTCGAGCTGCGCTGTTGCGAGCGTTCGCGCCAGCTCCTGCCCGGGAGCGTCCCGGCCACCGACGAGGATTTCCACACGGAGTATCTCGATCTGGTCCTTTCCGTAAAAACAGTCGACGGCCTCGACGACGCCATCAGTCACATCAACTCGTATGGTTCGGGGCACACCGAGACGATCGTGACCAACGATCTGGCGGCGTCAGAGCAGTTTACCGCCCGCGTCGATTCGTCGGCTGTCTTGGTCAATGCCAGCACCCGTTTCCACGATGGCGGTGAATTCGGTCTTGGCGCGGAGATTGGCATCAGCACCGACAAATTTCACGCCCGCGGTCCGTGCGGATTGCGAGAATTGACCAGTTACAAATACGTTGTTCATGGAACCGGACAAATTCGTCAATCGTCAAACCCAACGGAGGCCAGGGATGGCGGACGTCTTGAGTCAAAATGAGGTGGAATCGCTGCTGGCGGCTTTGGACCCCGGGTCAAAAGCCGCTGCGCCCAAACCGGTCCTGCGGCGCATGGACGATCTGAACGCCCAGGTCAGCGTCTATGATTTCAAGCGCCCCGAGCGAGTCAGCAAAGAACAAATGCGGGCGTTCCAGGCGCTCCATGACGGATTCAGCCGGGAGTTCGGTGCGGCGCTGAGCGGGATGCTGCGCACGATTGTCGAAGTGAAACTGATCAGCGTCGATCAGCTGACGTACAGCGAATTCGTCTTCAGCCTCGAAAACCCGACTTGTTTCAATCTGCTGTGGTCGGAAGGATTGGAAGGGCACATCATTCTCGATCTGAACCCGTCCATTATCTTTCCGATCGTCGATCGGCTGCTGGGCGGAGGCAAGGAGGGCCAACACAGCTTTCCCAGCCGTGCGCTGACCGAAATCGAACTGCGGCTGGTTTCGCGAATCACCGAATTGGCCATCACGGGCCTGGAAAAGGCCTGGAGCAACCTGCGCCGACTGAAGCTCAAGGTTTCCCAGGTCGAAAGCAATCCCCAACTTGTGCAGATCGTTCCGCCGAACGAAGTGATTGTGCTGATTAGCTTCGAGATCACGATGAGCGAAATGCGGGGCATCATGAACCTCTGCATTCCGTTTAACACGATCGAGCCGCTCGCCGGCAAGCTGTCGTCGGACGCGTGGTCGAGTTACAGCAAGAAGGTGACTGATCCTCGGCAGGCCTTCAACCTCGAAACCGGGCTGGCGACGGCCAGCATTGAGATGGTCGTGCACTTGGCCGAGGCAAAACTGACGGCTGCCGAGTTGCAGAGCCTTTCGGTCGGCGACGTCATTATGACCGAGAAAGAGCAGAACGAAGGAGTCAGGGTCTCTGTGGAAGGCCGCCCGATGTTTCTGGCCTATCCGGGACTGTACAAGGGCCACAAAGCGGTCCGCATTGGTCGAACGATCGACCGGCCGAAAGACGTCGTCGAACAGAAACTCCAACAGCAGTCGCCAGAGAGTCAGAACGACTCAACGTCCGCGCCAGAATGACGAAATAGGTTGCAGGCCGCCTTTTTGTGCCAAGTTCTTGACTCGAACGAAGTTCCGCGATAAAAGTACACATCGGGGATGTTTTGTGCGCAGAGGGGCGCGGAGAAAACTTGGTTGTCTGTCTGAGAGGGGTACGCGATCGAAACGACGCACAGGGTGAACGATCAGGTTCGCATTACACCGGTCCGCGTGGTGGACCAGGATGGAAACATGATGGGAATCATTCCCACGTCTGAAGCGCAGGAAATGGCAAACCAGGCGGGGCTCGATTTGGTCGAAGTCGCCCCGAACGTTCGGCCGCCTGTCTGCCGAATTATGGACTATGGCAAGTTCAAGTACGAGCAAAAGAAACGACTGACCAAGAACACCAAGCAGCATCACTCGCAGCTCAAAGAGATTCGGCTGAGACCCAAGACGGGCGATCACGACATCGACTTCAAGGTCAAGCGGGCCAGACAGTTCCTCGAGCACAAGGACAAAGTGAAAATCAACGTCATCTTCCGCGGCCGCGAGAATGCACATCACGACCGCGGCCGCGAAATGCTGTTGGACATCATCCAGGAGCTCGATGACATCGCCAAAGTGGAGAGAGAACCCCGTATGGAAAGCGGTCGGACCATGTCGACCGTGCTGGCACCGCGAAACTAGCCCCCGCAGAAGAGTTCCACATTTTTCTGCCGTTGTCTCTGGAAAAAATCGTTTTGAGCCCACTATAATGCGCTGCCTTGTGGCCGAGAGGATGGAACCGTCGGCCGGCAATCGTGTTGAGATTGGAATCATAGAAAACTTGGCGGTCCTCGAACATGCCCAAACAAAAGACGCACAAAGGAATGAAGAAACGGTTCAAGCTGACGGCTTCGGGGAAGGTGAAACACCGCAAGGCCTTTCGTGGTCACTTGTTGAGCCATAAGAGCGGCCAGCGGAAGCGCCAGTTGCGTCCCGACGGGGTGGTGACCGGTGCCGCGGCGTCCGCCATCCGCAACGCGTTGCGACCCGGCCAGTGATCACGATGTGTCCCAACTCGCGTAGAAAACTGTCATGAGAATTACCAAAGGCTTAGCGCGCCACCGCGCGAAGAAACGGCTCTTTCGAGAGGCCCGCGGAAATGTCGGAGGCCGCAGCAAACTGCTGCGGACCGTCAAGGAAACGGTCATCCGCTCCCGCGCCTACGCTTACCGGGACCGTCGAACACGCAAACGGACGTTCCGGGCGCTTTGGATCACCCGTTTGACGGCTGCTTGCAGGCAGCGGGGTATGAGCTATTCCGCCTTCATTCACGGTCTACATGCGGCGGGCATCGCATTGAATCGGAAGACACTCAGCGAGTTGGCGATTTCCAATCCAAATGTGTTCGACGAAATCGTCGAAGCGGCCCAAGCGGCCCATGCTGCTTCTTCGGCTGCCTGACGTTGCCGCTGCTTTCGTGATATGGACCCCATCACCGCATTCAATCAGTACGAGCAAGCCGCGCTCGAGGCCATCGAGGCGACCGGCAATCTAGACGGCCTGGAAGCGATCCGCATTGAGTTTCTCGGCAAGAAAAAGGGGCGCTTGCGCGATCTGCAGGCCTTGCTCGGAAAGGCCGATGCCGGGCAGCGTCCTTTGCTGGGCAAACGCTTTAACGAGGTGAAGACTCGCGTCGAAAAAGCGTTGGGACAGCGGCAAGAGGAACTCACACGCCCCAAAGCCGCACTGTCTGGATTGGACATCACTTTGCCGGGCACTGAGCTTCAGTTGGGGCGAAAGCATCCGCTGACGCAGACCATCGAGGAGTTCAAGGACCTGATGGGCCGTTTCGGCTTCTCAGTAGCCGAAGGACCCGAAATCGAGGACGAGTATCACAACTTTGTTGCGCTGAACATTCCGCCCGAGCACCCGGCCCGCGACCCGTTGGACAACTTCTACCTGGCTGCAGCCGAAAGTGCTGCCGGTGAGGGTGCCGCCACTGGCGGTGAGGGTGCCGCCACTGGCGGTCCGATGTTGCTGCGCAGCCAGACGTCGACCGTGCAGATCCGGGTGATGGAGCAGACCGCGCCGCCGGTGCGGATCGTCTCGCTGGGCCGCGTCTACCGTCCCGACACCATCGACGCGACGCATTCCTGCATGTTCCATCAGATGGAGGGGCTAATGGTCGGCGAAGCGGTGAACATGGCCCAGTTGAAGACCGTGCTGCGGATGTTCGCCACGGCCTATCTGGGACACGATGTGCGGATTCGGTTTCGGCCGTCGTTCTTCCCGTTCACCGAACCGAGTGTGGAAGTCGACATGGATTGGGACGACGACTGGCTCGAGATCGGCGGGGCCGGCATGGTCGACCCAAACGTCCTGACGACGGTCGGTTACGATCCGGACGTCGTCAGCGGCTTCGCCTTCGGCCTGGGGATCGAACGATTCTGCATGAAACGTCACGGAATCAACGACATCCGCCGCTTCTTCGAAAACGACGTCCGCTTCCTGCAACAGTTCTGACGCTGAACGGTTCAAATTGCTGTAGAGACCGACCATCCACTCACTACGAATCACGAATCACGTTCCGCCGCCACCTCGTCGGCCCAGCTTTCGAGCATGTCGAATTGCCTTTGAAAGCGGGGCTCTTGGATTCCCATCGGGCTTTTGAAAAACGAGCAGAGGTGCGATATCAGGCCGCGTTTTCCACGTCGATGCTCGCGCTCGGTGAAGCGGACCAGGTCGAGCACCAGCGGAGCCGCCAGTAGTGAGTCGCAGCCTTGCCAGGTAAACTGCAGCGTCATGTTCGTATCGAGGAAACCCTGAAAGTGGATATGATCCCAGGCGGTCTTCCAGTCGGCCATCGAGCGGATGTACTCAATCGAAACCAACGTCTGCGGTTGATAGCCGAGAATCTCCCTCAGCAGATGATCTTTGGAGTGAATCTTGTTGGCCTTGTTGACGGGGTCGTCGAGGACTTTGCCGTCCAGGTTGCCGAAAATGTTGTGTCCGACCCAGCTCATCACCTGCAGATGCCGGGCGGCAAACATGGGGGCCAGCGCACTTTTCATCAGGGTTTCGCCGGTTTTGCCGTCGCAGCCAACGTGCAGCACGCCGCGCTCGAGCGCTAAGTCATTCAGGGCCGGCAGATTGGAACCGATCGACGGCGTGAAGTTGACGTAGGAGCATTCCTTCAGCATGGCAGCCACGGCGTATATCGAGCTGGCGGGAATGGGCGAGTCCTCCGATTCATCGAGAGTTTTCGAGAGCTCCGGCCAGCTCATCCGGCGAGCGTCGCTGTCGAACGGCGGTTCGGTCGATGCCAAATTGACCACGATCACGTGATCGAGCTTGTGTGTTTCCCGGAACTGGGCGAGGTCGGCCGAGATGCGCTCGACGGCCTGGGCAGGCCGTTCGCCGCAAGTCTGTTTCGTCTTCGGCGAAGCCAACGACGCGATTGTCGCGCCGACGTTGATCAGCGTACCGGTGCGGACGTTGCCGTCGAACTGTTCGAGCGTCTCTCGGACGGCAGACAGCAGATCCCGGTCGAACACGCGCGAATGATTATGCAGCAGCTCGGCTTCCGCAACATAGCCGGCATCGCGGATTTCGTGCCCACCGACGACAAACTGGCTCCAGTCCGCCAGCTCCAGATCAGCGAATCGAGGCAGCGCACTGACCAAACCGGTTTCGCTGGCAACTCCCTGCTGCAGCCCCGCCAACCCGACTGCGGCCGACGTCGATACGCCGCCCCAAGCGCCGATCAGCCAGATTCCGATCCTCTCATTTGCCATGGCAGTCGTTTATCTCCCGAAGTTTTCCTCAAGAGGCTCCGTAGACCGCGGAATAGATTACTGTATCAGATTCTCGGCGGTCGTTCGAGCCAAGCCCAGACGAGTAGGCCAGCAGCCAGTGGCAGAGGCACAAAGTGACAAAGGCACAAAGTGACAAAGGCACAAAGTGGCAGAGGCACACAGTCCCTACAGGGTCCAGCCTTGTGACTCTGCATGCGGCACAACAGCAACCAGTTTCGCCGTTCCCTCGGGGGCATTGTGACGCAGCGGACAGCCGGCTGTCAATTTGTCTGTTGGTGGCTGTTCCTCTTCACGCAGCCCGACGTCGATGGACCACTTCCGTCGCCGCCAAGCAGCAGGAACCAGCCATCGATTGGGCGGCCGCATCGGCCAGACGCAGCCATCCAGAGCGAGGGAGAGTTGGTTCGGGCAGTTGAACGGTCGCCGTCAAGAATCCGGAACGCGGCTGGCGCCTAAGAATCCGTTCCCAAGAGGTCGCTCTGGTCAGTCGGTCGGGAAAGTCGCGGGTGCTCGACGATCCCCCAAAGGCAGCCAAATGTTGTCGGTAGCATCCGGAAGTGTGGATTGGGAGTTCTTCCAGTGCAGCGGAACCGTATTGTGCCAGGAGGATCAGATATCCGCCCGGACGAACGCACGCTAACAACTCAGCCGTCGTCCGGAATGCGGCCGGCGAGAAGAGATTGTCTCGGTGTGTCCTCAGCCGGCGGACCAGTACAGCGTCGAATCGACCACCGCCCAGCGGAATGGCACCTTCAGTGCGGCCACAGTGGACCTCGACCTGAGGCGTCCGGAGGTGCTCCGTCGCGACATGTTCAGACGGTTCCTCAAGGCCTACGGCGTCGATGCCCAGATGATCGAAAAAGTTCACCAGATCACCCCATCCATAACCGGCGGCCAGAACACGTGATCCGATTCCCAGCTCGTGCGAGAACAAAAGGTGCCGAAGCAACTTTGGCGGCAAAGACGGACGAACCGCTGAATTGGCCCAACCAGTCTCGGAATGCTGCGACCAGGTCATAACACGTCTCCCGGATTGACAAGCCGACGCGGCGAAAAGTCAACAAGAAGGCGACGCACCTTATCGCGGTGGTGTCCTCAGGTCAATACAGAGATCGCCAAACTGCCGAACCGCTCTTCCGGGAGAGAGGATCCGTGGCTGTTTTCCGGCGCGACCAGCAACAACGGAAGCGGGGATGTGTTTCGAATTCCGTGTCGGGAGAGTTTACTCGCCCGCCACAGCGTACTGAGCAGGTTCCAAGACGAAAGTTTGCAGCGATTTGCGGCCGTTGAACAGATACAAACGGTTTCTGTACCAAACGGCGTGATCGAGGGAACCGTCCACCAGGTCGCCGCTGCCCGTCATCAGGACGACGTCGTATCCGTCCGCCGCAGGGGCGTACTTGCTGGGATTCGCGTCGAATTTTTCCTTCGCCTCAGACGAAGAGAAGGTGTAGATTTTCGTGCCATAAGACGAAGCGAAATGCGGATTCGAATCGACGAGGTCCCGTCGATCCCGCAGGGCGACTGGGCAAAAGCCCTTGAGACCTGTTTGCCCTTTCCGTTCGGCGATCCGCCGCATCTTGTCGCTGTCGTCTTCGGCTTGGGTTGACTTTTTATCAGCGACAACTTTGGCGTTCTTGATCTCCGGCTCGTGGAGGTGCGAAGTCGCTACCGACTTGGGAGCGGCAGTGGCCTTTTTCGCGACGGTGGGTTCCTTGATTTCCGGGTCGTGGCGGTGCGGAGTCTCTGCCAACTTGGGATCGGCGTCGGGCTTCTTCGCGACGGCGGGTCCGTCGTTCGGGACCTCACTCGCCACCGGCTTCTCGGACACCTTGTCATCCTGGTCGTTATCGTCGAGTGTCAAGCCGGTGAAGGGATTGGTGCGGCGATCCGCCTCAGTTTCGGAAACGTCGGGGAACGGGTTTTCCATGCCGCCAAGGCCTTCTTCGGCGGTCTTGGTAGGTGCAGGCTTCAGCTTGGCGTCGGATTTTGCCTTCGCAATTTGCTCAGGCTTGATCTGTGGCTTCGTTTGCGGCTTCTGAATCGAGGCCGCTTGCCGCGCCACTTGTTGCGTTTGTCTTGGCTGCGCAGAAGGCTGCTTCGTGCGTCGCCGCATCAGGAAGCTAGGCAGCAGTCCGGGTCTTTTGTTTGCTCTGGTGAGGTTCGTCCCGGCAGGCGGCCGGTGAGTGAGACTGCGCGTTCTGCTGGGAGAGTGACTGTGAGCGTGCGGCGTGTCATGCCGCCGCGCATGGGCCGTGGTCCGCGGCGGCGTCCGATGCTTGCGATTACTGAACGGAAAGAGCCGTTGCAGGAAATTGGGTGCAGAGTCTCGTTTTTGATGAGTTGCCGGGACTCTCTTGGTCAAGTCGCGGGACTGAGTGGTTTTCTTGGCGGCCTCGGTTGTTTTCGGCAGTTCGGAGAGCTTCATGGAAGGCATCTGCCGGCCGTCGCGCTGATAGAGTTCCTCCAGGTGCTGCTGAACCTTTGTGTTCTGTTTCGATGGGGCAGCACTTTTGGCCGCCGGCGCAGCATTCTTGGCCGCTGAGACACCAGTCTTGGTTGGAGAAGCGGTTTCGGCAGCCGTTTGCCGGATGACGGATCGCATAGCGGCCGGCGAAATCGGTCGGTGTCGGAGAGCAGGTGATTTGGAGCCGGTGACGGTTCGTTGCGGCGCCGCGCGCATCGAGCGGCTGCGATTGCGCCTGAAAATCGCACTGAGCGGTTTCCAGAATCTCTTGAGCGGAGACAGACCCGAACCAGATGCCGGTTGACTGCCGATGGACTTCCGTCCCACCTGATGACGGACGACCGGGCCTGTCCTGCGGACGACAGTGTGGCCGTCTGAGGCAATGGGGCCTTTCTGGATTTCGCGGGCAGCGACGCCCTGGTGTAGCGGAGGGGCCTTCTTTTTCCCCCGGCGAGAGTAAATCGCGTCCAGTTCTCGTTGGACGGCACTTTTCGCAATCTGCTGCGGATTCCGTTTCGCGCTCTGTGCCGGAAAACCTGAAGCTCCCTGCACGCCCGAGGCTGAACTATTGGCCCCCGTTTGTGCGATCAGAGTCATTGGCCCGGCCAAGAACAGTCCGGTTACTGACAGCCACAGACTGCAGCGGGCGCAAGAAGCAAGTCGTGAATTCATGTCCAATTGTCTCCTAGTATCTCCTGGAGTCATCCACCAGCAGCAGCCTTGCTGCAGAAGTGACGAGCGACGCATCCGGCAAAACTGTTCGGATACGATGAGTTCATCGCTTCGGAATGTTGCACTTAGGCGTCAGGTCGAGGATAATTGCGACAACCGTAGCAACCATAGCAATCGTTTGTCGCACTCTCTCTATCGTCGCCCATCAGAGGGGATTTTGATGCCTATACGGTTTTTGAGTCCGAATCGTGACGAGCGTCCGGCACAATCGGAACGAGCGGCAAAGTTTTGGCATCTTCCGTGGTTTCCCAATATTTCGGAGTCTCACTGCTGGGGAGTGTTTCACCCGCGGCCTTCGTAACTCATCCCAAGCGATGGAATGGAACAAATGAACGATCAAACCGAACCGCAGCCGGTTCCGCCGGACCACAGGCCACCGCCGCCTCAACCGATCATCATCCGGCAGGATGTGCCTCCCGGCCCGCGGCGAAAATGGCTGGCGCGTTTGCTGTTCCTTGCTCTGTTGGTCTCGCTGCTGCTCAACATCGGGATGTACACGCAGTTTCAGGAATACTTCGCGGTCGAGCCCGCTCCCATGGAACGCTACGATTCAGGCGCGAAGAAGGCCGGAGCAAAAAAGATCGCCCTGCTGAGGGTGACTGGGACGATCATGCCGCCGTTCACCAAACGCATTCTGAAAACGATCGAAAAGGCCAAGGAAGATGACAAGGTGCTGGGCGTCGTACTGATCATCGACAGTCCGGGGGGAATGGTGGCCGACAGCCACCAGATCTATCACCGGCTGGCCGAGCTCAGCAAACAAAAACCGATCATTGTGGCGATGAAGCGGATGGCTGCTTCGGGCGGTTACTACATTGCCATGGGAGCCGGCTTGACGGGCAAGATCTACGCCGAGCCGACAACCTGGACCGGGTCGATCGGCGTGATCATCCCCCGATACAACGCCAAGCTCCTTGCCGAGAAGGTGGGCGTGGTGTCGGAACCGTTGAAGACCGGTGACTTCAAGGATGCCCTCTCACCATTCCGCGATTTGACCGAAGCCGAGAGCATCGTTTGGAAGGAAATTCTGGACGACGCCTTCCAACGGTTTCTATCGGTGATCGCAGAAAACCGGGACAACCTCGACCTCAAAGCCGTCCGGGAATTGGCAACCGGACAGATCTACACGGCCGAGCAGGCGAAGAAGAACGGCCTGATCGACGAAATCGGTTACGAAGACGACGCGATCGAAGACTTGAAGCAACAATTGGGCCTGGAAGAAGTCCGCGTGGTAAGCTACGAGTTTCAACCCGGCTTGCTCGAGCTGCTGATGGGAACCGTCAAGGCCAGCCAGCCGGAGAACGGCTGGCGCTCTCTACTGGAATCGACCGTTCCCCATGCCATGTACTACTGCTCGTGGGGGCTGGGCCTTCCCGGGTGGTAGTCACTCATGTTTCAGCAGAATCCTCAATTTTCCTCGAAGTTCGGTGCGGGCGCGATGGATTCGGCTGCGGACCGTTCCAATGGGACAGCCGACGATTTCGGCGATTTCCTCGTACTTGAGACCGTCCATTTCCTTCAAGACCAATGCGGTGCGGTATTCTGCCGAGATTTGCGACAAGGCCGAACGCACCAGCGCCTGACGTTCGGTGAGTTCCACCCGGTAAGACGGTTGGTTGTCGTCGCGGGGATCGGCCGGCTCGATACCTGCCTGATCACGGGCCCGGTCGATGGAGACCGACATCCGGCGATTCTTCCGTTTCTGACTGATCGCTGCGTTCAGCGCGATCCGGAACAGCCACGAGTAAAAGGCCGCCTGACCACGAAACGTCGCCAGCTTTTGGAATGCATGGATAAATGCTTCCTGCGAGATGTCCAGCGCGTCATCGGCCGATCCGAGAACGTTCACGAGTGTGTTGTACAGACGATCCTGATAACGGACCACTAGCTGCCCGAACGCTTCGGTGTGGCCGGCCAGACACTCGTCGATTAGCTCTTGGTCTTCCGTTTTCACAGCATGCAATCATTCGACGCGAGAACTGCGCGAAGAGATCCCAGGTTTTCCAGTCATCGCAAACTCGATACGCTCGGTCGTGTCGGCGGCTCGAACCAGCAAGCTTTTCATCGTTGCCGGTGCGTGACGGCCTGTCAAGCTGTTCGCGTCGTCCGGTCTGCAGTCCGATTTGGAATTTCTATGACTACGCAATCCGCTGCGACAACCTGTTCCAGTCACCTCCACGCCGCAGCTGGAGTTGCTACAATCGCAATGCCATAACCCGATGCGCATCGCCGTGAGTTCACGACGGCGAGGCTCGCTTTGAGACTCTTCTGCAATCTGACTTGAACACTGATGTGGCAACTTTGGAGCGATTGAAGCCCGGTAGGTCAGGCTCCCGCCTGACAATCGACGGCAGTCACGCATATCCCATCTCCGTCAGGCGGGAGCCTGACCTACGTCACTTGAAACCCAGATGCATTCAGGAGTCAACATGCAACCATCCACGCACAGATTCACCTCACTGCTGCGGGCAATGACGTTGACATTGCTCGCCAGCCTGCTGGTCCCCATCTTCGAGCGCTCGACTGCCGGTGCTGCCGCCGCTGCGAAGCGGCCCAACGTCGTTCTGGTGATGACCGATGATCAGGGCTACGGCGACCTCGGCTGTCACGGCAACGAGATCATCAAGACTCCGACGCTCGACTCGCTCTACACTGAGAGCGTTCGGCTGACGAATTTTCACGTCGACCCGACCTGCTCACCGACGCGTTCGGCCCTGATGACCGGACGGTATTCCAGCCGGACCGGCGTGTGGCACACCATCATGGGGCGGTCGCTGTTACACAAGGACGAGGTGACGATGGCCGATGTCTTCGCCGCCGGCGGTTATCGCACCGGTATCTTCGGCAAGTGGCACCTGGGCGACAACTACCCCTTTCGGCCACAGGACCGCGGATTCCAGGAAGTGTTGATTAACGGCGGAGGCGGAGTTGGTCAAACGCCTGACTACTGGGGCAACGATTACTTCGACGACACCTACTGGCACAACGGCAAACCGAAGAAGTTCAGCGGCTACTGCACCGACATCTGGTTCGATGGGGCGCTCAAGTTCATCGAGGCCAACAAACACCGGCCCTTCTTCTGTTACATTCCGACCAACGCGGCCCATGGGCCGTTCAACGTCGCGGAGAAGTACAGCGGCCCGTACAAAAAGATGGGCGTCCCGTCACCGCGGGCCGAGTTTTACGGCATGATCACCAACATCGATGAGAACATGGCTCGGCTGCGGCGGAAGCTGAAAGACTGGGACCTTGCTGCCAACACAATTCTCATCTTCATGACCGACAACGGCACCGCCGCCGGCATGCGCGGCAAGAACGGTTACAACGCCGGCATGCGCGGCACAAAGGGATCGGAATACGAAGGCGGGCATCGCGTTCCGTGCTTCATCCACTGGCCGGGGGGCAAGCTCGTCAGTGGACGCGACATTTCCCAGGTCACCGCCCACATCGACTTGCTTCCCACGCTGGCGGAACTGTGCGGGCTGAAGCTGCCCAAAGGCCTCAAGCTCGACGGCAAGAGTCTCATCCCGCTGCTGGAAGGCGACGGCCGCTGGCCCGAACGGACGCTGTTCGTACATTCGCAGCGGATCGAGCACCCGCAGAAATGGAGAAAGTGTGCCGTGATGACTAACCGCTGGCGGCTCATCAACGGGAAAGAGCTTTACGACATGGCAGCCGACCCCGGGCAGAAGCAGAACGTCGCCGAGAAGCACAGAAAAATCGTGACAGAACTCCGCACAGCCTACGAAAACTGGTATGCCGACATCTCCGACCGTTTCGACGGTTACTGCCGCATCGCGCTGGGGGCGGCCGAACAGAATCCCACGATTCTCACCTGCCACGACTGGCACACCGACAACGGTCCGGTCCCGTGGAACCAGGGTTACATTCGCCGCGATCCGAAAGCTAACGGCTTCTGGGCGGTCGACGTGCTGCGTGCCGGCAACTACGAAATCACACTGCGAAACCGCCCGGCTCACGTCAACAACCCGCTCAAAGCCGGCACCGCCCGCATAAAGATCGGCGCCATCGACGTCCGGCGACCGATCAAAGAAGGCGCCACGGCGGTCACATTCACGCTGAACCTGAAAGCCGGCCAAGGCGAGATGCAAACCTGGCTGGACGCAGACCGCGGCGCGTATTTTGTGGAGGTCAGCTATGCCGGCGCAAGGTAACTCCTGGCAAATCCCCCGCGACGCTTAGAAATTCACACGGCCGCAGCCCGGTAGGTCAGGCTCCCGCCTGACAATCGACTATCGGCTGGCGGATGCCGACAACGAGTTGTCGGTTTGGGTATCGTTTCGCAGCAATTGACGGCGACCTGCCTGTCGACATACAATTCAGCCTTACGATTGAAAGTGTCCGAGCAAGGCGACGGGCGTTCCCTCACCTCTCCTTCCACGTTCGTGACCCACCTGCTACACTCCCGCCGGTCTTGGGCTCTTCCTGCCGAGTGAATACAAGCGTTCTTGATCCATGAAGCGTCACAGTATCCGCAATATTGCGATCATTGCCCACGTCGATCACGGCAAGACGACGCTTATCGACAGTCTGCTCAGGCAGAGCGGCCTGTTCCGCGACTCGCAGCTTGTCGGGGAGTGCATTCTCGACTCGAACGACCTGGAGCGCGAACGGGGCATCACGATCCTCGCCAAGAACATCGCGCTGACGCACAAGGGGGTGAAGATCAACATCATCGACACGCCGGGGCACGCCGATTTCGGCGGCGAAGTCGAGCGAGTGCTCCGCATGGCCGATGGGGCCCTGATTCTTGTCGACGCGTTTGAAGGCCCCCGGCCTCAGACACGGTTCGTCGTCAGCAAGGCCCTCGAATACGGCTTGAAGCCGTTGGTCGTCGTGAACAAAATCGACCGTCCCGACAGCCGGCCCGGTGAGGTGCTCTCAGAAACGTTCGACCTCTTCGTCGACCTGGGCGCCGATGACGCGACGCTCAACTTTCCGTATTTGTTTGCCAGCGGCCGCGACGGGTACTGTTCCGACGATCCTTCCGCACGGTCGGGTTCGTTGGAACCCTTACTCGATCTGGTGATCGCGCAAATGCCGCCGCCCGAGGTCGATCCCGACGGCCCGCTGCAGATGATGATCACGACACTGGAGTGGTCGGAGTACATCGGCCGCATTGCCACCGGCAGGATTACCGCCGGGACCGTTCGCAGGGGCCAGAAGATCGCCCTGATCCGCGAAGACGGCACGCACGAGCCGTGTGAGGTGGCCAGCGTGCAACTTTTCGACAAGCTGGGACGGGCCGACGTCGACGAAGCCCAAGCCGGCGACATTGTCGCGCTCGCCGGTTTGCCCGATCCCGAAATCGGCGATACGGTCGCCTGTCCCGAACGGCCGGCGGCGCTCGAGCGCATCAGCGTTGACGAACCGACGCTCTCGATGCTGTTTACAATCAACTCATCACCGCTGGCGGGACGCGACGGCAAATATGTCACCAGCCGGCATCTGAGGGCCCGGCTGATGCGAGAGCTCGAGTCGAACGTTGCACTGCGGGTCGAAGAGACCGGCGAGAAGGACTCGTTTACGGTCTCAGGCCGTGGAATCCTGCATCTTTCCGTGCTCATCGAACAGATGCGCCGCGAAGGTCACGAGCTGTCGATCGGCAAGCCGGAAGTCATCCGTAAGCGGATTGACGGCCAGTGGCACGAGCCGTTCGAGATTCTGGTCATCGACGTTCCCACCAGCGATGTGGGGCCGGTGATGGAGCTTGCCGGCCACCGTCGCGGTCAGATTCTCGAGATGACCTCGGGCCAGACCGGCATCACGCATCTCGAGTTTTCCATCCCGGCGCGCGGGCTGATCGGCTTGCGAACGCGACTATTGAACGCGACCCGGGGCGAGGCGATCATCCATCACCGTTTCGACTGCTACAAACGGGCCGAAGGCGAGGTCCCCCACCGGAAGAACGGCGTACTGGTTTCGCAGGTGAACGGCAAGGCGGTGGCCTACGCCCTCTGGAGGCTGCAGGAACGCTCGGAATTGTTCGTCGCGCCGGGCGACGACGTGTACGAAGGAATGATTGTGGGCGAGAACTCGCGCGACAACGACATGGTCGTCAATCCCCAAAAGGAGAAGAAGCTCACCAACATCCGCGCTGCCGGCGCCGACGATGCGATCCTGCTCAAGCCGCCTCGTGCGATGTCGCTCGAAGCGTCGCTGGAGTACATCGAGGACGACGAGTACGTCGAGGTCACGCCGCGGGTGATCCGCCTGCGGAAGGTGCATCTCACCGAGAACCAGCGCAGACGACAGGGCCGGCGGAAGTAGACCCAGAACTGGCGAACTTCCTGCGTCGCCTGGCCCGTCTTCGTACCGTGAAGCACTGGTCGCTGACGACACTACGGGAGAAGCTTCTCAAGATCGTCGCCAAGCTGACGCCGCACGCGAAGTACGTGACGTTCCAACTGGCCGAAGTGGTGGTGACACGAAACTTGTTCGCAGCGATCCTCGACCGCACCCGCACGGCGATTTGGGGAAGATGGCCGCTACTCCGCGTCGGATAACTGATGGCGGCAGACGCCTTGTCGTTCCTGAATAATCCGGGATAGAAGTCTCAGTCGGCCAGAATGCTGGATGCAAGCGAGAAAAGTACGCGCACCCGCGAGCGCCAAAGCTCGACCAAGGGACTTCGCGGGCTATCTGCCCGTTGAAAAACACCTACACCAGCCCGAAGCGCCAGCGAGGGCTGCTGGTTTCCGACCCTTGCTTGCGCGGCGGGCTGGTTGTTCAACGGGCTGCGATGACACCATCCGGCAATTCGCCGACGAGCACTGCGACAAGACGGTCAAACACAGCGATTGGCCGACCTGTTGACGCAGCTAGAAACCTATTTCGAGCGCTACTTGCACGACGTCGATGAGCGGCGGCAGCGGTGTCACGAAAAGCTGACGAAGCTGCTTAACCCGTACTTGAATCGGTTTAAAGAGACGACCGCCTGAAACCGAGTGTGTTTCACACACCCTACGCGATTCGCGGTTGCAGGACGTGCGGCGATTATTCCAGCCGAAATTTCTTGCGGGCGAAACGGACGGCGTCGGCCAGCGCGTCGGCCTCGGCTTCGGTGTTGTAGAGCGCGAAGCTGGCGCGGGTGGTGGCAGTCACGTCCAGCAGAGCGTGCAGCGGCATCGTGCAGTGATGGCCGGCTCGCACGGCGACTCCTTTCCGATCGAGAAGCTGGGCAACGTCGTGCGGATGGATCCCCTCGACGATGAAGCTGATGATGGGACCCTTGTACGCGACGTCCGGTCCGAGGATTCGCACACCGGGAATCTCGGAAAGGCGTTGGTGCGCCCGCTTCAGCAATTGCCGTTCGTGCGCTCCAATGGCTTCGAAGTCGAGGGACCGCAGGTAATCGACGGCCGTCCCCAGCGCGATGGCTTGTGCGACGGGAAGCGTGCCGGCTTCGAACTTCGCCGGCAGCTCGCCCCACGTCGAGTGGTCGCGGTGGACTTCGTCGATCATGCCGCCGCCGGTCAGAAACGGATCCATGGATTCGAGCAGTTCACGTCGGCCGTACAACACGCCAACACCCGAAGGGCCGAACAATTTGTGCCCGGAGAAGGCAAGAAAATCGATCTCCGGGTTCCGCACGTCGGTCTGCTGATGAGGAACGCTCTGCGCGCCGTCGACCAACACCAGCGCACCGACCTGTTTCGCTTTCGTGGTGATCTCGGCGATGGGGTTGATCGTACCCAGCACGTTCGACATGCCGGTGACGGCAACCAGTCTGGTCTTTTCGCTGAGCAGGTCGTCGAGTTGGCTCAGGTCGAGTCGGCCGTCGGGCGTAAGTGGAATGAAACGCAGCTTCGCCCCGTTCTCTCGGGCGACCTGCTGCCAAGGGACGAGGTTTGCATGGTGTTCCATCTCGTTGAGCACGATTTCATCGTTCGGCTGCAAGAACTTGCGTCCCCACGCATGAGCGACCAGGTTGATGGACATCGTCGTGCCGGAGGTGAAGATGATCTCCTCCGGCTCGGCGGCCCCGATGAAAGTCTGCACTTTTCTGCGGGCCGACTCCAGCGCCTCATCGATTCGCACGCCGAACTCGTAGACGCCGCGATGCGAGTTGGCGTAGTAATTCTCGTAACAGTCCCTCAGCGTTTCGATGACCTGCCGGAGTTTCTGTGCAGAAGCCGCACTGTCGAGATAGACCAGCGGCATGCCGTTCGACAGCGGTTTGTGCAGAATTGGGAAGTCCTGCCGGATCGTCTCGACGTCGAGCACGGAGTGCGTCGTGGTGGGAGACGTGTCACTCATTTGCCGTCGTCGTCCAGCGAATACACCATCGTCTTGAGCACCTTGAAGCCCAACAGTCCACACCGCTGACGGGTTGCCGTCAGCGGGACTTTGATGAGATCGAGCATGTCCTGCGCCTGAAATCGCTCAAGTTCCTCAAGCGACTTGCCTTCGATTTCCTCGCAGAGAATCGACGCGGCCGCCTGACTGATGGCACACCCCTTGCCATTGAAGTATGCCTCCACGATCCGCCCCTCGTCGTCGACCTGTACTTGCACTTGGACCACGTCGCCACACAGCGGGTTGCGTCCAGCGTGCGAACAGGTCGGATTCTCCAGTTGGCCTTTATGGTAGGGCGATTCGTAATGGTCGAGGATGTAGTCGTCGTAGAGGTCGTCGTACAGAGCGTCGTCGCTCACTGGGTGATTCCTGGTTTTTTTGCTGAACTTCACTTGATCTAGATATTCTAGACGACTGCTTCCGGCAATCCAAGCGAGGTGGGTACGGCTCGGCAGAAGCTTCGCCCTCCCTTTCCAAGCATGCTGTCAGCCCGGATGATTCCTGGGCTGTCGTTGTGATACCCAAGCCGACAACTTGTCGGAATACACTGGTTTCACGACACATCCTGCGACGACAAGTCCTCGGTTTGGGTTACTATGAATAATCCGGCTTAGAGAATCTCCAACGTCGGCATGGGAGACGTGTCGCCGGCCAGTAACTGTTTGGCGATCTCGATAGCAGTTCGCTCACACACATTCAGCAGGTGCGCGCTGGCCGGGTTATCTTCAGCGACGAGGGCCGAAATCTTGCCTTCATCGCACCTGATGCGGATTTCCGCCTCGGTTGGTATCTCGCCGAGGAAGGGTACTCCCAATTCTTCGGCCTTTTTCCGGGCGCCGCCCCGGCCGAAAATCTCACCGCTCATGTTCTCGATGATTCCCAACACGGGAATCTTCACCTGCCGGAACATGTTGATGGCCTTCATCGCGTCCAAAAGCGCAACCTGTTGCGGGGTGCAGACCACAACCGCTCCAGCCAACCCGAGCAACTGCGACAATGTCAGTGCGACATCGCCCGTGCCCGGAGGCATGTCGATGATCAGATAATCGAGCTCGCCCCAGTCGGTTTGCTGCAGAAACTGAGTCAGCAATTTGTGCAACATCGGCCCGCGCCAGATGACCGCCTGGTCTTCGTTGATCATAAAACCGATCGACATCAGCTTCATCCCGTCTACTTCGACCGGCTCCATGAACTCGATGACCGAACCGTCCGCATTCGTCTTCTCGACCATACCCAGTTCGCCGCGCGCGCCGACCAGGTGCGGAATGCTAGGCCCGTAGACGTCCGCATCCAGCAAGCCGACTCGCGCGCCGAAGTGTTTCAAACCGTATGCCAATGCAGCGGCGACGGTGCTCTTGCCGACGCCCCCCTTTCCACTGCCGACTGCAATGACATTCTGCACTTGCAGTCCAATCCTTCCCCCGGTCTGTCTGCCGCGAACCGTTGACGAAAAAGTCACACTCACCGAACCCGCGTCGGGAAGCTTGGCTGCCACGGCTGCTTGGACGGCATCTGTGATCCGTTCGCGGTTTGGATAAGCGGGCGTCGGGAGTTCGACCTGCACGTTGACTCTCCCGTCATCACCGACGGTCGCCCCTTTCAACATTTGCAGATGGTCTAGCGAACGGCCGATTTCGGGATCGTGAACGTCTTTCACACTCTCCAGCACTGCCGCCTTGGTGATTGTCCGGTCGGTCATCTACTTCTTCTTTCCAATGTCGTTTGTGATCTCGCAGCGGGTTTTCTCCAGGAGCCGACGGCTGCATCCACCGCACTCCACTGCCGGCGACACAAGCGGGCCAACTCTTCTCCAGAAACAAAGCCCGGCCGGAAGGCGAGCGTCCCAAGTTCCCGCATCGGCCATTCCAGCTCCGCGATCCTCCCCGAACCGATCACAATGATCGGCAACGAAGAAACTCGGCCGATCAGTCGTCCCAGAAACTGCAGGCATTCGGCGGCGCCAGCGTCCAGGTCGAGAATGAGGACGCTTTCCGGCGCATCGTCAAGCATCGGTTCGATATCGGCCGCCCGCCGGCACGATCGGACTCGAATCTCCTCGTCGACGAATTGTCGCTGCATTTCGGGTGTCCAGCGAGGTCGTTTTTCAAGAACGATAACGCATGGCACTGCCATCATGTTGCTTTCTACGGGAACCGAATCGACACGCTGGAATTCTAGGCAGCTCAGTGCCGCAACACAACTTCACCGCGGAGCCTGCTCTGAGCAGCGCACGAACAGGGTCTCTTCAGCGCGGCGCACAGGTCCGGCAGGTGATCTGTTGCAGCAAGCCGCCAGGTGAAGACTTGCCCATAATCGCCTGCCCAATTAGGCTACGGATGTGAGATGCGTCCCACTGCTTCCTCAACGGAGAACACCTGAGATGAACATGGCAAGTACCCCGTTGGTCGGCATTGTGATAGGCAGCAAATCCGACTGGGAGACCATGCAACACACGCGAGACACACTCGCTCTGTTCGAGGTTCCATGCGAATGCAAAGTCCTCTCAGCGCACCGAACGCCGGCGGAGACCAAGCAGTACGCCACAGCAGCCGAAGAACGCGGCATCGAAGTGCTGATCGCCGCTGCCGGCGGCGCGGCCCATCTGGCGGGCGCCGTCGCCGCGCACACCGTCTTGCCGGTGCTCGGGGTTCCGATGACAGGTGGGGCGCTGGACGGGCTTGACGCCTTGCTGTCTACTGTACAGATGCCGCAAGGCATTCCGGTTGCCACGCTGGCGATCGGCAAAGCGGGAGCCGTCAACTCAGCCCTGCTGTCGGTCAGCATTCTATCGGCCGGCCGGCCGGAGTTGCGGCAGCGGCTTCGCGACTACCGCCGAGGGCAAGCCGAGAAAACCTTGGCGGAACAGCTCGACTAGTAGCCGCAGCCGCCGCAAAAATCGGCACAATCGCTGCATTTGTCTGTGATTCGGCGATCTCACACGTTCCGCTCATTTTGTGTAATAGGCGACGGTTTACAAAGCCGAAGAACACGAGCAGCGTTTAACAATTTGACAACTGAGCGTTGGACTTCCTGTCGTGTCGGCGGACGAGCGTTCCCGAAACAACACCAGGAGTTCCTCACGTTCGTCCCGGAAAAAGTTTTCTAGGAGAAGCCCCGAATGAAATGGTTGACACTCACTGCTGCGATGATGGTCTGTGCCATCAGCGCCAACGAGGCGGATGCCGGTCTGTTCGACTGGTACCACAAGGACAACGGTTGCTGTGCGCCGGCACCCAAGTGCTGCGCTCCCGCACCGAAATGCTGCGCTCCCGCACCCAAGTGCTGCAAACCGGCACCCAAGTGCTGCGCTCCGGCACCCAAGTGCTGCGCTCCGGCTCCCAAGTGCTGCGCTCCGGCACCCAAGTGCTGCGCTCCGGCTCCCAAGTGCTGCG
>CAZGYE010000006.1:43960-49104 GCA_964530165.1 uncultured Planctomycetaceae bacterium
CTCCGGCACACAAGTGCTGCGCTCCGGCACCCAATTGCTGCGCTCCGACACATCACAGCTGGTTCAAGCGACATGACAACTGTGATCGTTGTGGTGGAAGCGGTCACGATAGTTTCCTGAGCGGACTGTTCAACCGCTAGGACCACGACTGCGGGTGCTCGGCAGGACGAATTGCTGAGAATGATTGGCCCGTCCGGGCCGCGGAATCTCGGCTGCTTCGAGAACGTGAGGTGATGCCTGGGGAAGACGGGTTCTTCTCCAGGCATACTCCACACCGGAACCGATTAAACAGGTCGGGGGGTGCGTGACCAGACCTCACTTTGACTTTCCTCGCCGAAAGCCACCCTCTTCGTTCGCGACATTGAAAAGGTGCAGTGTTCCTCATTGGAACGGCACCTTTTTTCTTTCTTTGCCGGCTGGCGGAATCTTCTCCGGTTGCCCACAATTGGCACATCCGAACCGTTGGACTTTTCAACTTTTGGACTCTTAGGCCATGAGCGACCATTGGATTGCCGAGCGGATGCACCGGATCGATGCATCCGGTATCCGCAAGGTGTTCGACCTGGCGGCCGAGATGACCCATCCCATCAACCTGAGCATCGGCCAGCCGCATTTCGATACACCGCAGCCGATCAAGGACGCGTTGTCGCAGGCCGTTCAAGCCGGCAAGAACGCATACAGCCAGACGCAGGGCATCCGGCCGTTGATCGAAAAGATCCAGGCCCAGGTCGATGAAACCTACGGGCATTCGGACCGCAAGGTGTTTATCTCCAGCGGCAGCAGCGGCGGGCTAACGCTCGCGCTGTGTGTGCTGGTCGATCCGGGCGACGAGGTGATCATCCTCGATCCCTACTTCGTGATGTACAAACACCTGACGGCCCTGGCCGGCGGCAAAGTTGTGTTGATCGACAGCTACCCCGATTTTCGCATCGACGTCGACAAAGTCCGGGCCGCCGTCACCGACCGTACCAAGGTCATCCTCTCCAACAGCCCATGCAACCCGACCGGCGCCGTCGCCGCTGAGCAGGAGCTGCGCGGGCTGGCCGAGCTGGCTGCTGAGAAAAACGTCGCGCTCGTCAGCGACGAGATCTACCGCTCGTTCTGTTACGACCGGCCGTTTGTCAGCCCGGCTCGTTGGAACGACCGGACGATCGTGATCGACGGGTTCAGCAAGTCGTATTCGATGACCGGCTTGCGGCTCGGCTTCGTTCACGGGCCGGAAGAGATCATGCAGCAGATGACCAAGCTGCAGCAGTTCACGTTCGTCTGCGCGCCGCACCCTGTGCAGTGGGCCGGGCTGGCGGCATTGGACTGCGACGCGACCGACCGCGTCGAGGAGTATCGTCGCAAACGCGATTTTCTGCTCTCCCAACTCAGCGATGACTTCGAGATTGCCGGTGCCGGCGGCGCGTTTTACCTGTTTGTGAAAGCTCCCTGGGGCACCGGCACCGAGTTCGTCACCGAAGCGATCCGCAACAACCTGCTAATCATCCCCGGCAACGTATTCAGCGCCCGCGACACACACTTCCGCATTTCCTACGCCGCTGAAGATGATACATTACGGGATGGCGTAGAAGTACTGCGCAAATTGGCGAAGCACAGGCCGTAGCTGCGAAAGGGATTGTGCTATGCAGGGGAAGCGATTGATCCAGACGATCCAGTTGAAGAACTTTCTTTCGTTTGGCCCCGATGCCGAACCAATCGAGCTGCAGCCGCTTAACGTATTAATCGGTCCAAACGGCTCTGGGAAATCTAACCTGATCGAGGGCGTCAGCCTGCTGAGAGCAGCGCCCAAGGATTTGGCCAGGGTCATCCGGGCTGGAGGAGGGACCGCGGACTGGCTCTGGAAAGGGGGCGCACGAAACCAAGTCGTTGGCTCCGGCGGCGGTTTCGGATCGGGATCAGGCTTGGGTTTCGGATCTGGTTCAGGCGGCGGGTCTCGTTCCGGCTCTGGGCTTGGTTCAGGCGCCGGTCCTGCGTCCGCGCCAATCGCCGAAGTCAATACCACAATCGCATATCCAGATCGGAAAACGCCTTTGCGTCACCGTTTCAGCTTCACATTGGCAGGTCAACGGTTTGAAATCGTCGACGAAGCCATCGAGAACGAGCAATCGTTTCCTGAGCAGCAGCAGGAGGCGTCGTCCTTCTATTACCGTTTTCAACAGGGAAATCCGGTTCTGACAGTCCCACCAGACCCAGGTAAGTCGAAACGAGCACGCGGTCTCAAGAAGTCCGAACTACGTATCAAGCGGCGTTTGAGCCGGGGAAATTTGGATGCGGAGCAATCCATCCTCTCACAGCGCAAGGACCCCGATCTCTATCCCGAAATCACGTATCTCGGAAAAGCGCTTCAAAGCATCCGCCTCTATCGAGAATGGCGTTTCGGCCGGAGCACGCCGCTGAGAGAACCACAACGTGCCGATCAGGAGGAAGACTTCCTCGTCGAAAACGCTAGAAACCTCGGTTTGATTCTGAATGACTTAGCCAACCGGCCTGGGACAAAGAGGCTTCTCGTCGAGCGCCTTCGAGAGTTCTACGAGCCGGTCGTCGACTTCAACACCAAGATTTACGCCGGGCACGTGCAGATCTACTTGCTTGAAAAGAACCTCATTGATTCCGTCCCGGCGACACGTCTGTCCGATGGGATGCTGCGGTACATGTGCTTATTGGCAATACTCTGCCATCCCGATCCTCCTCCGCTGGTATGCATCGAGGAGCCGGAATTGGGCCTCCACCCGGATATCATGCCCACAATTGCCGAACTGTTGATTGACGCATCGCAACGGACTCAACTGATCGTGACGACTCATTCGGATCAGTTAGTGTCGGAACTGACCGAAGTCCCTCAAGCCGTGCTGGTGTGCGAGCGATTCCCCAGCGGAACAGTGATGCGTCGATTGGCGCCTGAGCGACTCAAGGAGTGGCTGAAGAAATACACTCTCGGTGAATTGTGGCGGATGGGAGAGATCGGGGGAAACCGATGGTGAAGGAGATTTACATTTACGTCGAAGGGGGCGGCAACCAACAACGAACGAAGAAGCGCCTGCAAACGGCCTTCAGCGAGTTTTTTGCTGAGCTACGTTCACGGGCCCGCGAGAGAACCATTCACTGGAGTATTCTTGCGTGTGGGAGCTGCGATGCAACGCTGGACCGACACAAGACTCGTCTCAGATCCGACCCAGAGGCTTGCGTCTTTCTTCTCGTGGACTCCGACGGACCCGTTCCAAAGACGGCGAGTCCATGGCAGTACATGGAGCAGAACAACCCGAATTGGAGCAAACCAAAAGGCTCTGATGACAAGCACTGTCATTTGATGGTTCAAATGACGGAGGCCTGGTTCCTCGCCGACCGAGAAAGACTGCAGCAATTCTACGGACAGGGATTCCACGCACGTGCTCTGTCGAAGACCGGCGACGTTGAGGCGATCCCACAGGGTACGCTCGCAAAGGCTCTGAAGAAGGCAACGCAGAAGACTCAAAAGGGAGCGTACCACAAGACAAAGCACGCTCCACTCATACTCAAGACGATTCGCCTTCGTGAAGTTCAGAAGAAGGCAAGCTATTGCCGTCGATTCGTCGATATTGTGAAGACCGAAATCGACAGCGACGAGTAGCAGAATGGGTGGTGCTCACAGACCGTACGTCGCCGATGCGATTTTCCGTTTCTTGTTCAACCGGTTGTGGCAGTAGAGTCCGTCGAGGATGAACTCGGCGATGCTGGCTTCGAGTTGCCGCATTTGGGGGCCGGCGGCCAGTTCGGGTTCCCATTCGGCTGCGATGCTCGTGACCTGTTTGCGGAAGCCGCGAATGCCTTCGGTGCGGCGGAGAGACTCGTCCGAGGTGACGCGGTCGCCCACCTCCAGGGTTTCGCCGTTCTCGAAGTGCTCGACGACGTTACGGAACCGTTTCGGAGAGAGGTGCTGATCGAACACGTTCTTGACCGCCTCTTCCAGAATGCGGACGAGCAGCCAGTCTTCCTGGCCGGTTTCTTCGGTCATGTTCAGTTCCAGCTTGCCGCGAGAGCTGGCCGCCAGATACGCCAAGTCGCTGATGCGGGCCACTACGTGTGGCTCACCAAGCAGCGCGGCCCGGCGTTCGGCGCTGGAGATCATGTTCTCGAAGTTGGCGATCGACATACGGACGCTCACGCCGGAGGACTGGTTAATGTGCGGGCTGCTCCGCGCCAACCGGGAAGTCTCCTCGATAATCTCTTTCATAAAGTGCGGCACGATGACGGACGGTTCGGTATCGCGGTCGGTCCAGGCGTTTTCGTCGGTGATCTGTATGCCCACCTCGCGGGTGAGCGGATAGTGTGTGCGGATGACCGAGCCGATGCGGTCCTTCAAAGGCGTCACGATACGGCCGCGGTTGGTGTAATCTTCCGGATTGGCGCTGAAGACCATGCACAAATCGAGCCCCAAACGGATGGGAAAGCCGCGAATCTGCACGTCCCGCTCTTCGAGCACGTTGAACAGCCCCACCTGAATCTTCGGGCTCAGATCGGGCAATTCGTTCATGCAGAAAACGCCGCGGTTGCTGCGGGGAATCAACCCGAAGTGCATCACGTCTTCGCTGGCGAGGTGTCTTCCTTCGGCATGTTTGATCAGGTCGATTTCGCCGATGAGGTCGGCAATGGTGACGTCGGGCGTGGACAGCTTTTCGTGATAGCGTCTTTCGCGGCCGATCCACTCGATGGGGCAATCGTCCTCCTTTGCTCCGATCAGGTCGCGGGCAAACTTCGAGATCGGCGCAAATGGATCGTCGTTGACCTCGGAACCGGCCACCACAGGAATCACATCGTCCAGCAGGCCCGCCAGCAGTCGCAGCATGCGGGTCTTGCCTTGTCCGCGGAGTCCGAGAAACAGCATGTCGTGCCGGGAAAGGACGGCATTTTGAACCTGCGGGATGACGGTTTCGTCGTAGCCGATGATGCCCGGAAACAGCTTCTCGCCGCGAGCGATTTTCGCCAGCAGATTGCGGCGCATTTCCATTTTGACGCTGGTAGGCCGGTATCCGCTCTCGCGCAATTCGCCAAGGATACGGGGTCGGTCGGTCATGTCGCGGAACTCGGGTTGGGAGGTTACGATTTGGTAACTGTTTAGCCGAATGCAGTGATGAGGAAATTAGGAATTCAGGAAGACAGGA
>CAZGYE010000007.1:0-46911 GCA_964530165.1 uncultured Planctomycetaceae bacterium
GATCCGCACCTGTCGGACACCGGCCGCCTGGTGCCAGCGCAGTTCCAGTTTGTCGTCGCGCCGAATGGTGCGCAAGCCGATCACCTCCTGCCAGATCAGGACGGCCAGCGGGGGCGTGGGACTTGATTTCACCACGAACTCTCTGAGCAAATCCCCCCCCACCTCCAACCGGTGCGAGTAAACGGCCTGCACAAAATAGCGAACGATGGAGCCGTTGTGCACGATTTCCGTATCGAGGAAATGCCTGTCGGCACCCTCGTAGAGGGTTGTGTACGCTCCTTCGCCCTGGCCGGCGCCGGCTCGTGTGAGCGATCGTGACACGAGATAACCGGTCGGCTGCTTGCCGGCTTCGGGCGCATCCCAGGTCAGGCTGCGGTAATTTCCCTTGACGTTCAAGGACAGATTCCTCGGCGTCTCTGGCGGATCGGGAGGCGTGTTCTGCAAGGCCCAAAGCGCCTCGCGACAGTCCGGACAGCGCTCCAGCAGAGCAAGGTAGCGATTGATGACTGGATCGTGGTTTTTGGAGGCGCCCGCAAACGTCCGGATTTCCTCAGCCTCTTGGCGAATGAGCGCCAATTGCTCCTGGACCGCTTGGGCCTCGGCGGATGCCGGAGCGCTGCTTCCTAACTCCGCAAGCGTTCTCAGTGCTTTTTCGGCCGCGTAGAGACGGTTCTCGCCGAGGGCGTGTTTCCACTCTCGTAATGCGTCGTCCTTGCGTTCCTGGATCTCTTCGGCCTGCCCGACCAACTGCTCCAGTCGGTCAACCGACTGCTGGAACTGCTGGTCCTGTGGGCGATAGGGAAGCAGCTTCCGCGCCACATTCAACGCCTCGCGATGCTTGCGCTGTGAGAGAAATTCCTCACAAACTTGACGCAGTTGGTGATGTGCGTCGCGGCAATCGGTCCAGTCCGTCAGCACGTCGAGGCAAAGCTGGGCCCGCCCGGAGAGATCCGCACCGTCTGGCACGTCGTTGAGCTTCCTCTGCCGTTGCTCAATCTGTTTCGTCAGTTCCTCCAACTTGGGCATTCCCTCTCGCGACAGATTGGGGGCGAGCTGCACCAATTGGGCGAGCTCGGCATGGGCGGTCGACCAGGCGCGGCCCGCGAGGCTGCGCTGGACGGAAGCGACCAGCGCGCGAATTTTCCCTGCCCGGGACAGCCGGGAGTCGATGTCCTCCGACGGGAGAATCTGCCCGGCAAGCCGGCAGGACTCTCGGGCCGTCTCGAAATCGCCTCGATCAAGCGACGTGTCGGCCAGCCGCAAAAGCTCCACGTACCGCTTGCCCTTCGCGAGAGGCAACTGGCAGTGTTCGCAGACTTTGGCGTTTGCAGGGATCCGCTGTCGGCATTGGGGATTTTCGCACTTTCGACCCAGCGAACCGGCACAGTTCCAGCAGCGGCCGTTCTTAAGCGGGTTCCAGCAGTAGCAGCGGGTGCACTGAGTCTGCCCCTGCAACTGCAGCGTCACGGCCACCGGCTTGTTGATGTGAACGCCATTGGCGACGGCCCGCGCCATGATGCACTTGTTGACTGCGGCCGTCGACAACCCGAACTCCCGCACACCCACTTGCGCCAGCAGGACCTGCTGCGCACGAGAGATTTTGCTGCCGGCTAGAACCAAATCGACCCGTTCGACGAAGCGGTCGATCCGCTGGTTGAACAGCGCCCGGTCGTACTTCGCCTTCTCTTTCGCATTTTTCAAGTAGGTCAGGCATGCCTGCAGACTTTTCTCCCAGGCAACACACTCGCTGGTTTTGGGTAGGATTCTTGACCAGCGATCGAAAAGAAGCTCGGCCGTGGCCACGATTCTTGCCGGGGTCGTTCGTGCGGGAAGGTCAAGAAGTTCGTAGTAGGAGTTTCTGTCGAGAATCTTGAGCCAGCCGTTAATCTGCGACAACACCGTGCGGTCCATCGCCGGCGACTTGTACGGCAGTTTTGGGAGACCGGTCGCCGCCGTCTCTGCCGGCTCGACGGCGACGCCAAGTTTTTCAATCACCGCATCGACGAGGCTGGCAGGGATTTTCTCGGCGGACGCGTGCTTGAACAGCAGCTCTCGCTGTTTTCGGGTCAAGCTGTTTCTGTCGGCGACGGCGATCCGTACAAGCAAACCAATTTCGTCTTCCTGCTTTTCCCGTTTTTCAACTTGCGTCCACTCGATGTGCTTGACGTACGCTTCGAGCGCTTCGGGTTCGTCCAGCAGTTGTTCGAACTCCCGCACACGCTGGAGGTTCGACCGTGCCTCCTGTTGGTACAATGGGTTGATGGCCTGGGTGGTCCATTCCTTCTTTTTCTTCCTGATGATGCTGCGCAGGCCATCGACCCCGTACGCCGAGACCGCCCCGGCTTCCAGACCGAGTAGTTCAAAGAAATCGATGCTGTTGTCGAACTCTGCCACGCGCAACTCCGCATTCGAAACAATTCCGGGACAAAAGGGAGACTGTCCCCCTTTTGTCTTCGGGATCAGCGGGCGTTGAGGACCGCCAGCTTGTCGCTTGCCTCCTGGACTTGTTCGCTGTCCATGACGCCGCTGCGAACAATGGTGACCTCGCATTCGCTGTCTGTGGAGACCTCACGTGCTGCAAGCGTCATGGTTCCGTCGGCGGCGTAGTTGAATGAAACCTTGATTTCGGAGCCTTTGGGAACACCGGGCGGCAGCTCGACGGATCCGCGGCCGATTTCCTTGCAGTCGGCCGGGTCGAGCGAATCGCCGTCGGCTTCCATCAACACCAGCTCGATCGTCGCTTGATTGGCCTCCGCGGTTCCGAACTGTCCGTCCGTGGGTCCGTAGACACAGGGGATCTCTGTGTTCCGGGCGATGAGCGGTGCGACGATTTCGGTCCCTTGGTCCCACGCCAGGATTCCGTAGGTGTGCGAAGCGACGTTCACACCGCTCTTGCCCGGCAAGGCGAGATAGAATTGACGATTGCGGACCTCCGATTCGTCCATCTCCTTTTCCAGCGCCTGTTGGAACGCCGCCTTGTCACCTTCGCCGGTTTGCGTGTTGTAACCGACCGACTCGGCCAGGTTGTCGATTTTCCGTTTGACCCCCCAAATAACGGCCCCTTTCGCCACGCATTCCGCCGGGTCGTGGATCTGAGACTCGATCTGGAACTCGCTGTCGACTCGGGCCTTGACCATCGGCATCAAGCTCGACCCGCCCACCAGCAGGATGCGATCAACGTGGCTATCACCCGTTTTCTCTTTCAAGTCCTCCAGCGTCTCCTTGGTGACTTGGATGGTCAGGTCCAACAGATCGGCGGTGATGTCTTCGAACTTTTCGCGAGTGACTTCGATACGCGAATGGCTGCCCGCAAACGAAAACGTAAACGGATCCTTCATTTTCTGGGTGAGGCGTTTCTTGGTCGCTTCGGCCTTTGTCCGCAGCTCCTGATGAGCGTGCGGGTCGGTCAACGGATTCACGCCGTTTTCCTCTTCGAACGCGGCGGCCAGGAAGTTGATCAATCTGTCGTCCCAGTCCTTCCCGCCCAGCTCGTGATTGCCGCCCGTCACGAGAATCTTGACCCCGTCGGAATCGACGCGGATGACCGAAACGTCAAACGTCCCGCCGCCCAAGTCGTACACCAAGATGGTCTCTTCCTTTTCTCCGGCCACGACACCGTAGGACAAAGCGGCGGCAATGGGCTCGTTGACAATGTCCAGCACGTTCAAGCCGGCCATCGTGCCGGCGTTTTTCGTGGCAACTCGCTGGGCCTCGTCGAAATACGCCGGGACCGTGATCACCACGTCCTTGATCTCTTCCTCGCGGTTCTGCTGGGCCTTTTCGACCAGACCTTTCAGGATGATCGCGGAGATCTCTTCCGGCTCGTACTGTTTGCCGTCGTACTCGAATAGGAACTCATCTTTGCGTCCCATGAAACGCTTGATGAATTGAACCACATTCTCCGGTTCGATCTCGGCCATGTTCTTGGCTTCAATGCCGACCACGACATTCTCCGGACTCTCGAAATAAACGGCCGAGGGCGTGGTCGGCTCGTTAATGTCGTTGGGCACAATGACCGCGCGATCGAATTCGTCGATGTGGGCAACTGCGGAATACGTCGTGCCCAGATCGATGCCAAACACTTTTGTCAGATCTGCCATTCGTGGTTCTCCCTTGAGTCCGCTCTCCCGGCCACCCGCCACACGGACTGCGACCGGTTGCAACCAGTCACTCTTCGGCCGGTTTGTACTTGTAGACGGTCACTTGCTCTCTGCGAACGATGGAATCCGGAGTTCGGAAACCGATCAAACCGACTTTGGCGATTCTTTTGTCATCACCTTGGGCGTCAGTGGGCTCGGTTCCCACACATTGTTGCGACGCGGGATCGTAGTATTCGGTCTCGCTGCGGTACGGCTCGACGTCGTACTTGTAGAGGATGTCGAGCAACATCTGGCCGACAACGTCCACGGCTTTCGCCGCTGCACGGTAAGCACTCGCCGATTCCTGCTCCCGAATGCGCTCGACTTCCTTGGCAACGACGTCGTGCGAGAAAATGACGTCCTTCAGCAGAGGCAACATTTCCTGCCGGACGAAATTCTGCTTGTATCCCTGCATTTCGTCGTGCAGGTGCTCGAAAGCTTTTGCCTGAACGTCATCCAAATGAATGCGCGAGTCGAACAGCCGGCCGAGCTCCTCTTGTCTTGCTGAAATGTCTTTGAGGCCCCCCAGCGCCTCGTTGATTTCCGCCGAGGTCTCACCGGATGCACTGTCGGCCTCCATCCGCGAGATGAGTGCAGAAGTCAGCTCGGCTTGACGGGTCGCGAATCCCTTGAGGATCTCGGCAACGTTGTCAATCTGAGAGCAAAAATCCGAGACGTCATCGGCCCCAGAGACGACCGCCTGAGTTTCGGTCGGCTGGACCTCTCCATCGGCCGCCTCGGCAGACCGCTGGGAATCCGCCACCTCGCTCGCGGAACCGTCCGAAACAGGGGCGTCTACGGAGACGGGTTGCTCTCCGCCTCGGACGGATGCTGCCGTGGAAACTTTTTCGTTCATTGCAACCCCCAACGCGCGGGTTTCTGTCGGCAGACCGGTTGACGCCGCCGCCGTCTCAGCCGGCTCGGCACCGATCGAATCTTTGATCGAATCTTTCAGGAACTCAATGATTTTCTTCATGCCAAGTGCAAACCTATTCCCGCGTCAGGCCTCAGACGAGCCGCCAGGGGGAGCGGTACTCATACATCAGCAGATCGTTGGCCTGGGGATCGTTGACCACCTGCTCTTTCTTGGAATCCCACACCAGGTAACGGCCGCGGTGCAAAGCGATCCTCGCCAGAAGCGTGGCGGAGGTCGAACGGTGCCCCACCGACACCGGACAATTGGTCGGCTTGCGGCTCTTCACACAGTCGAGGAAGTTTCGCACATGGTTGGCCGTGGCGTTCTTGCCTTTGACCTTGAGAGGTTCCCGGGCGATCCGTGTGGCACGGCCCTGTTCGCGGTTCTCTTTGCGAAAGAGCGGACTCAGCGCGGGAAGCTCTCTGGTGCGGGTCTTTTCCGGAATGATCTCGAAGCCGCTATAGCCGGTCAGCAGCGTGCCCTTGGTCCCGCGGAACTCGACGTGTGCTCCGGTGGGGTTGCCCGGACACCTGTTGGCGTTGTACTGCGACATGGTCACCAGAGCGTTCTCATATTCCCAGACGACTTCCATGGTGTCGGGGATTTCCCGGTTGTCCCGGATGGCAAAGTTGCCCCCGCTGGCAAAGACGCCTTTGGGGGCCTCCTGGCCCAGGGCCCACTGGATCATGTCCACGAAGTGGGTCCCGAAGTTGGTGAGCTGGCCGCCGGAGTAGTCCCAGAACCAACGGAACTTGTACGGGCAGCGGTTGGGGTTGTAAGGCACCTTCGGAGCAGGCCCCAGCCACATGTTCCAGTCCAGCCCGGCCGGCGGATCGCAGTCGCTGGGGTTGCCGATCCCCATGGGCCACTCGTTTCGCAGATGGTAGCACTTGGCCACGGTCACCTGACCAATGGCTCCGTCGCGGATCAGCTCAACCGCCTGTTGACAGCAGGGATCGGAACGACGGTGGGTGCCGATCTGGTTCACGCGGCCCGTCTCTTCGGCCACAGTGACCATCTTCCGCCCCTCGGCGATGGTCCGGCTGAGAGGCTTCTCCTGATAGACGTCCTTCCCGGCCCGGCAGGCGTCCACGAACTGTAGGGCGTGCCAGTGGTCGGGAGTCGCGATGACGACGGCGTCTACATCCTTTTGTTCCAGGAGCTTGCGGTAGTCGCCGTACAGGCGGGGCTTGCCGCCCACCTTCTGACTGGCGAATTGCAGATGCGGTTCGTACACGTCGCACAAGGCCACGATCTGAGCGTCCTGGTTCCCCAGCAAGGCGTCGATGAGCTGGTCGCCGCGATTGCCAACCCCGATCACCCCCAAGCGGATCCGCTCGTTGGCTCCGAGAACCGTCTTGCCGACGCTGGTACAGGCCACTGCCGCACCGAAAGCCGCAGCTCCTTTGGTAAACTCCCGCCGGTTCATTTTGCCGATCATGTCTCTATTCCTCCGCAAGGTTGCGTCTGTTCCAATGACGATGCGCGTTGCTTCACAACACGCACTCTTTATGATACCCATGACACCATTTTGAAGAAACCAAGGCAGTAAAGGAACAGCAACAAGGGAGGGGATGTTCCCATAAGAAAGCCCGTGTCGTTCACCGCTGAGTTTCGCCGCCGGATGTTGAAACATCTGACCCACCTGTACGGCAGCGATGCGGCTCGTTGCTTCCAGCAAATCGCGGAATTGGCCGGCCGTCACGATCTACCGGTCCGTGAGCCGGCCGGTGATCTCTGGAACGAGCGCGACGTGGTGCTGATTACTTACGGTGATCAGATCCGCCGGTCGGACGTCTCGCCGCTCAAGGCGCTGGCGGCCTTCCTGCGGGGCAACCGGCTGTGCGAGCTGATCAACACCGTTCACATCTTGCCGTTTTGCCCCTACTCGTCGGACGACGGATTCTCCGTCATCGACTATCGGCAGGTCGACCCGCAGCTCGGGACGTGGGACGACGTGGCGGAGCTGGGCCGATCGTGCTCGCTGATGTTCGATCTCGTGCTGAACCACTGCTCGCGGCGAAGCAATTGGTTCGAGCAATACCTCTCTGGACGCGAACCTTACGACGGTTACTTCATCGAAGTTGATCCGGCAACGGACCTTTCCGGTGTCACGCGGCCTCGCAGCACGCCGCTGTTGACGCCGTTGGAAACCAGCCGAGGCACGCGGCACGTTTGGACGACCTTCAGCGACGATCAGATCGATCTGAACTTTGCCAATCCGCGTGTGCTCATCGAGATGCTCGACGTGCTGTTGCTCTATGTGGCCCGGGGCGCCCGCATCATTCGTCTCGACGCGATCGCCTATTTGTGGAAGAAGATCGGCACCTCGTGCATCCATCTGCCGGAGACTCACACGGTCGTCAAGCTGATGCGGGATCTGCTGGACGAACTCGCGCCGGGAACAATTTTGCTCACCGAGACGAACGTGCCGCACGCGGAAAACGTCAGTTATTTCGGCGCGGGCGACGAGGCGCAGATGGTTTACCAGTTCAGTCTGGCGCCCTTGCTGCTCGACGCGTTCTTGACCGGTGACGCCGGCCCGTTCACCGAATGGCTGGCCAGCCTTGAGACAACTCGGCCGGGAAGGACCTTTTTCAACTTCACCGCTTCACACGACGGTATCGGTGTGCGGCCGCTGGAGGGGCTTGTCAGTAACGATCGCCTCGCGGGGCTGGTCGACGCGGTTCACAAACGGGGCGGGCTGGTAAGCACCCGGCGCAATTCCGACGGCGGGATGAGCCCCTACGAGTTGAACATCACCTATTTCTCGGCACTCGGCGAACCGGATGGACTCTCTGCCGAGCTGCACGCCCGGCGATTTCTTACGTCGCAGGCCGTCATGCTGGCCTTGCAGGGAATTCCCGGCATCTACTTCCACAGCCTCGTCGGGACGCCGAACGACAACGAGGGTGTCAAACGGACGGGCCGATCTCGCACAATCAACCGGCGGAAATTCCGCGATGAGGAATTGCGGCGGATTCTACACGATGAGCATTCGGCGCAGCGGCTCGTTTTCGACGGGTACCGCCGGTTGCTGGCGACCCGCATCGGCCAATCGGCATTCCATCCCGACGCCGGCCAGGATGTCGTCGACCTCGGTAATTCCGCCCTGATTGCCTTTCGGCGCACAAGCCTTGACGGCCGTCAAACTGTCGTCGACGGCCGTCAAACCGTCGTCGACGGCCGTCACACTGTTCTGGTGCTCGCCAATGTGTCCGACCAAACGGTCTGCGTCGACTTGTCGGCGTTGGATGGTTTCCACGTCGCGGTCGAGTTGATCACCGGCCAGTCCGTCACTGGAAGCAGCTTCCAATTGGCCCCTTTTGCCAGCGCCTGGCTGAGTTCGGCCATTGATGGATGATCGTTGCGGCCGAATTCACGCCAAACGATCTATGCAACTTGGCTCGTTTGCGTCAAACTATCTGTGAGAGCACTTCGCGTTTGGTTGTTCCGGCGAGTGGGGGACGTGAGTCCCCTGATCACAACAGTGGGCTGACGCCCACCTCGCGCCATACCGGAATGTGCGACTGTGAAACGGTCTCGCTGTTCGTTTCAGAATTGAAGTGGCAGACGGAGGGGCGGCAGTGCGGCATAACGTCGGTTCAGAAACCAAACGGATCGGTTTCGTCGCGACGCGGATTTCCGGCACCGACGGCGTGAGCCTCGAGATCGCCAAATGGACCGACGTGCTCGAACAGATGGGCGTCGATTGTTATTTCATCACCGGCAAATGCGATCGGGATCCGCAGCGCAGCTTCATCATTCCGGAAGCCGACTTCAGACACCCGGCCGTCAAGGAGATCAACGCGAAGTGTTTCGGGCGAACAACGCGCCTGCGACAGGTAAGTCAACTGATCCGTGGCACGGCCCGCACGATTAAGGATCAGCTCTATTCGGCGCTGGAGAAGTTCGAGCTTGATCTGGTTATTGCCGAGAACGCACTGACCATTCCGATGAACATCCCGCTGGGCGCGGCGCTGGAGGAGAGTCTGCTGGAAACCGAGACGCCGTGCATCGCTCACCACCACGATTTCGTGTGGGAGCGCGAGCGTTTCATGGTGAACGCGGTCGAAGATTACATCGGGGCCGTTTTCCCCCCCCGCGTTGCCAGCATGCATCACGTCGTCATCAACTCGGTGGCCGGCGAGGAATTCTCTCGCCGAACAGGATTGCCGTTCCGTGTGATCCCGAATGTGATGAATTTCGCCCAGCCGCCGGTGGCGGATCAATACAGTCGTGATTTCCGGCAGACGATCGGGCTTTCGGATGACGATCGACTCATTCTCCAACCGACACGCGTCGTGCTCCGCAAGGGAATCGAGCACAGCATCGAACTGGTCAAACGGCTCGACGACCCGCGCTGTAAGTTGGTCATCTCGCACAGCGAAGACGACGAAGGCCCCGCCTATGGCCGGCACATCCGTAAATTTGCCGAGTTACTCGGCGTGGAAGTCATCTTTGCCCAGCGCTGGATCGGTGACTGCCGCGGAACCGCCGAGGATGGCCGTAAGTGCTATTCCGTCTGGGACGCTTATCGCGAAGCCGACCTCGTCACTTACCCGTCGACCTATGAAGGTTTCGGCAACGCCTTCCTGGAAGCCATCTACCACCGAAAACCGATCTTCTGCAACAGGTACGCCATCTACCGGACGGACATCGAACCGTTCGGATTCCAGGCGGCCGTGATGAACGGCTTCGTCACCGACGACGTCGTCGCAGAGGTCCGCCGCGTACTCGACGACGATGACTATCGACAATCAATGGTCGAGCACAACTTCGAGGTGGCGGCCACCTATTTTTCCTACGATCGCGTCGAATCGGAACTGCGGTCGATCCTCTCGGAACCGCGACAGACGGCGCGCGCATGACCGCCGATGTGCTCTTTTCGCATCGCGCGGAGCAAGTTCCGCGGCTACATGTTGGCTTTCGTCAGCCATTCGTCGTGCAGCCGTTCCATTGGAAGAAACCGCGAAAAACTGTGGCGCCGGAAAGAAAAGTGACCAACAAACTTTGCGTTCTCGCGTTAATCGGCATAATGGGTATAAACGGTATAGCTTGCCGATTGGTTCCGGCGGAGCAAATCTGCAGTAGTGCGGGCGACAATGAGGATTGTGTCCATGTATTCACGACGATCCAGAGGATTGCTTGCTGTGTGCCTGGTTTGTGGGATCCTCACGCCGGCCGCTGTGATCGCTCAAAAGCCCAGGCCACCGGGAAAATCGGGTGCCAAAGCCGATGCAAATACAACCGAGGCTGCCAACTCCGCTGAAGCCAAACCGGCCGACGCCTGGGAACGGCTGATCTATCTCCCGTACAAGAACCTGAAGGGCGTCTTCGAGAAGCACGGGGCAACGGTTTTCTTGCCCTATCTCGAATACCTGAAGTTGTGGGAGCGGTCACTCGGCGGCATGAGGCCGATTCCCGCCGGGCCGCCGGTCTCGGCCGTCATCACGGAATCGCATTACGTCGCCCGCATCGAGAAGGACTTGGCCCGCATTGACGCGACGTTGACAGTCCAGGTGCTCGGCAAGCCGTGGGCGCAGGTACCGCTCCGCTTCGGCGACGTCGCCGTGGGCAAGGTCACCGGCGCCAACAATCCGGCAACACCGGGACCGGCAACACCGGGAGATGAAAAGGTTCTGCTACGGGGTATCGGCGAGGGAACCTACTCGCTGTTGCTGCCGGCCAAGGGCGCGCACACAGTTCAGCTCGAGTTGGTCTCGCGAATTCGCACGACGCCGGACGGTCGCAGCTTCGTGCTCCAATGCCCCCCGGTCGGAATCACGACGTTCGAGCTGTTGATCCCTGAAGCCGATCAGACAGTTGAAATCAAACCCCATTGGGTTTCGCTGCCGGTCGCGGCAGCCGAGAAGGAGACCCGTGTGAAGGCCAGTCTCGGATCGACGCCGAGTATTGCCGTAAATTGGCATCCGCGGGCCGGGGTCAGACCGGAAATGGACCTGTTGACCAGTGTGACGAATCGTCTGCAGGTTTCCGTCGCCGAGGGGCAGATTCATACCGATGCACTGCTGCAATACGAGGTGCTTCGCGGCGAATTGAACGAAGTGCGGATTGCCGTCCCTTTGGGACACCGTATTCTCGACGTCTCCGCCCCCGAGGCGAAAATCGAAGGCTGGAAAGCGGTCGCTGAGGAGAAACGGCAAGTCGTGACGGTCAAGCTGTTTGCCGGCGCGCAGAAGAAACTGGCCATCGAGGTGCACACCGAACGATCGCTGACGCAAGAGGCGTTCTTCGCGGCCGGCATCGACGAAGAAGAAACGGTGCATGGCATCCACGCCGTTGAGGCGGTTCGTGAAAGCGGCTTGCTGGTTCTCACTCACGGGAAGGATCTGTCGCTGACGGCCGAAAGGCAGCAGGGCTTGATTCGGATCGACGCCTCCGACGTCGAAAAATCGCTCCATCGTCCGGGTGCGTTGTACTACAGGTTTTACAGCCCGCGTTTTCAGTTGAAGCTTGCCGCGCGTCCAGTCGAACCGCGGTTGATCGCCCAGCAGCAGACGAATCTTGTATTCCGCGAAGACGAACTCCGTCTCGAGGCCGATCTGACTTACAAAGTTGAGCGGGCCGGCGTCTTTGCGATCTCGATTCGTCTCCCCGAAGATCTCACCGTCGACAACGTGGTTGCCGAGGGGATGAGTGAATTCACTGTCGATGAAAAGGCCCATACACTGGCGATCGCTCTCACCGAGAAACGGCAAGGAGCCATCAAGGTTTCCGTCAGGGGTCACCGCGATCTGGACGAGCAGGCAGGGGAATCCGAGCAGCAGTTGCCGTTGCTCGAGCCGACGGGTGCTGTCCGAGAGACCGGTCGCGTGTTCGTGTATGCCCCCGCGGCCATTGAAGTGGTCACCGGCGAGGAGAAGCTGGTGGGCGCCCATCCGGAACCGGCCTCCGGCACGCCGCCCGTCCCGAACGTCCGCTTGGTTTCGGCCTGGACGTACAATCGGAGGCCGGTCGAGATCTGGGTGAAAACGGTCCGCAAACCGACTCGCCTAACGGCAACGGTCGGCACCACGGTGCAGGTCGAAGAACAGTTGGTCCAGATCGAGACGCTGCTGAGCTACACCGTCGAGTATGCAGGCATCGACACGTTCCGCTTTGCCGTACCCGAAGCCGTTGCCGAGGAGATTCAAATTCATTCCGTCGCGCGGAAATCCGGCCCGGCCATCAAGCAGAAAAGCCGCGACGAGGAAGCCAAAGACGGCTGGGTCACCTGGACGGTCGTCATGCAGCAGGATGTGATCGGCGTGCAGCCGTTCCGCGTCACATACGATGTGAGTTACGATGCAGAATCAGCCAACGGAGAGGGGGACGACGAAAAGGCCGACGCAGAGTCCGGCAAGAAAGCCGACAAACCCGGCTTTGTCATCGCGCCGCTGCGCGCACTCGGTCCCGACGAAGACCAAGAAGGGGACGGTGCAGGCGCCCGAGTGACCCTCTCCAGCGTCAAAGGGGAGATCGTCGTTTCCAAAGATCGGGCGCTGTCGGTCACTGCATCGCCGCCCGAAGAGGAGCTTGAGGCGATCGACGTCCGCGAGCTCGAACTCCTGCCCAAGACCGGTTACCTCGCCTACCGGTACTACAAGCAGCCGGTACAGTTGACGCTCGCCAAGAAGAAGCACGAAATCCAGCAGGTCGTCGAAACGGTGATTTCGCGGGCCTTGGTCGAGATTGTCGTCGGCCACGACCCGATGGCTAACTACCGTTGCCGATATCGGATCAAGAGCAGCGAACGGCAGCGGCTGCGCGTCGACTTGCCGCGAGGGGCGGAGTTGCTCGGCATTCTGGTTGACCGCACGCTCATCCGTCCGGAGAAAAACGACGAGGCGCAACCGGAGCCGGCCTGGGACTCGTTCTTCGTCAACGTCGCGCGGTCCAAGAAGTCGGATGAACTGTTCTGGTTGACCATTCAGTTTCGCGCTCCGGTGCAAGAATTCGGCGGAAACGGGGGACGTGTCGATCTCCGATTGCCTAAGATCGGAGACAAACAACAAAAGTCGGTCGTCGTCGGGCAACTGCGAACCGCGGTCTGGGTCCCCGACGAATTCGCCCTTGTGGGAACGCCCACGCACTTCGTCCGAGAGCTGCCCACGCGCATGGCCGGACTGCTGGGCGGAGGAATGGTCCAATACGCCGACACCAACGATCTCGAACAATGGATCGAACTGCCATCGACCGGCATGTTCGAGTTTCCGACCCAAGGGCACGTCTATCGCTACAGCAGTCTCGGAGCGGCTCGGACACTGGAAATCACCTGGTGGAAGACGGTGTTCGTCTCGTGGGTCCTCAGCGGCACGGTTCTCTTCGTCGGTTGGGTGCTGGCGAGAACCACGTGGCAAAACCGACTGACCTGGATCTTGTGTGTCGCCTTTGTCTCCGCGCTGCTCGCATTGCAATCACCCGATTGGGTCCACCACGGGATCGCCGCTGCTCGATTGGGCATCGTTGCCATACTGGCTTTGTGGTTGATATTCGCCCTGTCCGGCCCTCAGCGGCTGCATGCGAAGACGCAGGCGGCTGCACCGACCGGCCGCCCCGGACCGGGTGCTGAGGCGGTTCCACCACCGGAAGTCCCCGAGCACAAGAAGCCTGAGACGGATGACGAACCAAAGTCTACGTAATCAGCGGGAAGACAAAACAACGATGGTCCAGCGAATGCGGAATGCGGAGTGTGGAATGCGGAGTGTCGAGCCTACAATCTCCAATGCCGTACCTGGAGTCTGGAATTCCGCATTCCGCATTCCTCATTCCGCACTTCGCTCCCGGTGGGTCCTCGCTGCCGTCGCCGTCTCGTTCGGCTGTTGCCTGACCGTCGACGAGAGCCTCGCCCAGCAGCCGGCACGCGCCACGAAGCCGGCATCGCCGGACGCGAAGTCGGCATCGCCGAATGCGAAGTCGGCAGAGAACGATCTCCCCAAGATGCGGCGGGTGTACGTGCCCATTGATCAGCTCGACGTCATTCTCCAGCGCGACAAGAAGGGCGTCTTGTTGCCTCGCGGCGAGTTTCTGAAACTTTACAACACCGCCCGCCGGCGAGTCGAAGAATCGCCGCGGTTGCCGCGAGGCATCGTCCTCTCGGGCGCCGACTATCAGGCGCGCATTGCCGGGCGACAGTTGCGTATTACGGCCCGGATTGAGTTCACTCAATTCACCGACGATTGGCAGTCGTTGACGTTGCCGTTTCGTGGGCTTGCCGTCGAGAAGGCGACTCTCGGAGGCAGCCCGGCCCGGTTGGGACGTTTGAGTGTGGGGCAGGCTTTCCAGCCTAGTGTGGGGCAGGCTTTCCAGCCTAGTGTGGGGCAGGCTTTCCAGCCTGCCGCGGGCGGTCGGCAGGCTAGAAAGCCTGCCCCACCTGACAAGAACGACGGCACGCTGCAGTTGCTCAATGACCAGCCGGGACGCAACGTGCTCGAGTTGGAGCTCTCCACCCGGTTGGTCGCCCTCGGCAGCGATCAGGTCGCCGCGTTCGGGCTGGCGCCCAGCCCCTCGGCCACGCTCTCGCTGACTCTGCCGGCCGGCAAACATCTGCTCGTTGACGAATTGTCGATCAAGCGTCCCGCTCCGGTGGACGAACCGGCCAGGTACACGGTTGCCGTCGGCGGCAAACGAGACGTCAGCCTGCGGATCACCGACCGCCGATCTGGACAAACGACCGATGCGCTGATCTTCGCCGACACCGGATTCGCCGTCGACGTCGGCGTGAGCGAAATCACTTGGCAAGCCGCTACGTCGCTGCAGGTTTATGGCAAAGCGGTCGACCGGTTGGTATTCACCGTCCCCAAGACCCTCGAAATTGCCGACGTAGAATCGACCGGGCTTGAATCGTGGGCGCTTGCTGATGACGAGGGCGACGAGGCCCGCACCGCAGTCGCGTTACAGTTTCGGCAGCCGTTTGATGGTGCGCGACGGGTCCTCTTCCGCGGCGTTGCAACCAGTGAAGCAGGCGAAAGCTGGGCGGTGCCGAATCTCAAATTGAAGAACGTCACGTCGCACGTCGGCCGAGTCGCCATTGGGCATCCTCGTGGGGTGCGATTGGAAATGGAAGAAAGCGAAGGCGTTCGCCGCACCGCAGTCGCCGGCACTGACGCGGAAACGCCCAGTGTGGGGCAGGCTTTCCAGCCTAGTGTGGGGCAGGCTGGAAAGCTTGCCCCCCATCTCCCCGTCGCCCTGACGTTCGACGTTTGGCGGGAAGACTTCATTCTCGGCTTCGTCACCCGCGTAAAACAGCGCGAGCTGCTGGCCAATGTTCTGACGTCGCTGAGCGTCACCGACCGCGGGTTGGAACTCGGCACGATCGCCAAAATCAGTACTCTCTACGCGCCGTTATTCGAGCTGAGTGTGACATTGCCCGCCGAGTGGACGATCACCTCGGCCGCGTTGGGCGATCGGGCCGTGGAGTGGCAAATGCTGCCCGAACAAGCCGGCGTGCATCAGGTTCGGATCCCGCTGAGTCCGCCGCTGGCACCAGGGGGGGAGATTCAAGTCACGCTCGCCGCCCACCGCGATCTGGAAAATTGGCCGCTCGGCACTGATCGAGCCGAACTCGCATTGCCTGAGGTCCGGTTGCCGCAGGCCAGTGTCGTGGAAGGGGCGTACGTCCTCACGGCCGAGGAGGATTTCGACCTGGCGCCGCTGGAAGTCAACGGGCTCGACCCGGCCCATCTGAATCTGCCGGGCGAACGGGCCGGTTACCGCTACCAGGACACCCGCTTCAGCGGGCGGCTGCGCATCGCTCGCAAACCGGCACGCATCTCCGCGCGGACGCTCTCCTTCACCCGGCTCGATCCGCAGGTGCTCATCTCCCATCTGGAAGTGACTCTCGACGTCTCTGGCGGCGGTATTCGCAGCGTCCAACTTGCCTTGCCGGAATCGGTGGGTGACGAGCTGCGGTTTCGGCTCCGCGATCACCCCGCCCGAATCGTCGAGCAACGCGCTGCCGATCCGGCCGGCGGAGAACGCGTTTGGACGCTGCGGTTCGACCGGCAGGTGAAGGGCGAATTGCTGCTTTTTGTCGACGTGGCAACGCCCCGCGGTGACGCGAAGAAGTTTACTCTCCACACGGTCCGCGTCCTCGCCGCCGATCGGCAAAACGGTTCGCTCGCCATCGAAGCCGCCGGCGAACAACGCTTGACGATCGCCGCCCTGGGTCGCGACAAGCAGCCGCTCTCCGAAATCGACCCCGTCGATCTGCCGTCGACCCGCTATGTGCCGCGCGAGCGGATCGTGGCGGCTTACCGCTACGTCATGCCGGGCTTTGAGGTCTCGCTCGCTGAAGAACGTTTCGACCCGGTCGCCGTGCCGAGGGCCGTCTGCCACCTCATCACGATGAGCAGCATCCTTGGTCAGGCCGAAGAGTTTCAGCACCGGGCGGAATTCCGCATCGTCGCGGTCGGCGTGCAAAGCCTGCACGTGCAGCTCGAGGAATCGGCGCATCTGTGGGCGGCGCTCGTCGACGACCGGCCGATCGAGGTCCGCCGCACCAGCGCCGACTATTTGATCCCGCTGCCGCCGGTCGGACGGCCCGAAGCGGTCCGCAACCTCAAATTGTTCTACCAAACGGCTGTGAAACCGCTCGACATGTTCGGCCGCGTGCGCCAGAACCCGCCGTTGTTGTCAGTCGTCAGCGGCCAGGGCGAGCGGCAGCCGCTGGAGGTGCTCGACCAGAACTGGACCCTGTACTATCCCCGCGGGATGCTGTTGATCACCAGCGACGGCCGATTCCAGCCGCTCGATGAGCTGGACCGCTCCAGCCTGCTCAGCCGCGTCCAGCAAAGCTTCGCGTCCGGCAATGCCGGCTTCGCGGTCGCCTCGCCCGAAGGGTTGCTCTGGAATGCCGCCTACGTCGCGGTGGCGGTTGTCCTGATCGCCGTCTTCACGCTCTCGTACCGGCGGTCGGGAAAATTTCGCCTGTTGCCTGTACTCGGGATTGCGTTGCTCCTCGGCTTGCTCCTGATCGCCCTGCTGCTGCCCGCCACCCAACAGGCGCGCGAAGCGTCCACACGGTCGCAGGCTCGCAACAGGATGAAGCAAATGGACTTGGCTCTTCACAATTCCCAGGAGGGGTCTGAAAGCGTTCCGCAGTCCGGCGCGATTTCGGAGACAGCGCCAAGCGATGAAATCAGGATGGGGGTCGATTCTGATTTCGCGACTGATGACGTCAAGCAATTGCCCGCGTTGGCGGCCCCCTCCGTAGATCGCCCTGGGGACGGTCTGGCGACGGCGAAACCGCAGCAACCGATGGATCGCGGCAAAGACGAAATAGTCGCCTTTGAGGGTGGAAAGGCAGCCGGCGTGAAAAAGGAAGAACCGGCCGGGGCCGAGCCGGGGCCGGATGAAGCCGGAGAGGCGCACGAGGGGCGAGTTCATCCTTCCCAGGGTGATGGTCGTGTTCGTTTCTCTGGTGCGCGGCTGTCGGTTCCGATTGATTTCGAGGTGCCGGCGAACCACGCCGTCAAGCGGTTTCGGTACATCGGCACGGGCGCGGACGTCGCGGGCAGCGGACACGTTGCCGCCATTGGCGGACACGTTGCCGCCATTGGCGGTCTCGACGTGGCTTTTGAGAACCGTGACGCCGGAGCCGTGTTTCGGCTGATTGTGTTGACCGGTGTTTTGCTGCTGTTTTGGTGGTTGCGGCATCGGCCGCCGCGCGTGCGGAGCATCTGTGGCTCACTGGGAGTCGCGGCGCCGCTGGCGTTGATCACGCTGGTGCCGGTCTCTTGGCACGTCGTGCTGGACGGCTGGTTCCTCGGCGCGCTGGGCGGCGTGCTGCTGTGGGGAGTCTTGAGTGCCCAGCGCAGAGTGCGGAATGCGGAATGGGCAGTGAAGTTCCGGCGGACTTCAACGACGACAACCGTGTTGTTCCTGCTTCTGGCCCTCGGCAGCGCGAGTCACGTTTCTGGCGCCCAACCCGCAGCCGGCACTCCGCAATCCGTAATCCGCATTCCGCCCGGCAGTGCCGGTCCGCAATCGCCCACGATCGTCGTGCCGTACGATCCCCAGGGCGACCCGCTCGCCGCCGAGCGAGTCTTTTTGCCGCACGCAAAGTTCATCGAGCTCTGGAACCAGGCCCACCCGGACCGGCGGATCAAACGGCCCGCACCGGTCGACGCGGTCGTGGCCGGCGCGCTCTATTCGGCCGAGCTGAAGCGATCGGCCGACAACCGGCAAAGTCACGTCAGCGTCACCGGACGGTTTGTGCTCTACAGTTTTCGCGACCACCAGGTGAGAATCGCTGTGCCGCTTGGCGCCGTCGCGCTGGAAAGTGCCAAGTTGAACGATCGGCCAGCGCCGCTGATAACCGCCGACGGTCATGCCGAGAGACCGTTTTCCGTCGTCCTGGAGAAGCCGGGCGCTCATGTGCTCGACGTGAAGTTCCGCCTGCCGGTGCAACTTGCCGTCCGGCGAGGCCGGTTTGACCGGTTGGCCGGGCAGTTCGAGATTCCCTTGGACGCCGTCCCGGCCGGAAAACTGACGTTCAGACTGCCCGCGGCCGATCTCAGCGTGCGCGTCGGCGGTTCGGGCGCCACCTACCGTCGCCGAAAAGAGGGAAATAAAGAACTCGTCGAGGTTCCTATCGATCGGGGCGGGAAGCTGACGATCGCCTGGCAGCCACGGCAACCGCCATTGGCGGACACATTGCCGCCATTGGCGGACACATTGCCGCCATTGGCGGACACAATCGTGCATACCGAGGCGATCAGCGCCTTAAGCATCGACGATGGGGGCGTACGCCTTTTCAGCAGTTTTCTGTTTCGCGTCCGACAGGGGGCTTTGTCCGACGTCTCCTTCTCGCTGCCCGCGGGCTTGAAGGTGCAGCGTATCACCGGAGCGGACGTGGGCGGCTGGGAAATCGAAGCTGACGGCAAAGCGCGCAGTATTCGCGTCTTTCTTCGCCGCAGCGTCGACGACCAGACCGGGCTGGACTTTGAACTTTATCTGGACGCTGAGATCGGCGACGGGTCGACGACCATCCGCTTTCCGCAATTCGCTCCGCGGGAAGTCACCCGCGAAACCGGGACGCTGGCCGTGTATGCCGCCCGGCAATTCGCACTGCGCAGCGGGCAGACGACCGGCGTCAGGCAAATCAACCCGAGACAATTCCGTCCGGCGGTGTCGGTCCGTCCGTCGGCGCCGGTCCGTGCGTCGGCGCCGGTCCGTCCGTCGGTGCCGGTCCGTCCGTCGGTGTCGGTCCGTGCGTCGGCAGCGTTCAAGCCGCCCCAACCCCAGCCAGAGTTGGCTTATCGGTACACGTCGCGTCCGTTTCAGTTGCCGCTGTTGGTCACCCGCCGCAGCCTCGAATCGAAAGTGACCGCCGAGCACGGCGTGAAGGTCGGCATGCGAAAGATGAAGCTGACGAGCCGGTTCGCCTTCGAACTGAAAGGCGCCCCGCGTTCCCGGCTTGCCGTGGCGCTTCCCGAAGGCTTCCTCCCGCTGTCGGTCGAAGCGACGCATCTTTGGGATTGGTATTTGACCGACGAGCGGAGCACCCTGGTCGTCGAGCTCGATGCGCCGCGAGTCGGCCCGGTCGAGGTCGCCCTGAAAGGAAGCGTCCCCAAAGCACCAGACGACGAGCGGGCCGAGATTTTACTCCCCGTCCCGTTCGAAGCGGACCGTCTGGCCACCGACTTGGCCGTGTGGGTCGACGATGCCTACTCGGCCGCATCCGACGAGACCGAAGCCGGCATCGCCGGACGCGAAGGCTGGCGGTCGATCAGCCCGGAACAGCTTTCCGCCGACCTGCGCCGGCTGGAGACACGTCCCGCGCAGTTTGCTTTCCGGTCGAGGAACTTGGAGCCGTTTGTCGTTTCGCTCGGATTGAAACGAGCCGCCCCGCGACTGGCAGCCGACGCGGTCACCATCGTCACCCTCACCGATACGTCGATCAACTACATGCTGGCGCTCGAGTGGAAGATCACGCATGCCCGAAGCGAGGAATTCGTGTTCACCACGCCGGATTGGCTGGCCGGCAAGCTCGATTTCACCACCAGCGGACTACGGCAGATCACCGAGACCAAGCTGGATGACGGCCGCGTGCGCTGGATCGTTTCGTTACAGGCGCCCCAGCGCGAGCGTTTCTTCTTGATGGCCGTCGCCACCCTGCCGCCCCCCGCCGCCGGCGACCACTCTTTGGGCGGTGCCCGTCAACCGCAAGCGCCGGTCGAGGTGCAGGCGCCGGCGGTGATTTTCGAGCAACGAAACTCGGCCGACGAGGAGCCGGCGTTTGTACGGCTGGAGTCCGGCCGGGCTCGGCATTTCGTCGTTCTGGTCAACCAGTCGCAGGGTCAGCTCACTCCGGTGGACGCGACGGTGGCAGAACCGGTCGACACAGAATTGCCGATTAAAATCCCACCGGAGCTTCTGGACCAGGCGATGGAGATCGCTCGGCTGCGCAAAGGGGATGTGGCCCCGGCGTGGCAGGTCCACAAGTTCGCTCAGCAAAAGGGAGCGGCGGCCTCGGTGAACCTCGCCGAGCTGACGACCGTCGTCGCCCAGGACGGTACGTGGCGAACTCAGGCAAACTACCGCATCAAGAACCGGTCGCGTCAATTCCTGGCCCTTCGCCTGCCGGAAAGCTCGGAGTTGCTTTCGGTGTTCGTGAAAGGTCGCCCCTCGCGGCCGGTCCGCCGCGGCGGGCCGGTCCGGAAAAAGGGTCAACCGTTGGATCTGATTGCCCTGCCGAAAACAAGCCAGGCCGACCTCTCGTTCCAAGTCAAAGTGGTGCTGGCCGGCCGGCTGGCCACCGGGGAGCTGCCTCGCGGGTTTCAGCTACTGGCGAAGCACATCGATCTGCCGGCGCCGCACGTGCTCTCGCTGCAGGAAAGCCCGGAGATGGGCATTCCGGTCGCCAGAACGCAGTGGAACGTCTCTCTGCCCAAAGAGCTGGACGTCGAACTGCTCGACGATCCCCAGCGGAGCAACCTCACCCTGGCAGCGGCCGCCAGCAGAGATCTTTTCCAGAGAATGGCGGCGATTAAGGAAGCAGCGGACTTGTTCAATGTTCTGGAGGGCAACTACAGCAGCCGGTCGAAGTACCAGGCAATGAGCAATCTGAAGCAGTTGGATTACCTGGTCAACGGAGGATACGTCGCCGGCAAAGCGGGCGACGCCGCCGAGGATCGAAGTTTTCAAGAGCGGCAGGAGGACTTCAACGGGCGCTTGGCAGAAATTCGTCGCCGTGTCCGAGTTGATGAAGCCGGTCAGAGTGCCGTTATTCGTGACATTGTCGACGGCACCCCCAATACGATGATGGTGCAGGAGCTCGAGCTCGATGAGCGGGCTCAGAAGCTTCGACTACAGCGGCAGGCCCAGCAAATCGGCACATCCAATGGAATCATGTTGGGGGAAACGGAACGTTCCGAGATGCAGCGCGACGAGCGGTTCCGTTTGCTGGTGAAGGCGGCTCCGAAACCGACGGAGAAACCCATCAACAAAGACATGAAGGGGCGGAAACCGAAAGGTACAGACAGTCGTACTCCGGGAACCAGCCGCCGTTCGCAGCTTCAGCGCCGGGTTCAAACTCAGAAGGAGATTGGGGCTCTGAATTCGGCGCTGCAAATGCAGCAGGATCGTTCACAGCAACGACCCGAACGAGGAAAGAATCAACCCGCGCAGCCGCAGTCTTCGGCAGCTCGACCCACAGAGGGCAAGCCGGGCGAAGGCCGCCCAGCCGGCGAAGAAGATCGGGGAGAGGCCGCTGCCGATAAGGGGCCTGCCGGAGAGAAATATGCAGCCGTTGGTGGAATCGTGACAAATGGACAAGCCCCGGCAACAGGAACCGCTGCCGGTGGGTTGTCGCTGGCAATCGAGGTCCCCGCAGCCGGGCAGGAGTTGACGTTCTCGAAAGTCAGCGGGGCGCCGAAGCTGGCGTTGTCGGTTCGGCCGCGTCAGTCGCTGGAAACGGGGTTCGGGTTGCTCTGGACGGTCCTCTGGCTGGTGCTCGGCGTCGGGACGGCCATTGCGCTCTCGCGGGCCGGCGGCGGCGACGCCATTCGCCGGCATCTGCCCAAAGCGTTGACGGCCGTCGGTCTGATCGTGTTCTTCCTGCTGCCGGTACCGGCGTCGTGGTTCGGCTTCGCCCTGTTTGTGCTCGGCGCGCTCACGATCGGGTTCCAGCACCGTCATTCTACGTGACGAGAAATGCGCCCCATTGTTTTCCATCTGCGGTTGATTCGCCCGTTGGAATTGTAACAATGAACGGATCGCCCGTTCGGTGTGCGTGCAGGTGAGCCTTCAACCTGGGCAATCTGGCGGTTAGTTTTTACCAGTAGGAGGATCGAGCGTGGATGAACTGCTCGGCCAAAGCGAGAAGGCACTCGACCCGGAAACTTGGGTCGAACGGCACGGCGATTACCTCTTCCGATACGCTCTGTCCAGGCTCCGAGACGTAGACTCTGCCGAGGAAGTTGTCCAAGAGACCTTCGTGGCGGGTTTGAGATCGCTGGATCAGTATGCCCGAAAGGGTGCAGAAGTGGCTTGGCTGCTGGGTATCCTGAAACGCAAGATCGTGGACCACGTCCGCCGCAGAATTCGGACCGGTGACGACCTCGACCCGGCAGACGACTTGACGGAAGCACTTTTCGACAGCAAGGGGAATTGGCGGGCTGATCCACGCATCTTTGGTGCTCGGCCAGAGGCCGCTTTGGAACGAGAGGAGTTTTGGAAGGTTTTCCGGAACTGCCTGGCAACTCTGCCCGAGCGACAGGCGGACGTCTTTACGCTGCGTGAGATGGAAGGACTCAACAGCGAGAACATCTGTAAGGAATTGGAGCTGTCCGCGTCAAACCTTTGGGTACTGCTTTACCGTGCCCGGATGCGGCTGTCCCACTGCATAAAAGCGCACTGGGCGGATTAAGGGGGGGATGGATGATGCTGAGCTGCGAAGAGGTCTCACGTCTGGTGTCTCAGTCGATGGAACAGAAGCTGTCGTTGTGGCGGCGGGTGAACCTCCGGCTGCATCTCAGCATGTGTCAGTTTTGCTCTGGCTTTGCCAAAGAGCTCCGGCAACTGCAAGCCGCCGCCCAACGGCATGCCGAGCAAGTGCAGCGCGACCCTCGTCTTGCGGACGTTACGCTCTCGGCCGAAGCGCGCGAACGAATCCGGCAGGCCCTGGAATCACAGCCTCCCCGCAGCCAAGATTCGTGACGCCTGCATTGGGCCCCAGCCATTGCATTTGTGCGGACGAAATGAACAATCGGAAGTGAGCACCAACCGCATTCCCCCCACAAGGAGACGCAACCATGACGTTGAGAACCATCCAAACGATGCTGGTGACGACGGCCGTTTGTTTGTTGGCAGTTCCGGCCTTTGCCGGTGAGGCCGGCTGGGTCTCGCTGTTTGACGGCAGGACGCTCGACGGGTGGGAGCAGAAGAACGGGACGGCCACGTATCGTGTGGAAAATGGGACCGTCGTGGGCAAGACAAACGCGGGCAGCCCGAATTCGTTCCTTTGCACGAAAAAAGATTACAGCGACTTCGAATTAACGTTCGAGGTGAAGGTCGCCGACCAGCTCAATTCCGGCGTCCAAATTCGCTCGGTGAGTAACAAGGAGTTCAAGAAGGGCCGCGTGCACGGACCGCAGGTCGAAATCGCCGTCAATGGGACTGCCGGCTTCATTTACGGCGAAGCCCTCGGCACCGGCTGGCTCAGCGAAGACCGCTCGGATCCTAAGGCACAGGCCGCCTTCAAGAAAGGGCAGTGGAACGCCTACCGCGTGAAAGCGGTTGGCAAGTCCATCAAAACTTGGGTCAACGGAGTTCCCGTCGCTGACCTGGTGGATGAAAAGAGCGGCATGGCGTCGGGATTCATCGGCTTGCAGGTGCACGCCGTCAAGCGCGGCACCGGACCTTACGAGGCCGCGTGGCGAAACATCAAGATCAAGGACCTCTCGAAAGGCAACTAGCCCGGTTTTCAGGCAGTGGGTCGTGGATGAACTGTTGACTGCAGAGAGCGCGAGAGCGTTCGTCACTCGCCGTACACGGTGACGACGATCGTGCGCTGCCGTGGTTTCACATCGCACTCCAAATGAAACACCTGCTGCCAAGTACCGAGCACCAAGTTGCCGTCGCCCACAGGAAGGGTCAACGAAGGGCCGAGCAGTGTCGCCTGCAGGTGCGAGTGTCCGTTGCCGTCGTGCCAGGCTTGTTCGTGACCGTATGCGGTGCTGGGCGGGATGAGCCGATCGAGCAGGTCGGGCAAATCGTGTTTCAATCCCGGCTCGAATTCGATCGTCCCCAGCGCAGCGGTGCTGCCGACGTTGAAGACGTGCATGATGCCTGCCGTGATGTCGGAACGAGCAACGATCCTTTGCAGTTCGTCGGTCAGGTCGTGAATGTCGCGGTGGCCTTTGGTGCTGAGCGTGATTCGGTCCTGAAATACCATCGTGAGGCCCTTTGTTTAGTCCGGATGATTCCTGGGCTGTCCTTGTCGTACCCAAACCGAGAACTTGTTGTCGAAATTCACAGGCACCACGGCACATCCAGCGACGACAAGTCGTCGGTTTGGGTATGATACGGCACATCCAGCGACGACAAGTCGTCGGTTTGGGTATGATACGGCACAGCCAGCGACGACAAGTCAGCACATCCAGCGACGACAAGTCGTCGGTTTTGGTATGATACAGCAACAAGCGGCGAATCGCAGCAGACGGCCCGGCCCGGTGTGCAGCCGCCGGCGCTGAAGGGCCGTTCGCTGCCAAGACGTGATCTCAAGACGTGGTGTCACTCGCAACGGAGTCCATCAGTGTGCGGAAGTTGACGGTCAACGATGTCCGGCTGAACGTGTTCGATCGAGGTTCCGGTCCGCCGATCTTGTTTGTGCACGGTTTTCCGATGGATCACACGATGTGGCAGGCGCAGCTCGATGAGTTTGCGGCCGGTCACCGTGTCATTGCGCCCGATCTGCGCGGGTTTGGCGGGAGCGGTGCTGCGACGGGCAGAGTTTCAATGGACCGATTCGCCGACGACCTGAATTCGCTATTGGATGAGTTGGAGATCAACGAACCGGTTTCCTTGTGTGGATTGTCGCTGGGCGGCTACATTGCCTGGTCGTTCATCCGCAGGCACCCCCGGCGGTTGCGATCGCTGGTCCTGTGCGACACGCGTGCCGAGGCCGACACGCCGCAGGGAGTCCGTCGCCGCATGAAGATGTCCCGCATGATGCTCGAACACGGCCCCGAGCCAATCGCCGAAGCCATGTTGTCGAATCTGTTCGCCGCCGCCACGCACAACGGGCGGCCCGATGTGATTGAGCGAGTGCGGCAAATGATCGTCGGGACGGCGCCGGCGTCCATCTCGGCAGCGTTGTACGCCATGGCAGAGCGTGCGGACGCCACCGAGCTGCTGGGTGAAATCCGTGTTCCGACGCTGGTCGTCGTGGGCGTCGAGGACCAGCTTTCACCGGCCGAAACGATGCGGCACATGGCCGAGCGGATCGACGGGGCCGAATTCGTCGAGATACCCGACTCTGGCCACTTGTCGCCCATGGAGAACCCGCGAGTCTTCAACGCCGCCCTGAAGCGGTTTCTGGCCTCGCTCAGAGAGTGACAGTAGTTCCAAGTTCGTCGTAGTCGGTTACTATAGCAGTCAGTCGAGCCGAGACATTTCGGCCCGCAGGCTCTGTATCAACGCCTGATCGAAATCCGAGACGAAGCCGATGGTTCAATCACCAATTCTGAAACCGATGAGACCCTTTGTGCTCTGGCTGCTCGCTGCTGCGGCGGCGGCCGTGAATCCAGCTCGGAGTGCGAGCGCCGCCGATGCGGCTGAGACCGTGCTCCTGGGCGGGAAGATTCTGACCGTCGATGCCCGCAACAGCGTCCGCGAAGCATTGGCCGTCGGCAACGGGCGGATTGTGGCCGTCGGCAGCGATCGCGAGATCAAGAAGCACATCGGCGCGGGGACGAAAGTGATTCGGCTGGACGGCAAGATGGTCATCCCCGGCGTCATCGAGACGCATTGTCACGCAATCGGGGTCGCCCGGGGAACTCTTGACCAGCCGTTTGTGGAGCTGCATTCGATTCCGGAAATTCAAGCTTGGATTCGCCGGCGCGCCACGGAGGTTCCCCCTGGCCAGTGGCTGCGGGTGCCGCGGACCGACATCACCCGGCTGAAGGAGCGCCGGCATCCCACGCCGGCCGAATTGGATGCCGCGTGCACTACGCACCCGGTCATTCTGAACGCGGCCCGCAAAAACGTGTTGAACACGCTCGGCTTCAAGATGGCCGGAGTCACGAAGGAAACCGAGTCGGTGCCCGGCGGCCGCATCATTCGCGACGCCGCCGGCAACCCGCGCATGATTGCCGGGGGCGACTCCTACCTGCGCAAGCTCCGGCCGCAGCGGCAGTACACCGACGAAGAGACAAAAGCCGCGCTCGTCAGAGTGCTGCGCCGCTACAACGAGGTGGGCATTACCAGCATCTTCGAGCGGGCGACCAATCTCGGCGGATACCGTACTTTCAATGCATTGAAGGACCACGGCCGCTTGACAGTCCGCGCGACGTTGACCTTCCGCCAGCAGTTTCGTGCCGGCAGCCAAGTGGAGCCGTTCACGAAAGACCTCGGCCTCAAGACGGGTGACGGCGACGACTGGGTGCGGGTTGGTCCGCTGAAGATTACCGTCGACGGCGGCATTCATTGGGGCAGCACGCGGCTGCGAGAACCGTACGGCGAGAAACGCATCCGGTTCTACGTTCTTGAGGACCCCGAGTACCGCGGCGACTTGCGGTATCCGGTCGAGTTGATGCGGGACATCTTCAGCGAAGGTCATCGGCTGGGCTGGCAGATGAGCTGTCACGTAACCGGTGACGGCGGCGTCGATCGCGTGCTCGACGCCTGGGAAGCCGTCAGTCGCAAGACCCCGGTGCGCGATGCTCGGTTCACGCTGATTCATGCGTATTTTCCGGTTGCCGACGCCGTCGAGCGGGCCAAACGGCTCGGCGTGTGCGTCGACACGCAGCCGTACCTGTATTACCGCGATTCGGACGCGATTGCCGAAGTCTACGGGCCGAGCTGGGCGGAGCGGCTGATTGGCGTCGGCGATTGGGTCCGCGGCGGTGTTCCGGTCGCCATCAACAGCGACCACATGAGCGGTCTCGACCCCGATCACGCGCTCAATTCGTTCAACCCGTTTCTGATGCTCTACATCGCCGTCAGTCGCAAGAACGAAAACGGACGGGTTTACGGCTCCAGACAGAAGCTGTCCCGTGAAGTCGCGCTGCGGTGCGTCACACAAACAGCCGCGCACCTCAGCTTCGACGAAAACAAGAAAGGCTCGCTGGAGACCGGCAAATTCGCCGACCTGGCGGTGCTCGACCGTGACTATCTCACCTGCCCCGAAGAGGAAATCCGCCGGATCAAAGTGCAGATGACCATGGTCGACGGTAGGATCGTTTACAAACGGAAGTGACAATGAAACGGCTTGTGGGAGGAACACTGTGGGAAAACAACACTCCACTCGATTCCTGAAGGTTGTCGATGAGGCCCGCGCTCGCATTCGCGAGTGCACCGTCCACGACGTGAAACGCGCACAGGACCGGGGAGAGACCTTCTGTCTGGTCGACGTGCGCGAAGAGAGCGAATGGGCGGCCGGCCGAATCTCCGGGGCCATGCATCTGAGCAAGGGAATCATCGAGCGCGACATCGAGAGCGCAATCCCCGACCCAACCGCCCGGATCATTCTGTATTGCGGCGGCGGCTATCGCTCGGCGCTAGCGGCCGAGAACCTGCAGCGCATGGGCTATCAAAACGTGGTCTCAATGGACGGAGGAGTCCGCGGCTGGAGGGAGGCCGGTTTTCCCATCGCGCAGTAGGATCACCGACATGGCATTCAGTCGCACTCTCTCACTCAGCCGGGCAACCGGGTCTGGACAGCTTCGTTGCCAATCGCTACGATCCCGGCGCGTTTGCGGTCCCGGAACCAGAAGAATCGCGTCGGGCGCGATCCAGAATGGAAACCACCCTGCACCGTCAGTTGAAGGCCCTGTACGCGACCCGCGCGTCGCAGCAGGAGGTCAGCGTTGACGGATACCGCATCGATGCCGTCGTCGACGGCCGCCTGGTTGAAATCCAATACGGCTCGCTCGGCGCAATACGCGATAAGGTGCGGGCGCTGTTGGTCAACCACACGGTCTTGGTGGTGAAGCCGTTGGCCGCCCGCAAGTTTCTCGTCAAGCGCAAACGGCGGGGAGGACGCGTCCAATCGTCCCGTTACAGCCCCTCGCGAAAAACCCACTTCGATTTGTTCGACGACTTGGTGCATTTCGTCGATGTGTTTCCGCATCCGCGACTGACGCTGGAAGTTGTACTCACCGAGCAGGAGGAGCATCGCCTCCCGTCTCGCAAACGACGGCGGTTCAGCAAGGACTACCGCGTGGAAGACCGTCGGCTGCGCTCGATCGACGGCCGGTTCGAACTCCGCACGGCCGAGGACTTGGCCGCCATGCTGCCGGCCGGCCTTGCCGAACCGTTTTCGACCGAAGACATCGCCCGCTTGGCGGAGATTCCCCGCTGGCTCGCGCAGAAAATGGCCTACTGCCTGCGAGAGACCAGCGCCGTCCAAGTCATCGGAAAACGAGGCAACACACTGCTGTATCGCCTGAGCCGCGCGATTCCAGCGGCGGCATGACAAGGAAAAAGTAAAAAGGCAAAAGGAAAAAGTGAAAGAGGAAATCCGTTTCCGCTTTTGCCTTTTTCCATCAGTCGGGGACGACGCAGAGCAGCTCTTCGCCGACGGCTTGGACCTCGGCGGCAGTGAGCGGTTTGATGTTGTCGGCATAGCCGACCAGAAGCGCCAGGTCGCACAGGCGGTTGATCTTCCGCGGAACGCCGCCGGATAGCTCGAACAGCGTTTGCAGCGCCTGCTCGTCGAAAACCGGCTCTTTGGTCCCGGCCACCTCGAGTCGCCTCTTGATGTAACGGGTCGTTTCTTCCTGCGAGAGCGGACTCAACAGTGCTTTCACCGCAATCCGCTCGTCCAGCGGCGCCATGCGGCTGACCTGACAGAGCAGCTCGCGCTCGCCGACCAGGATCAGCGAGAAGTCGATGCGCGGGGGCTCTCGGAAGTTCAACAACAACCCGAGTGCCTGGAAGACGCGATGATCTTCGATCAGGTGGGCTTCGTCGATGACGAGGATCGGATGCCGGCCTTGTTTGGTGTGAGAGGTCAACTGCTGCTCGATCTGCTGAACGCTCCGATTCAGCCCGATCCGCCCACCGCCGGCGGTCGTCTCATTGGCCCCCAGTTTGACCGCCAGATAGGCCAACAACTCCGGCGTCGACATCTGCGGAAAAACGACGTGAGCGATCACCGTGGGTTCCTCAGACAGTGCCTGGCCAAGTTGGTGGATCAGATACGTCTTTCCGTACCCGATGCCGCCGGAGAGCAAACCCGCACCGAGGCGGTTTTCCACCACGTACCGCATCTTCAGGAGAGCTGCCTGATGGGTGTCACTGTGATAAAAAAAATCCGGATCGGCATTATTCTCGAACGGCTTCCGATCCAGACTCCAGAATTGCTGGTACATATTCAATCGTCCCGGTCAACCACACAGCGGGCTTGTCCACTGACCCAGCCGAACCCACTGTGAGAGGCAGAACGCCCTGATCTGGTTGAGGTTCGGCGAAATCAACTTCCTCGACGGCAAAACCGTCATCATCTGCGGGCTGAAAGAGAACGATGAGTCCCAGAATCAGCACGCACATAGCGCTCGCCGTGGCCAGCCAACGTCGTGAACGAATGAGCGATGCAAGCTGCGCGGCCGAAAGACGGCCGGCGAGTTGTTTCAGCTGCATAGCCGGTTCCCTTGGAATTCGAGGTGCGACGATCTTCGACCGGGGGTCTCTCCGCGGACGGATCCCTGCCTATCGATCACTTTATCGGTGTCCGGATAAAGCGATCATGAGTCAATTATCGAATTCTCCGGCTGGGCAGAGTTCACAGCCCGAGCACGTCGTCCATGGTGTAGATGCCGGGTTTCTTGGCCACGAGGAACTTGGCGGCCGCCAGGGCGCCGTAGGCGTAGCTGTCGCGTGTGTGTCCGCGGACAAGGATGTCGATCGTCTCGCCCATCATGCCGAACACGATGGTGTGTTCCCCAACATTGTCGCCGGTTCGCAGCGCGTGGTATCCGATTTCGTTGGGGGGCCGCTTGCCGGGACGCCCGTGCCGACCGTGTACATGCTCGCTCTGGCCCATTTCCTCGGCCACAATCTCGCCGAACCGAAGTGCGGTGCCGCTCGGTGCATCTTCCTTGAAGCGGTGGTGCCGCTCGATAATCTCCACGTCGACACTCCCCGGCACCGACCGCAAGACGCGGGCGGCTTCCCGCACGAGTTTCATCGTCAGGTTGACGGCGAGGCTCATGTTCGGCGCGATGAGAAACGGCGTGGTTTGAGCGGCCGTCAGCAACGCTTGCCGCTGCGATTTGCTCAGACCGGTCGTCGCCACAACCAGCGGGATTTGTCTCTCACCGCAAACCTTGGCGATGGCGGTCGCTCCTTCGGGAGTCGAGAAGTCGATGACCACGTCGACCCGCTCGCCCAACTCGGCCGCGAGCGGAACGCCGATCTTGCCCAGGCCAGAGAGTTCCCCCACGTCTGTTCCCAGCAGCGGACAACCATCTTGTTCCAGGGCGGCGGCGACCCCGAGATCGGCATCCTGATGTACCAAAGCGACAATCCGCTGCCCCATCCGACCCGCCGCCCCGTTCACCCCAACACGAATTGTTTCGCTCATGATGATTCCTCCATTTCAAGGAAAAAGTGAAAAGGAAAAAGGAGTGAAGAGGGGCAAAGGGGCAAAGGGACAAAGGGGCAAAGCCAAAGCGTCGAATGTTCGCCCGACCTTGTGCCTTTGCGCCTCTGTGCCTCTGTGCCTTCTTTTGCCTTTTTCCTTTTGCCTTGACTGCGTCATGCTACCCTGCGGTAACCTCGCCGTAAACTTTGCGCTGCTTGACCGACCCGCAGCATCTTCAAGGAAAAAGTGAAAAGGAAAAAGGAAAAAGTGCTTGCCCGTCTCTTCATCCCTCCTTTTGCCTTTTTCCTTTTGCCTTTTGCCTTTTGCCTTGACTGACCCGCAGCATCAGAACAGCCGGAATTCCGCCGCCTGAAACTCGGGTGGCATCGACTTCAAGGCGTCGTTTTGCTGATGTGGCAACGCCGGTCATTCCGATCAGAAGACGCGTAACAACTTCGTTCGACCCTGTTGAGCGTCAGACCTTCTGCTTCGGAGCGTCGAATTGTGCCCTGGCAACTCGATCGCAAACATCTGTGTCTCGCCTCCGGATGGTTGGTGGCGGGGTTGTTGCTGACATTGGGTTGTACTCGCGACCCAGCCGTCACGAGTCTTGCCGAAGTCTGTCCCTGTGCTGCTGACGGAATGATCGTGGTACCCGGCAATCAGGGCTGGGTCGACACCGGCGTCAACGTGCAGCCCGGTGAAGCGGTGACCGTGCTGGCCCACGGTACGATCGGCATCGGAAAGCCGCGTCGAAACTCCCTCGATCAGCCGTCCGAGGTGGGACCGGCCGGCACATTCTTCTTCCGCGACGACGTGGCCGACGAGCAGTTTCCACTTCCCAGCGCCGCCCAGGGGCCCGCTCCTTGCTACTGTTTAATGGGTCGTATCGGCGGGGGTCCGCCGTTTTTCGTCGGATCGCGGAAGAGTTGGATCGCCCAGGAGGCGGGCACGTTGATGCTGGCCGTCAATGACTACGAGCCGGCCGACAACACCGGACAGTTCACCGTGGAAGTGACCAAGCCGGGCGCCATTCAACCGATCGGGTTCGAGAAGACCATTCCAAGACACATGAGGCCGGGTCGGCCGGAACCGGGTTGTTCGGTCGTGGTGATGTACCTGGACGGTTTACGGCCGGACGTCGTTCGGGAAATGGCAGCAATGGGGCACCTGCCGAACATCCAGAAGCACTTTCTCGACCGGGGTGTGTGGCTCAGCCACGCTTTCACGGCCTTTCCGTCCGACACGAGCACCTCCAACGCGACCATGTGGACCGGTTGCTTCTCCGACCGTCACGGACTGAAAGGACAGGTTCGCTTCAGTCGCCGCAGTCTGCATTCGGAATCGTATCTCGAACCACTGGGACCGAATCGCAGCGCGCGCTTGCTGGCGCCGCAAGGAATCGACGCACTGGTTCAGAACGCCCACGTGGCTTCGGTGAAACTTGTTCGGGGTGCAGACGCCGCCAACCGCTGGCGGCAGGCAAACACGACCAACGTCGCCCCCATTTATGAACGCCTCCGTGCTCACGGAGACGATTGGGCCACCAGCACTCTGCCGCTGATGACCGAGGTCCCCCCTCTGTTGTGGACGCGGAGCCTGGTTCACCGTCTGCCCTACCTGCAGGCACAAAACGCTTGGGAATACCTCGACGACGCCAACACGCATTACGCCATCCGGCACTTGCTTTCGCGCAGAAGCCCGGTGACGATCATCTGGCTGCCGGAAACCGATTCGGTTAGCCACAAGCGGGGACGGGGCCAGTTCGGAATGGCACGGCGCACCATTGCCGAGGCTGACCTAAAGATCGGACAAGTCGTTCGGGAGTTGGAAAGTCAAGGCCGCTTGCAGCAAACCTACCTGATGCTGGTGAGCGATCACGGTCATCACGGCGGTAGAAAGACGTACCTGTCGCATTTTGACCTTGCCAACGGGTTTCTGTACAAACCGCGCGAACTGTCTAGGCAGGGTGAATGGGTCGGTGGCGGGCTGGGGCTGTCGGTTCGGCAGCACCGCTTCTGGAATCGGCACCGCGGCGACTCGTCACGTGAGTTCGTGTTCGTCGACGGCGACTCCGACGGGGCGGCCCGTATCTTCCTGCCCCGCGGTCATTACCGATCCAACCGCTGGTTTGGTCCGTCCAGGCCGGCCGACCTGCTGGCGTATCGGATTGCCGAAAAACTGCCGCCGCTGAATCTGGTCCGGGCGCTCACGGCCGCCACAGCCCTCGACGCCGACGGGAACGTACAGCATCCGATCGATTTCGTCCTGATGAAACTCACCGACGATTCCATTCTCATTTCCACACTCGATCGGGGACAGGCCGTCATCCACCGCAAACAGGACGCCCGCGGCCGCTGGGTTTACAAGTACACGCCGGTCGAAAACGTCGCACCGGCGCCCTCGGGCAACGTGACATTCCGCGAGGCTCTTGCTGCTGAGAACGATCCGCTCGACCTGCTGCATCATCTGCCGCGGCGAATGCTCGCGTACTATCACGACGAGCGGAAATGGCTGCGAATCACCGACGGAACACGCTATCCCGACAGCGTCGTCACATTGACCCGGCACATGCTGTGGCAAGAGGGCTTGCAGTATCGCGAAGCGGAATATGCTCCCGATTTGGTCGTGACGGCCCGGCCGAGTTGGTATTTCGGCCACCGCAGCTCACCAGGCACGGCGCACGGATACCTGCTGAGAGATTGCATGCGGGCCTCGTGGTTCATCTCTGGGCCGAACATTCGCCGCGGCGCGCGCATCGACGACCCGTGCCGGCTGGTCGACCTCACGCCCACAATTCTGGAAATGGTCGGAATCTCCGTCGAAGCGAAAGAGATTGACGGAACACCGCTGCGAACCATTTACGAGCCTATCCAGACAGCTCACGACGTGGTGGCTCATCCCGTGTACTTCAGCGGCGTGGACCTCGACGCGTGGCAGCCGCTCGATTACACGCCGCTGCCGCCCTATGAGCACCTGCCGCTGTCGATCAATCGGCCTTCGAGCGCCTTCGACCTGAACAACATTGCTTACAACATTCTGTCCGTCAGCGAGTGGAGTCCTTTGCGGATCTTCGACGACGTTTTGTTTCCGTTATCGCGGCGTCAAGGCCCGGTGACACAGTTTGTAGAGCATGTCGACGAGCGCGTTCGGCACAGCGGCGCCGATTGGGCTGCCGAGGGCGCCCAGGCGTTGGACATCCCGGACGTTGCACTGGGCGATTACAGTCTCACATCGCTCGGCAACCTGAAACGGGTCGACGGCGCCGTCGATTGGGTTCAGCAGCGAAGCCTCAATCTCGACCGGAGAGTGGCCCGCCGCGTCGACCGAAAGTACCTGCCAGGCACGAGGTTGGTGCACTCATCGGTCGATCATGTGCAGCGCGGCTTTTGGGAACTGTACCGCTTCGCGCAGCGAGTGATTGTCCAGGTGCTTGACGAGACAATTCTCAACGGCATCGAAGATGCGACCGATCGAGCGATCAACGCGGGCCGCTCGCTGCCCTCGGAAATCATTGTCGAGGATCAGGAAACATCCGCCGGCAGAAACCGCGCATCTGCCAGCCTGACCACAGCGGTGCAACACGAATTGTCGTCGAGCGTGAACACACGGTAACCGGGAGCTGCCGTGTCATAAACCGGCTTGTCGCTTCCCGGGCGAAACTGTAGCGCGGTTGAGGGCGTTGTGTAGAACGCGGCGCGACCGATGCGGCCTTCGCACTCGTGATGTACGTGGCCCGCCGAGACGACCCGCACTTGCTCGCAGGCCGAGATGATCTCGATCAGCCGCTCCGGCTGCTGAAGACCAATCTCGTCCAGCCAAGCGCACCCGACCGGGACCGGCGGGTGATGCACGAACAGGATCGTCGGCTGAAGAGCGTGGGCCGTCAATTCCTCCTCTAACCAGTCGAGCTGCTCACTCTCGATACGCCCCGGCACCTCGCCGGGGACATGCGAGTCCAGACCAATCAGCCTCCACCGGCCGGCTGCGAGCGAAAACGTCAGAGCCCCGTTCCCCGGTGGGACAAGTTCGGGGAAGACCTCGCGGATGAACCGGCGGCTGTCGTGGTTTCCGGGAATCAATCGGCAGCGGGAGATCCATGGCGAGAGCAGTGCGCGCAGCTGCCGGTAGGATTCCAACTGTTCGTCGTGTGCCAGGTCGCCGGTGAGCACGAGGGTGGCGAAGTCGTCTTCCTGGGATTCGAGAAATTCCAGCACGTCCACAAGCGTGTCTCGCGTTGGCACGCCTTTCAACCGGCCGGATGGATCGGAAAACAAATGCAGGTCGGTCAGTTGCAGGACTCGTAGCGACATCGGTGCTCCTGAGATTGCTTCTCGATGCTTGTTGCCATGATGTTGCGAATTGTCACCGAAAGGTGTCAAGAGCTCTTGACACATTCGGCCGTGTACAGAGGCTGCCGTCAGATTGTATTGCTCGAAGCCCATTGAAATCGGTTGCTTATGGCCCGGCACAGAATCCTGCACCGGTTGGCATCGCGATTGCGTGTTTGTGGACCTCAGTGGTGCACCCGCGTGACAGCGAATGTCGTCGCACGATCGACTGGTTCTGACGAAGGAGATTGGACCGTGGCGACCCAACCTGACTGGCTCGACAGACTGGCAAACGAGGCCATTCAACACATTCATGCCGTCGACATCCTTTCGCCGATCGGCTGCCATTCTTTCTACAATCGCGAAAACGACCAGTGGGAAGTGACTATTTTTGCGTCCGGCACCGAGGTCATCGGCGGCAAATTGGATGGAAAGATCACATCGTCGAAGTTTGCCGTCGACGTGCGCGGCTTGTACGAAGTCTTCTCTGACCCGCTCGGCATCGAATGGCAATCGCACCCGCTCGGCCCGGAAGATGAATTGGGCGCGCACATCTCAATCGAGGGGACATTCGAGGGATTTTCCGTCTGCCTGAGAGTGCTCGCACAGGCCCCCGGCCGCTTCCAGATCGGCCGCTACATCCACACCGAAGAGGCGCGGCTGGAGAACGTCTGGTAGCTTAGGGGTCAGCGGACGAGAGCCGAACGAACGCGTCTCCTCGCGTCTGGGCATCTCGCGCATCTCCTGATCTTCCTTCGCTCCACCGGCATGACCCCTGTGGGACTTCCAACAGCGTTGCAAGTTGACCGCACGTGCCTAAAATACGTAACAGAGTCGTCTGGTGTGCGCTCGTCGTCTTGTGAAGGACCGGCACTGTGCTTTTGCTCGAATTCAGCATGACACCCGTGGGCAAAGGGGTGAGTGTCAGCCAGTACGTGGCCCGTTCGCTGGAAATCGTGGACGCCAGCGGGCTCGATTATCGGCTGCATGCTATGGGCACCGTTTTGGAGGGAGAATGGGACGAGGTGTTCGACGTTGTCAAGAAATGCTACGAAACAATGAGCGCCGACTGCGACCGCATCACCTGCACGATCAAAGTCGACGCCCGCAAAGGGACTTCCGGGCGATTGACTTCCAAGATCGAAAGCGTTGAAAAGAGGCTGGGTAAGAAACTGAAATCGACCGAGCTGCCATCGGGTGGCCGGGCCTGACCAACGGGAAGGCCCGGAAACATGGCATCGGGGCCATCGCGTTCGCTCTGACCCCGCCACCCATGCATCGAATTTGGCGATACTGAAATCCAAAAAGGAAAAACGGTCACATGCTCTGCGGTACGACGGATGAGGGCGGCCAGCAGCGAGACGCAATCGCCTCGGTTCTGGGCCGAACACCCAGCGGCTTGTTCATCATGGCAGTTGCCGACGCCGACGGTCGCGAAACCGGAATGTTGGTCAGTTGGGTGCAACAGGCGTCGTTCGATCCGCCCGCGGTCACGGTTGCGCTGAACAAGAAGCGGTTTCTGAACGACTGGCTTGCCGGACGGCCGGACATGGCACTCAGTCTCGTCGGGGAATCGCAGACGGATTTCTTGAAACATTTCAGCCGCGGTTTCGAGGCGGATGAACCGGCGTTTGACGGGATCGACGTGACCCGTGGGAAGAATGGATTGCCGGTCCTGACCGGCGCGCTGGGATATCTCGAGGGCCATGTCGCGGGGCAGATTGAAGCGGGTGATCATCTCGTCTATCTTGTGGAAATCGACGGAGCTGGGACGGGTGACGCGTTGTCGCAGCAACAACCGATTGTGCGCATCCGCAACAATGGTTTCATGTATTGATGGACGTGGGCACGACGACGATGACAAGCGACCTGATGCCGACCGACGCGTGCATCGCGCCGGAGTTGATCGAACGGTTTCGCGAGGTCGTCGGTGACGACGGCGTCCTGTGTGACGCCGAAGAGCTGCTCGTCTACGAATGCGATGGGTACGTCGTTCGCAAGAAATCTCCGGACGTCGTCGTGTTCCCGAAGGGCACCGAGCAGGTTGTGGCGATCGTCAAGCTGTGCAACGAATTCGACGTCCCGTTCGTGCCGCGAGGCGCCGGCACCAGCTTGTCCGGCGGTTGTCTGCCGGTCGGCGGCGGCGTGATGATCGCGCTGACCCGCATGCGCGCGATTCACGAAGTCAATCTGCGCGACCGCTACGCAGTCGTCGATCCGGGATTGGTCAACCTCCACCTCACCCAACATCTGACCGAGACCGGCTACCATTACGCCCCGGATCCCGCGAGCCAGGGCGCTTGCACGATCGGCGGCAATACAGCCACCAACGCCGGCGGACCGCACACGCTCAAGTACGGAGTGACGGTCAACCACGTGCTGGGACTGGAAGTGGTGATGCCCGACGGGTCGGTCGCGGAACTGGGCGGGCCGGCCGAGGACCCGCCCGGCTACGATCTCACCGGTCTGTTCGTCGGCAGCGAGGGGACGTTCGGCGTTTGCACGAAGGTGACCGTCCGCATCACGCGCAACCCGGCGGCATACCGCACCATGTTGGGCGTGTTCGAAACCCTCAACGACGCCACGTACGCCATCAGCGACATCATCGGCGCCGGCATCATTCCGGCGGCGCTGGAGATGATGGACCAGGGAATCATCGAAGCCGTCGAGGCGGCGTTTGGATTCGGCTTCCCCTTGGATGCCGGCGCGGTCCTGCTGATCGAGGTTGACGGCTTGGATGTCGCCGTCGACGAAGAAGCACACAAAATCATCGAGATCTGCGAACACGCCGGCGCACGCGAAGTTCGTAGGGCCGACTCCCCTCAAAAGCGGCAACTGCTCTGGAAATGTCGAAAGCAGGCGTTCGGTGCGATCGGCCGCCTCAGCCCCAGCTACTGCACGCAGGACGGCGTCGTCCCTCGCACCAAGCTGCCGGAAATCCTGGAATTCATTACCGCAACCGGTGTTCGGCACGGCATCCGCATCGTCAACGTGTTTCACGCCGGCGACGGAAACATTCATCCCATCCTGTTGTTCGACGAACGCGACACCGAACAAATCGACCGCGTGCTGAAAGCCAGCGACGAAATCTTGAGCAAGTGCATCGACTTGGGCGGCAGCGTCACCGGCGAGCACGGCATCGGAGTCGAAAAGATCAGCCTCATGAACAAGTTATACACCGAGACGGACCTCGAAGTGATGGCCGCGGTACGACAGACCTTCAACCCCACCGGCCGTTGCAGTCCCCAAAAAATACTTCCGACCGCAGGCGCCTGCGGCATGGAACAGATTCAACGGAACCACCCGGGACGCAAGGCGCCGATGTAAGCATTCAGCACTCATTCAAGGAAAAAATCAAAAGGAAAAAGGAAAAAGTGCTTGCCCGTCTCTTCATCCCTCCTTTTGCCTTTTGCCTTTTGCCTTGACCGCTGAGAGCTGATTCCGGATTGATCGATGTCTTCCAACACAACCCAAACCAGTGACGAATTCGTCCCCGCCACGCAGGGAGAGCTGAGTCGATTTTTCGGCGAGAATGCCAAGACCGACCGGCGGGCGCTGTTTCCGGTCGGTGGACGAACCGCTTTGCACTACGGTTATCCGTCTGCGACGCCCGGTGTTGTCGTCTCGACGTCAAGGTTGACCGAAACGGTCGATTATCCGGCGCGCGACATGACCGTTACCGTCGAAGCCGGCATCCGGCTGCACCAACTCGCCGAAATCCTCAAGGCCGAACGCCAGCAGCTTCCGGTCGACGTCGCGCAGTCTCAGCGGGCCTCTCTGGGCGGCGCGGTGGCCACGAACACCAGCGGTCCGCGCCGCTTCGGCAACGGGACGCTGCGCGACTACGTGATCGGCGTCTCGGCCGTCGACGCGCAGGGCCGGCTGTTCCAGGGCGGCGGACGTGTCGTCAAGAACGTGGCCGGTTACGATCTCTGCAAGCTGTTGGTCGGCTCGCTGGGAACGCTGGCGGTCATCACACAGTTGACGCTCAAGCTGCGGCCGGTGCCGGAATCGTCGACGCTCCTCTGGACGACCTTCACCGCCTTTGACGACGTCGACATGGTGCTAGAGCGTCTGCTCACGTCGGAGACGCGCCCGGTGGCATTGGAAGTTCTCAACTCCGGCGCGGCGAAACAAATTGCCGCCGAAGCACGTCAGGACCTTCCCGTCGAATTGCCGGTGTTGTGCATCGGCCTGGAAGGTCGAGAGCGAGAAACGAGCTGGCAAAGTGAAACACTGACGGACGAGTTCTCCCCTTTCGGCCCGCAAAAGATCGAAGTGATCACAGGCAGCGACGCATCCGCGGTTTGGTCTGCCCTGACCGAGTTTCAGGTCTGCTCGGACGATCCACTGACGTTCCAGGCAAACCTGCCGCCCTCGGCGACTCTGGAGCTCGTCCAGCGCGCAACGCAACTGGGAGTGGCCGTGCAGTCTCACGCGGGCAACGGCATCGCGATCGGACATCTTCCCGACGACGTCTCCACCGTCGAGAAAGCTGTCCAGATCATCACGCCGCTGCGGCAAATGGCGCGGCGAGCAGGAGGAAATCTGGTTGTTCTCAACTGCGCAGACCAGTGGAAGTCACATGTGCCGGTGTTCGGGGAACCGGAACCTGCCTGGCCATTGATGCGGAAACTGAAGTCAACTTTCGATCCGCACAATTTGTTGAACCCCGGACGCTTCATCGACGGAGGGAACGCGTGAGCCAATCCCCAGAAAAAACCACACCCGCGCCCCTCGGCAGCGACATCGAGTACGGCAAGTTTCTCGACTGCGTGCACTGTGGACTCTGCACGGCGACTTGTCCGACCTATCTGGAAACCGGTAACGAGAACGACAGCCCCCGCGGTCGGATTTATCTGATGCGGGCGGTCGTCGACGGCCGGCTCGGATTGAGCAATCTGGTCGCACGCCATCTCGATCTCTGCCTGGACTGCCGAAGCTGCGAAACCGCCTGTCCGTCCGGAGTGCAATACAGCCGGCTGATCGAGCCGTTTCGCATCGACATGCAGCACGCCGGCGCAGCAGACGGCGGCGCCGCAGCGGTGGGTTGGTTCCACCGGCTGTTTTTGTTCGGTCTGTTTCCGTATCCGAACCGCCTGCGATGGGCGTTGCTGCCGGTACGCCTGATGCAGAGACTCGGACTTGACGGCTTCATCGAAAGAATTGGGTTGCCGAAACTCCTGCCGGAAAAGCTCCGCCGAATGCACGAGCAGTTACCCCAACTTCAGCCGCGCGGTGCGCGACTGCCAGACGTGCTGCCGGCCACCGGCCCGAGACGGGCCCGCGTGGGATTGTTCACCGGATGCGTGTCCGAGGCGATGTTCGCAGAGACCAACCGTGCCACGGCCCGGGTCTTGCAGGCGAACGGTTGCGAAGTGGTCATCCCGCGAGATCAGGTCTGCTGTGGGGCAATTCATTATCATAACGGTCGCGGGAAGCCCGCGCTGGAGTTTGCCGGCCTCAACGCGGCCGCATTCGACGTCGAGGACCTCGATGCCGTTGTCATCAACGTGGCTGGCTGCGGAGCGATGCTCAAAGAGTACGGCCACGTCGCCCGCGAACTGACGCCGGATGACGAAGCGCTACGGCAAACGCTCGGCAAGTTTTCCGACAAAGTGCGTGACGTCTCGGAGTTCCTCGCCGAACTGGGCCCAATCGCTCCAACCGGTGAGATCCCGCTGCGGGCCACGTACCACGACGCATGCCATCTGGCGCACGCCCAACAGGTGCGCGACGAGCCGCGGCGGCTGCTCTCGCTGGTTCCCGGACTGGAGCTGGTTCCGTTGGCCGAGTCGGAGATTTGCTGCGGCTCGGCCGGCAGTTACAATTTAACCGAGCCGGAAATGTCCGACCGGTTGGCGCAGCGGAAGCTCAAGAACATTCTCGACACGAATTCGCAGGCGGTCATCACGGGCAACGCGGGGTGCTTGCTGCAGATTCAGGCGGCCATCCGGCGTTCGGGCCACAACATCTGGGTCGCACACCCCATGGACGTTCTGGACTTGAGCTACCGAGGTTTGAAACCGCCAGCGTGATGATTTCTCACCGCTCGCCACCGGCAGGCTGGAAAGCCTGCCCCACATTACTGGCTGGAAAGCCTGCCCCACATTACTGGCTGGAAAGCGTGCCGCACTTCGCCATGGTGAAGATGTGACCGATCCTGGGGTCACTTCTTCCCTTGATCGCGCTGGCAGGCGAAGAACTCCTGCAGAATGCCGCGGCACTCTTCCTGCAGAACGCCGCCCATCGTCGTCGTTTGGTGGTTCAGTCGTGGATCGCTGGTGATTTGGTACAGCGTGTGACAGGCGCCCGCTTTCGGATCAGCCGCGCCGTAAATGATAGTCGGAATGCGCGCCTGCACGATCGCGCCGGCGCACATGGGGCACGGTTCCAGCGTCACGTACAGCGTGCAATCCAACAACCGCCACGAACTGATCGCCTCGGCCGCCTGCGTGATGGCAATCATCTCCGCGTGCGCCGTCGGGTCGTTGAGCGCCTCGCGCTGGTTGTGGGCCTCGGCAATCACGCGCTCCCCACAGACGACGATCGCTCCCACCGGCGCCTCACCCTCGTCGAAGGCCCGCCGCGCCTGTTCCAACGCCCGGCGCATCCAGACGTCGTGCGGTTGCAGTGGGTTTTCAGTTGAGCCAGCCGGCCGGTTCATTTTGACTCGTGCAGATTGTCGGTGATCAACGATTCCTGCAGCTTGCCGTGGGCGCTCTGCTCGTTGCCCGTGATGCGAAAGTTGAAGAGCATGATCCGCCACAGCCGGTCGTCTTTTTTCACTTTCGCGCCGTCAGGATGCTGGACGAGCACGGGCAAGGTGCGTCTCATAGCTGTCTCCGTTTTCCTGGTGTCCGTACTTTGCTCCGCTCGACTGCTTGCAGTCCCAACGACCCTCAATCATACCAGTCGCCTTCCCGACGGCAATCGAGCCGCCACGTCCGTCCTCTCCACCCTCGATGCCGACCTCGAAAAGCGCCGAAACGCACCACCAGGACCCCAACACGACGATGATCGACACGCACACGGCCATTTGCGCCGGCGTGCGGAGCGGCGTCCACCATCCAGTCGCCTCGCTTGCAAAAGCAGGAGTCGAACGTCCGGAGATTATGCCACCGGCCAGCGGCGCGGGATAATCCTCGGATCCATCTTGTGCGCACGACGGGCCAGGGTATGATGGGGACCGTGCGGCAAAGTGCCGGCCGCACCTCGTGATTCATCTTGCCGCTACCAGACGGAGTTTTGTCAAGGGGGGATTCCGAAGAGTTCGGTCCCACTGCCAATCGGTGCCGTCTTCCTGTTGACGGCGATGCCGGGAATCACTTGGAGAGGAGCATTCTCATGAGCCAATCAGACACACCTTCTATCGCGGTCCAAGAAGAGTTCAATTTGGAGGTGAAGCCAGACATCGCGATCGTAAAGCTATACCTCACCGGCGAAGGGATGTTGATGGAGGACGCAGCCAAGGATGCAAGAAGAAAAGTCGCGGAGATGGCCGAGACCCTTCAAGGCTCACACGAGCAGATCGACCGAATCGACGTCTTCGACGTCTATTTTGGCCAACAAGAAAGCAGTTATTCTTCCAAGTCGGTCGCGTATGCTCCCCCTCTGGTTATCCAAGGTTTGCTGATCACGGTTCCCCCTGACGACCCTGCGGCTCTGTATCGGATCATAGACGACGGTCTCAAGCAAGGCGCTCTATTGAACAATTCATTGGGCCATTCATGCTTAGTGGATAGCATTTTAGGCAGCGCCCTGCTGTATGGTCTTGCCGACAGCAAGCCGCATGAACAGGAAGCCATTGATCGCTGCCTGAAGCTCGCCGAGGCACGTGGTCGTACTCTTGCAGCGGCTGCGGGCAAGAGGCTCGGAAAGCTCATCGACATTTCTGCATCGGTTGAACCGAGCATGGGCGATCCTTTCCAGTATGACCTTGCCCACATCAGGCGGACGTTTCCTACACGATTCCTTTCTCCCACGGCGCACAAGGTGATAATTTGTGCCAGCCTCCATGCGAGATACGAACTGGCGGAATCCTGATTGAATGCATTGGCCCGGAAATGGCAGAGGAGGTGTCGTACAGGAGTGAAAATTGTCGTGGGGATTCATCGGGTAGGGGCATTCTGGCCGATTTGATGCAGACGCTACGATGGTTGTCAGAGTGGCCGTTGAATTTGAGTCAGGATCATCATGGAACCGTTGCTGGAGAGCCTCGAACAGTTCATGCATGCCGGCTGGGAGGTCTTGGTCACCCTGGGCGCCCTGTTGTTACCCTGGACTCCGCTGGCGGCCTGGATTGTCTTTTGGTTGTTCGGCGTGAATTGGGTGAAGTTGCGGCAGGTGCTGCTCGCCGGCGGGTGGGTCGGCGTCGTATTGATCGGCCTGGTGATGATCCTGGTCTGGGGCATGATTGCACCGCCGACGGCAGGCGCCCACTTTATCCTGGGGCTGACGCTGAGCAATTTTGTCGGCAAGACGGTCTACGTGACGGGCCTGTTCTGCACCATGTTGCTGTGCGGTGCGGTGCAGCTTTCCGGCGGCTGCGGCAGTTGCCAGAGCTTCGAAGAAAAAGATGGCCTCGATCACATGTAGAGAAATCTCGACCCAACCGGCTGTTTTGAACGAGGCGTTGTCGGTGCTTGGGAGTATTCGTATCCGTACAAGAAGCGAGAGCAGTTTGAGCAGGCTTACAAAACGATCAGAAAGAGATTGCCTGAATCCTCGGCAGTGCCCGACAAGTATCGCAGTCAAGTCACCGCAGGTTTCAGTATTTGGATGGATTGCCGTTGGCGTCAGGTCGGTTGGAATCTCGATGACTTCACGAAGAACCATTTCGCGCCCGATGAGTTCAAAGCCGCTGTCATGAGCACGCGTCGTCTTTTTGCATTGCACGCGGCGGCTATTCTCGCCGGCGTGATTCTTGCGACTCCACGGGGTGCCCTGGCGGTCACGGCCGAGGTCAGGACTGTTGACGGCTCGCCGAGGCTCTTCGTCGACGGCAAGCCAACAGCGCCACTGATGTTTTTCGGCTGGGCTTCCGGCGCGCGACCCTACACTTTCGTCCTCGACACCGAGTGGAAGACGTACGGATTTACGTTTACGGCGCCCGAGACGAACGAAGGGCATTTCGGCGTGCACATCCGGCTTGGCGGAAGCGGTCCCGGCACGGTGTGGATTGACGACGTGCGACTTTATGAAGGCGAGCGCGACGATTCCGCATCTACCAACATGCTCCAGTACGGCGGATGGGAAGGCGCCAAAGAAGAAGTCGGCCGGGTGTGGCGCCTGTTTACCGATAAGAAACACTACGGTTCACAGGCGGAATGGGACGTCGTTACCGATGTGACGGCACAAGGTAAACGAGCCTGCCGGCTGATCATCCAGAGCGGCGGGACCTCCACGATGCACTGCCATTTCTACCAGACCGGCATGTCGTCGAAGAAAGGCCAACGCTACACATACACCGTCCGGATGAAAGCTGACCGCAAATTCAAAGGCGATCTCTTGGCGCTTCACCACGGACCACCCTGGACGATCTACCCACCGGATGATGCGAATTCCATCTACCAGAATCAGGTGCGGATGGCAGCGGCCGCCGGCATCCACATCCATTCTTTCGGCATTCCGATGCCGTGGCCTCAGGACGGCGAAAAACCGGATTTCAGCGGCGTGGCGAGCGCGTTCGAGGCGACGTTGAAGGCCGATCCGCAGGCGCTTTTCCTTCCCCGTTTTGGCATGTCGGCGCCCGGCTGGTGGCAAAAGGCCCATCCCGAAGAGTGTCTGACCTTCGACGACGGCCAGACGCGAGGCGAATGTCCCGCCTCGACGTTGTGGCGCGAGACGAGCTTGAAGCACCTCCGCGCACTGGTTCGGTTTTGCGAAGACAATTATGGCGATTCCCTCTTGGGTTATCACCCGTGCGGCCAGCACACCGGCGAATGGTTCTACCAGCGCTCGTGGGAGCCGCGCTTGTCGGGGTTTTCGCAGGCGATGACGGCCGGCTTCAGGCGTTGGCTTAGAAGCCGGTACACGACCGACGAAGCACTTCGCACCGCCTGGCGCGATCCGCATAGTTCACTCGTCAGCGCTTCGGCGCCCACGGCGGACGAACGTCGCACGACGACGCACGGCCTTTTTCGCGATCCGCAGCGCGAGCGAAAGGTCCTCGATTTCTACGAGTACAAACAGCTTGCTATGGAAGAGCCGCTGGAAGCAATCGCCCACGCAATCAAGCAAGAGACGGATGGAAAGAAGCTCGTCACGCTGTTCTACGGCTACTTTTTCGACATGTCCGGTATCCCGTCCGGTCCGCAGATCAGCGGCCACTTGGCTATGGAACGACTGCTGAAGTGCCCCGATGTTGACATTCTCTGCTCGCCGATTTCCTACTTCGATCGTCAATCGGGAGGGGCGGGGTTGTTCATGACGGCCGTCGATTCGGTGCGCGCAGCCGGGAAGCTCTGGCTCAACGAAGACGACACACGTACGTACCTGACACCATCCAAGGCCGGCTTCGGTCGTGTGGAAACGCCGCAGCAGACGTTCTGGGTGCATCAGCGCAACTACGGGCACATCCTGCCTCGTCGTATGGCGTGCTGGTATATGGATCTCGGCGGAATCGGCTGGCTGAACGGCCAAGACGTCTGGGACAACATCGGGAAGCTCAAGCAGCACTATGACGCCAACATTGCCCGGCCAGCCACGTTCCATCCGGAAGTGGCCGTCATCGTGGACGAACGCTCGCCGTTTGCCATCGCCTGCACGCGGACCATCATGTATTCCCAGTCCTACGTCTTGCGCAACCGGCTGTATCGGATGGGCGCGCCGATCCGGATGCACTACCTGGGCGATTTGCTTGCCGGCAAGGTGCCGCCGTCGAAGGTTTACATCTTCCTGAATCCGTTCTATCTCGACCAGGCGTCCCGTGCCGCAATTGCGAAGGCGACCGCAGGGAAAACAGCCGTCTACTTCTACGGCAGCGGCTTCCTCGGCGACAAGGCTGACGACGCGCTGATCGGCGACTTGATCGGCATGAAGGTTTTCCGTATCGACGTGGCCAAGGCGCAAGCAACCTTTGTCAAGAACGACAGCCCGCTGTTGGACAATCTTTCTGACGAGCCGTTTGGCAGCCGGACGAAGCTCTCGCCGCTCTGGACCGTTTTAGCGGGCGCCGGGATCAAGCCATTGGCCACGCTTCCGGGTGGTCAAGTTTTAGTCGCGGCCAAGCAAGACTCGAATGGGCTGCGAATCTACATCGGAACGACCGACGCGCCGGCGGCTTTCTTGAGAAATGTCTTGAAGGTCTCGGGCGTCCACATCTATGTCGACTCCAACGACGTGATCAGCGCCGATGATTCCTTTTTGGCGCTCACGGCCACCGACGGCGGCACCAAGCACGTCACGCTGCCTAAACCAAGGATCGTCCGTGATCTGTTCGACGGACACGTGGTCGGCGAGAACATCCGCAACTTCGAGGTGCGTATGGTCCAAGGCGAGACGCGTCTGTTCGTACTGTCGGCACGTTGAGACACTGTCTACGTCGTGGATGCCGCGGGCGGCCGATTTTCCGACACCCCACACTCGGGTGCTCTTGGTGTGAAGCGGGACGGTTATGCCACCTTGTCACGGATCGGCAGGGCCGATGACTCGAACAGGTCGCGGTAGCCGTTGAGATGCTCGTTGTGCAGATCGGAAGAGCGTCGGGTAGGGAAAGGTTGGGCCCTTAGGTGTTTGGTGGTGTGGTGGTGGGATCGATACGGAAGAAAA
>CAZGYE010000008.1:0-46892 GCA_964530165.1 uncultured Planctomycetaceae bacterium
CGCCGTCCCCGATACCACTTGATATCGGGAATCTATTTCAGGACTGTTCCTTAGCCGCCGGGCTTGCCCGGCGCGCGGCCCGCAAGCGGGCCGGCTAAATTGCAAAATCCTGGCTGGCAACGGCGTGCTGCCTTACAATCGCATGCAATCTCGGCATTCGAGCGAAACTTCTGACCGTTTCGGTGGTTAGTTCCTTTGGAAGGTCGCATTTGTTCGGAGGCCTGTGGGCTGAAACACGCGCAGTTTGGTGGGACGCTGACTATGAAAACATCCTTGATTTGCGCAGTTGTCCTGCTGACGGCTTCGGCCGGCCTGGGCGCGGAGAAAACGTTCGTGCGTCCTTTTGAAAGCCAGGCCAAGCTGGTTCCGGAAGGTCGAATCGACGAGCTGGTTTTCGACAGGCTGAAGCGGTTGGACATTCAACCGGCGAATGTGTGCTCGGACGCGGTTTTCGTGCGACGGGCTTTTCTGGACGTCATCGGCACGCTGCCCACGCCGCAGGAGGCCAGACAGTTCCTGCTGGACCGGGATCCGCACAAGCGCCGCGACCTGATCGATGGCCTGCTCGAGCGGGAAGAATTCGCCGACTACTGGGCCATGAAGTGGAGCGATCTGCTGCGGGTCAAGGCGGAATTCCCAATCAATCTCTGGCCCAATGCCACGCAGGCGTATCACCATTGGATCCGCACGTGCATTAAGCAGAACATGCCCTACGATCGGTTTGTCCGGGAGATGCTCACAGCGAGTGGCAGCAACTTCCGCGTGCCGCAGGCCAACTTCTACCGCGCCACCCAGAGCAAGGAGCCGCAAGCCATCGCCCGCGCAGTGGCGTTGACGTTCATGGGGGTGCGCGCGGAGAACTGGTCGAAAGACCGCCTGTCGGGCATGGCGGCCTTTTTCTCCCGAGTCGGCTACAAATCGACTGGAGAGTGGAAAGAGGAGATTGTCTTCTTTGATGCGCTCAAGGCGGCTGCCGACGGGCCGGGCGTGGCGATTTTTCCGGACGGCACTTCAGTCCGGTTGTCTCGCGACAAAGATCCGCGCGAGGTTTTCGCCGATTGGTTGATCACACCGAAAAATCCCTGGTTTGCACGGAATATCGTGAACCGCATCTGGTACTGGTTGCAGGGGCGAGGCATCATTCACGAGCCGGACGATATTCGACCCGACAATCCGGCGCGAAATCCCGAACTGCTGGCCTGGCTGGAGAAGGAGTTGATCGCGTCCCGATACGATCTGAAGCACATCTACCGCTTGATTCTGAACTCGAACGTCTATCAGCTTTCCTCGATTTCCAGGACCGATCATCCAGACGGCGAGGCTCTTTTCGCGTACTATCCGCTGCGCCGGCTGGATGCCGAGGTGCTGATTGATGCGCTCTGCCAGATCACCGGGACGACGGAAGAGTATTCGAGTCCGATTCCGGAACCCTTCACCTTCATTCCGGAGAACCAACGCTCGATGACCTTGGCCGATGGCAGCATCACGACGTCCTTCCTCGAACTGTTCGGACGTCCGCCGCGCGATACCGGCCTGGAATCGGAGCGAAACAATCGCCCCACGGCCGCCCAGCGGCTGCACCTGTTGAATTCGAGTCATATCCAGCGCAAGATCCAGCAAAGTGAAAAGCTGCGATCGCTGATCTGGACGAGCCGAAATCCGCGAGACACGGTCACAAGGCTCTACCTGACCATCCTCTCGCGTTTCCCGACCCAAGAGGAGTTGAAGGTCTTGCGGGAGTATTCTCAGTCCGGCCGGGTGAATAGGCAGGAGGCCTTGGTTGATTTAACGTGGGCGCTGATCAATAGCGCAGAGTTCCTCTACCGGCACTAACCCGGATTATTCATAGAAACCCAAACCGACGACTTGTCGTCGCTGCGTGTGCCATGCAACCAGTGGATTGCGACAACAAGTTGTCGGTTTGGGTATCACAAGGACAGCCTATGAATAATCCGGACTAAACAACTGCCGATGGCCGTCGTCGCGTAAAGAAAGGGCCGCATGGCTCCCAAGGCAAGGTGACAAAATGAGTACGAAACAGGATTCCGGTTTCGCGTTTTCGGCGTCAAGTTCAGGGGACCCGTTCTCGGGCGTGGGCGGCATGCCGCTCTCCCGGCGCGCCTTTGTGCGCAACGGTGTTCTCGGGGCGTCGGGACTGCTGCTCGCGGACCGGCTGGGCCTTCCCGCCCCGGCCGCCGCGCGGGCGCCAAAAGCCAAGGCGGTCATTCAGATCTGGATGTGGGGTGGTCCGTCGCACCTGGACACCTTCGATCCGAAACCGGAGGCGGGTTATGACTATTGCGGTCCGCTGAACAAGCCGATCGCGACCAATGTGGATGGGATCACGATCGGGCAGCTGCTTCCCGAGTTGGCCAAGCAGGCCGACAAGTACTCCATCATTCGCGGTATGACCCACGGCGTCAACGCCCACGAGACGGCGTCCTACATGGTCCAGACCGGATGGAAGTCCGGCGGCGGAATTGTCCACCCGTGCATCGGCGCCGTGGTCTCGAAGTTCAAGGGCTACGACGGGGGATACGAGGGACTCATTCCACCCTACATTGTGCTGACCCAGCCGCAGGGGCGGTTCTCTGAAGCGGGGTTCCTAGGGCCGCGCTACAAGCCCTCCGCCACGGGGGGCGACCCGGCGAAAACTCCGTTCCTCGTGGAGGGCGTCGTTGCCCAGGGTATTTCCAACCAGCGGCAGCACGACCGGCGCGATTTGCTCAATAAGCTGAACACGCTCGCCCACGCCATGAAAGGCGACCCGCGGCTTGCAGCGCTGCAGAAGTGCGAGAAAAAGGCGTACGATCTGATTCTTGGCGACGGCGGCAAGGTGTTCGATCTCTCGACGGAAGAGGATCAGTTGAGAACCCGATATGGTCGCAGCACTTTCGGGCAGTCTTGTCTCATGGCTCGCCGGCTTGTCGAATCGGGCGTCCCTTTCGTCACCATCAACTACAAGGGCTGGGACACGCACAAGCAGCATTTCCAGATCATGAACCGCAAGCTACCGGAATTGGATAGGGGCATGTCGACGTTGCTCGCGGATCTGTCGGAGCACGGCCTGCTGGAGAGCACCATCGTGTGGTGGAGCGGCGAATTCGGCCGACGGCCGAAGGTGCAGTGGGAAGCGCCATGGAATGGCGGACGCGGCCATCACAGTCGTGTCTTCTCTGCTGTTGTCGCCGGCGGCGGCTTCCAAGGCGGCCGGGTGGTGGGGGCGTCGGACGCGAAAGGGGAGTCGCTGAAGGACCGGCCCGTCTATCCGTGGGACCTGATCGGCAGCATGTACGAGCTGCTCGGCATCGACCCCGAGACAACGCTGCGGCATCCCCAAGGCAAGAACGTCCGCTTGACGCCTTCCGCCGCCGACGGGCTGGAGACGGGCGGGCGGTTGAGAGAAATCGTGTAAGCGACGGAGAGGACCATGAACCGATTCCGATGGCAGATCGCCCTGTGGCTGGCAGCATTCCTCGTAACCCCGCCGAGCGCTTGGGCGCAGCGGGGACCATTGGGTCCGAGAGCGCCGCATGTTGGCTACGTCTATCCAGCCGGGGGCCGGCAGGGCGCCGCCTTCGAGGTGACCCTCGGCGGGCAGTATCTCAACGGCGCGACCGAAGCGTATGTTTCCGGCGAAGGCGTTCAAGTGACGGTGGGTAAGTACGCCAGGCCGCTGAACCAGAAAGAAGTGAACCAGTTGCGGAACAAGCTGCAGAAAGCGCGGAAGCGCGTGCAGGCCGAAATGAAAAAGAAGGGCAAGAGGTTCCGGCGGCGCAGCGACTACCAGAAGATGTTCAGGAAATTGGCAAAGGAGATGGGCATTTCTGCCGAGGAATTGAAGGCCTTCGAAGAATTCCGGAAACGGCGTTCCGATCCCAAACGTCAGCTCAACCCTCAGCTTGCCGAGACGGTCACTCTCCAGGTGAAGCTTGCTGCGGACGCCGAGCCTGGCGAGCGGGAGCTGCGGCTGAAAACGGCAACTGGATTGTCGAACCCGCTCTGTTTTCATGTCGGGCAATTTCCGGAGTACTCCGAAACCGAACCGAACGACAAGACGGCCGACACCGGGATTCAGGAACCGCTGCCGGTCATCTTGAACGGCCAGATTCTGCCCGGCGACGTCGACCGCTTTCGTTTCGAGGCCCGCAAGGGCGAACGGTTGGTTGTGGCCGCCAGCGCCCGGGAACTGATCCCCTATCTGGCCGATGCCGTTCCCGGCTGGTTTCAGGCCACGGTGGCGCTTTATGACGCGCAGGGCAATGAGCTGGCGTATGAGGACGACTATCGTTTCCATCCCGATCCGGTCCTCTACTACGAGATTCCCGAGGAAGGCCAATACGTTCTGGAGATCAAGGACGCCATCTACCGCGGACGCGAGGATTTCGTCTATCGCATCGCCCTGGGCGAGATGCCGTTTGTGACGAGTATTTTTCCGCTGGGCGGCCGCGACGGCGTCCAAACAACCGTCGCGGTCAAGGGCTGGAATCTTCCGGTGGACACGCTGACGCTGGACGCCGATGACAAAGTGTCCGGAATTCATCCGATTTCCGTGGGCTGGTTTCAACGAGCCACCAGCCGTGTGCCCTTTGCCGTGGACACACTGCCGGAATCTCTGGAGAAGGAGCCGAATGATGACTCGCACAGCGCGCAGCGGGTCAAGACTCCGTTGATTGTCAACGGACGCATCGACCGTCCCGGCGATTGGGACGTCTTCCGTTTCGAAGGCCGCGCCGGCGACCAGGTCGTCGCGGAAGTGCAGGCGCGCCGGCTGGGCTCCCCGCTCGATTCCGTGATCGAGCTGACCGACGCCAACGGCCGGCAACTGGCGGCGAACGACGACTATGAGGATAAGGGCGCGGGATTGACGACGCATCAAGCGGATTCTCGACTGAGCGTCACCATACCGGCCGATGGGACCTATTCTCTCCGTTTGGGCGACACGCAGCATCAGGGCGGCACAGCCTATGGCTATCGCTTGCGTATCAGTCCACTGCGGCCGGATTTCGAGTTGCGTGTTGTGCCGTCCAGCATTAACGCCCGCGCCGGCGCGGCTGTGCCGATCACTGTGTATGCTCTGCGGAGAGATGGATTTGCCGATGACATCACGCTCGAATTGAAGGATGCGCCGCGGGGATTCGCGCTGAGCGGCGGTTGGATACCGGCCGGTCAAGACAAGGTGCGGCTCACGCTGACGGTTCCGCCGTCCCCCGAGGAAGAGCCCTTCAAGCTGCGGCTGGAAGGACGCGCACTGATCCAGGGACGCGAGATACGTCGGCCTGCCGTTCCCGCGGAAGACATGATGCAGGCTTTCATCTACCACCATCTTGTCCCCGCGAAAGACTTGCTGGTCGCGGTCACCCCTCGCGGGTGGTTCAGAAAACCAGCGAACTCCCCGGGGAAAAGACAGTTCCGGGCGCCGGCGAACTTCCGCAGGAAGGGGCAATTCCGGGCGCCGATGAAGTCCTTCGGGCACAAACCGATGACGCTTCCAGCCGGTGGAACGGCGCGGGTTGAAGTGCCCTTTCCTGCAGGCCCGTTTTGGGATCGGGTCCAACTGGCGTTGAGCGACCCGCCGGAAGGCGTCACCGTCCAGAAAGCACCGTCCGGTCAGGGGGGTGTGGCCATCCTGTTGCGCGCCGACGCCGCGAAAGCCAAACCAGGCCTGAAAGGGAACCTGATTGTCGATGTGTTTGTGGCAAGGGTTTCCTCTCGTCAGGGCGGAAACCAGCGGGGCAACAAGCGCCGCATCCCGCTGGGCACCTTGCCGGCCATACCATTTGAAATTGTAGAGCCATGAGCCGGACTGCCGGGACCCGCAGCACAATCGTCGTTCCGGGCGACGATCCTCCGCAAATCACCGGCTCGCCCCGATTGGATCCCTTGCGCGAATACGGTGAGGTCGTGTTGTACGAAGACCGGCCTGCGACCGCCGAGGAGCAGATCCGCCGCGTCCGCGATGCCGATGTCATCATCAACTCTCGTGGGGCGGTCAAATGGCCCGGCGATGTGCTGCGGCAATTGCCCAAGCTAAAGATGATGACGGTCTGCGGCATCGGCACCGACTCGATCGATCTCGAAACGGCGCGGGAGCTGGGGATTGTTGTTTCGAACATTCCGGGCCGGACGGCTCCGGTCGTTGCCGAACACGCTTTCTGCCTGATGGCGGCCGTCAGTCGCCGGTTGGCGTTCCAAACGGCTGAAATGAAAGCGGGCCGCTGGACAGGCAAGCTGGCGACGTCGCTCTCCGGCAAGATGCTGGGCGTCATCGGCACCGGGAACATCGGCTGCGAGATGATTAGTCTGTCCCGGTCGTTTGGCATGGATGTGATCGCCTGGACGTATCATCCCTCGCCCGAAAAGGCCCAGCGGCTGGACTTCCGTTACGTGGAGCTGGACCGTCTGCTCCAGCACAGCGACGTTGTCAGCCTGCACGTCAAACTCACCGGTGACAGCCGGCGCCTGATCGGCCGGCGCGAGCTGGCCTTGATGAAACCGGACAGCCTGCTGGTCAACACGGCTCGGGGCGCCATTGTGGACACCGGCGCACTCGTTGAGGCGCTCGAGAGCGGTCATCTCGGCGGGGCGGCCCTGGACGTTTACGACACCGAACCGCTGCCCCCGGATCATCCACTGCTCGCCTGCGAGCAGGTCGTGCTCACGCCGCACAACGCCGATCAGACGCCGGAAGGCTTCGACTTGCTGAACGCCGGTTGTATCGAGAATGTCATTGCCTTCCTGGAAGGGAAGCCACAAAATGTAGTGACGTGAGGCCAGCATGCAACAGCAAATCGGATTCCTGCTCCAGTTGTGCGTGCTCGTCTTTCTGCCGATGCTGATTTTCTGGCAGTTGTATTTCGGCTTTCGGTTGGCCTACCTGCTGGTGCTGACGCTGGTGGGGATCGTTCTTTTCGTGATCGGAACCAAACTGCGGGAATCGTAGCCTTTGGCTGAACCAGCGGGAGCGCAGTGTGATATGTCTGCCGGTCAAATGATCTCGGGACTGTTGATCCTTTGCGTGCTGCTGAGCGGCCCCTGTTTCGTCTCTGCGCAGGATGACCCTCAGGCCGCGGTCCGCGTTCGCGAATCGGTCTCGCTGGCTACCGACAGCTCGGTTCTCAGGAAACTCGTTCCTGTCAACGATTATCTGGAAGAGCAGCAGTGGGAGCGGGCCATCGCCATCCTCCGCCAGATTGCCGAGGAACATGGCGAGACGCTGATTTCCGTTTCACCGGGCCGGTATCTCAACGTCGCACTCTACTCGAACATGCTGCTGGCCCATCTGCCGAGCGAGGGGTTGTCCGCTTACCGTAAGAAGATCGACCCCCAGGCACGCCGCTGGTTCGAGACAGCCAAGGCCCACCGCGACGAAGAACTGATGCGCAAGGTGGTTCGGCACGCTTTCGCGAGCAGCTACGGCGACGATGCCCTGCTGCTGTTGGGCGACTGGTGCTGGGAACGGGGCGACCTGGCCGCCGCGCGGAGCTACTGGAAACGGCTGCTTCCGCTCATCCACGAGCCGCCGCCCGGTCAGCCGCCCTTCGTGTTGCGGTATCCCGATTCGAATCATGCCCGGCCAGTGATTCTGGCGCGTTTCGTGCTGTCGAGTCTGGTGGAAGGGGACGTGTTGCGCGCCGAGCGGGAGCTGCACAGCTTCCAACGGCAGTATCCGGATGCCCAGGGGCAGCTCGCCGGCCGCACCGGGAAGCTCAGCGATATCCTGCAGGCCGTCGCGGCCGAGTCAGGCAAATGGGAGCACCCCCGGCCGAAGGACCGAATCGAGACGTTTGCCGGCAATTTCCAACGGAACAAGACCTTGCCTCGGACCCTCGACGTGGGCGCGCCACGCTGGGACGTTCTGTTGAGCAGGGATCCATTTCACACGATCTCTCAGCCGCCGGCGCATGGCGACGGCGGACCCTTGTCGTACTATCCGCTCGTGTTGGGCGACATGGTGCTGCTGGGCAATGCCCACCGCATCTTCGCGTACAATCTGCACACCGGCGAACCGTACTGGAAGCTCGATTCCAACGACACCAATGCCGTCATCTACACGGATCTCGCCGACGAGAAATCGGTGTTGCCCGAGCGGCCTCAGGTGGGAGTTCCGCGTTACACGCTGAGTGTGCACAAGGGGCGATGTTACGCCAAGATGGGCTCGCCGGTCACGGGCCGCGCGAACAGCGAACAGCGCAGCCTCAACAGCGACCTGGTTTGCCTCGATCTGATCCACCGCGAAGGGGACCTTGTCTGGAAGATCCCCGCCTCGCAGAAGCCCGGCCAGTGGTCGTTCGAAGGCTCCCCGGTCGTGGCAGGCGGCCGGGTGTTCATCGCGTTGAGACGCAGCCAACCGCGCACGCAGGCAAACGTCGCGTGCTACGACGCGGAAACCGGCTCGCCCGTTTGGAATCGTCAGGTGTGTGCGGCAATTCCCCCGGTCAGTGAGGAATTCAATTCTCTCGGTCATCAACTGTTGACTCTGGCCGAGGAGACGATCTTCTACTCAACCGGCATGGGGGCGATCGCCGCCCTCGATGCGCACGACGGAACGCTGCGCTGGGTGGTGACCTACGAAACGCGGGCGCCTGAATCCATCCGAGCGCTCAGCGATCACACGAAACAGGGGCTTCTGCCCTGCCTGTACCATCAGGGGACCGTATTTGCCGCTCCCAACGATACCGACCTTGTGATGGCCATCGACGCGCAGACGGGCATCGTCAAATGGCGTCGCCGGCTTCCGAAAGAGCGAATCCGCCATCTGCTGGGAGTCAGGCGGGAAAATCTGATCGTCAGCGGCAATTCACTGTGGGCCTTGAACATTGACGACGGCCAACTCGTCTGGGGAACTCCGGAAACGGATCCGGAATACTACGGCTACGGCCGGGGGCTCCTGGTGGAGGACGTCGTCTGGTGGCCGCTGCGCGAAAGGATCGAGGTGCTCGATCAGCGTACCGGTGAGAGAGTTCGTCAGCCGATCAACTTGAGTGAAAAGAGGAGCTTAAGACAGCAGGGCGAAATCGGCGGCAACCTGGCGATTGCCGACGGCTTTCTACTGATCGCACAGCCCGACCGCCTGGTGGCATTCTCTGAATACGGACTTCTGAAGAAACAGTCGAAGAAGCGCATCTCGGCCAGGCCACGACTTTTGCCGAGAAGGTAATTGTGAATAGGGATTAGGTTTTAGGGGTTAGGGAATAGCTTTTGTGATTCGTCATCACGACTCCCTATTCCCTCCTGCCTCTTCACTATCCTCTAACCCCTTCTTGCCTCCGGTTTTTCAAATGACCAATTCCGACTACGATCTGCTTGCAGACGATCTAACAGGAATCGATCAGTAGCCTCGATTCGTCGCGGTGACGGGCAATGACAACTTCCTGGATACTCTGCGGGACTTGCTTGTACCGGCTGAATTCCATCGTGAAGCTTCCTTGCCCCTGCGTCATCGACCGCAGTTCGTTGGCGTAATCGAACATCTCGGCCAGCGGGACTTCGGCGATGATGACACTGTTTCCGCAGCGCACGTCGGTGGCGGCGATCACTCCGCGTTTGCGCGACAGGTGGCCGCAAACCGGGCCTTGGAATACCTCGGGAACCTCAACCTCCAACTTCATGATCGGCTCGAGCAACGCCATTCTCGCCTTTTTCAGAGCGTCGCGAATGCATCGAAACGCACAGATGCGGAAAGCCATCTCCGAGGAATCGACCTCGTGAGAACTGCCGTCTGCCAGGAGTGCTTGCACGCCGACAACCTCGCATTCGCACAACGGCCCTTTGCGCAGTGCCTGCTGAAAACCTTTGTCAACTGCCGGGATGTATTCCTTGGGGATACGCCCTTGTGAGATCTCGCTGACGAATTCGTAGGGATGCTCGGCGTCATCGGGCAACGGCACAATTCTGCCGACCACGTGCGCATATTGGCCGGAGCCGCCCGACTGCTTGCGGTGTCTGTAGTTGAATTCGACCGGGACCGTCGGGCATTCGCGGTAGGCTACTTTCGGCTCGCCGACGAGACACTGGACCCTGTACTCGCGACGAATCCGCTCGACGTACACTTCGAGATGCAACTGTCCCATACCGGCGATCAGTGTCTCGCCGGTTTCCTGGTCGGTCTGAACACGGAACGTGGGGTCTTCCCGCCGGAAGCGTTCCAGCGCCTTGCCCAACCGGTCGGCGCCGTCGCGTGTCAACGGCTCGATCGACAAACGAATGACCGGTTCCGGAACAAAGATGCTTTCCAGAGCGTACTGCGCCCCTTCGCCGCAGAAAGTATCGCCGGAGGCACACTCGATTCCGACGGCGGCCACAATGTCGCCGGGACCAGCCACGTCCAAATCTTCACGCTCATCGGCGTGCATGCGCACGAGTCGGCCCAAGCGCACATTTTGGTGAGTCCTCATGTTGCGATAGCTTTGGCCTTTCCTGAGCCGCCCCTGATAAACCCGCATGTAGGTCAACTGACCGAATTGTTCGACGACCGTCTTGAACGCCATCGCGACCAACGGTTCGTCCGCTGCACTCGACAGAGTCACCTGCTCCTCGCCGGATTCGTGCTGCGACAGGTCAATCGCCCGCACGTCTCGATCACCCGGGCTGGGCAGAAAATGGATCACCGCGTCCAGCAACTCCTGGACGCCTTTGTTGCGGTACGCCGAGCCCATCATGACCGGCGTGATTTCCTGCGAAAGCGTGGCGTCGCGAATGACTTGACGGACGAGATCGACCGAAGCGTCACGCTGCTCCAGCAGCGTCTCCATCAAAAGATCGCTGTACAGCGAGAGCGTTTCGAGCATTTCGTTCCGGGCCGCTTGCGCTTGTTGGGCATGCTGGGCCGGCACGTCCTCGCGGCGGACTTCCGCTCCCTGTTCACCGTCGAAGTAGACGGCCTCGAGAGTCACCAAATCGACGACCCCTGAGAAGCCCTGCTCGTTGCCGATCGGCAACTGAATCGGTACGGGGGTCGCGCCCAGTTTGTCGCTGATTTGCTGGATCACTTCGCTCGGATTCGCTCCGGTCCGGTCCATTTTGTTGATAAAGGCGATTCGCGGCACGTGATAGCGCTTCATTTGGCGATCAACGGTCAGCGACTGACTTTGCACTCCACCCACGGCACAGAGCACGAGAACGGCGCCATCCAGCACGCGCAGGCTCCGTTCGACTTCGACCGTAAAGTCGACGTGCCCCGGTGTGTCGATCACGTTGATCGAATGCCCCCTCCACTCGACTTGCGTGGCCGCCGACGTGATGGTGATGCCTCGTTCTTGCTCCAACTCCATGAAATCCATGGTGGCGCCGCCGTCGTTGCCCTTGATTTCGCGGACGCGATGGATGCGTCCGCAATAAAACAAGATGCGTTCCGTCAACGTCGTCTTGCCGGAGTCAATATGGGCCGAGATTCCGATGTTGCGATGTTTGTCGAGGTTCTTCATAACGCTATACTGTCCAACGGAAACAAACCGAGGGTGCGCGGCGAACAACTCGCAGAGGCGTCGAACAGCAGTTCCCCAAGACGGAAGTGAGCCTGAAAAGCTAAAACCGTGGGGAATGTTACATCGACGCGAGAGCTGGTAGCGTTTTGTTCGACAAACACCGCTGCCGAACAGGTGGGACCATGCTGGCAAGCAATAGACGGCGCTCGTGGTCTGTCAAAGCTGAAATGACATGTACAGCCGAGTGTGGAGCAGGCTTTCCAGCCTGCCGCGGCCAACCGACAGGCTGGAAAGCCTGCCCCACGACACCTGTCAAAACAGTCTTGGCAGACCACTAACTCACAATGATATCGTCGTACCGCGTTGTAAGATAGAGGAAATTCCTTGATTTTGCAGGAAATTGGGGTCTCAAAGGTCTTTGGCCCGTGCGACTCGACGTGCACGGTCATTTAGAAACGACGCCATTGGAGAAGGAAATGTGTGAATCCGATTGTTGGCATCTTGATCGATTCGCCGCGGGCGGCGGATTTCTGGCAATAGTCATCATGGCGTGCGGCGAGTGTGGGGCAGGCTTTCCAGCCTGCCGATTGGCCGCAGCAGGCTGGAAAGCCTGCCCCACGACACGGGCGCCGGTGGCGGACGCCGCCCATTGGCTGTGGCTGGGCAATCCGAACCGACAAACCAAGGTGTTTCTTCGTCGTCGGTTCACAGTGGACGGTCCCATCGAAAACGCACGCCTTGTTGCCACCTGCGACAACAGCTTCAACATTTTCATCAACGGCAAGCAGGTTCTCGGCGGCACGAGTTGGTGGCGGCTCGAAACGACGGACGTCTCCAAGACACTCAGGCGGGGTGAGAACGTCATTGCCGTCGAAGCAGTCAATGAGAGCGGCCCGGCCGGTTTCATCGCCGGTTTGCTGGTGAAAGGCACGTCGAAGAAGTCTCTCACGATCGTTACCGGCAAGTCGTGGCGGGCCGCCGCCAAGGCCGAGGGCAACTGGCGGGAGATCGGCTTTGACGACTCCGGCTGGAAGACCGCAGATGTGTTGGGCCCCATCGGCGGCGGTGGGCTTCCCTGGTCCGGCGCAATCGACCGCGAGTCGCTCAAGTCGCTGCTACTTCAGATCACCACAGCAGACTTCCAACCGCAGCCGGCCGAGCATGTCAATGTGCCGCCGGGTTTCAAGGCCGAGACGGTCTTTCACGTGCCACGGTCAATGGGATCGTGGGTGTCGCTGGCCGGTGACGACCACGGGCGGCTGATCGCCTGCGACCAGGGCAGCGCCGGACTGTATCTCATCAAGCCCGGGCGATTGGGCGATCCGAAATCGGTGACGCACGTGGAAAAGCTGCCGGTCAACCTCAGCAGCGCGCAGGGGCTGGTCTGGGCGTTCGATTCGCTCTATGCCGTGGCGGCCCACGGCGACCAGAGCGGACTGCATCGCCTGAAGGACACCGACGGCGACGGACTCGTCGATAGCGACCAGTTTCTGATGCCCATTCGCGGCGGCGGTGAGCACGGCGCACACGGTATTGTCGCCGGTCCGGACGGCCGGTCGCTGTACGTGGCCTGCGGCAACCACACGAACCTACCCAGCCGGATCGCCGGCAGCCGCATCCCGACCAACTGGGGCGAAGACCTGCTGCTGCCGCGTCGCTGGGACGCCAACGGTCACGCTGCGGGCCGGCTCGCGCCGGGCGGCTGGATTTGTAAGGTCGATCCCAACGGCAAACACTGTGAAATCTTCAGTATCGGGTACCGCAACCAATACGACATCGCCTTCAACGCCGACGGCGAACTGTTCACCTACGACGCCGACATGGAATGGGACATGGGCATGCCGTGGTATCGTCCGACGCGCGTCTGTCACGCCACCAGCGGCAGCGAGTTCGGCTGGCGGAGCGGCACGGGCAAGTGGCCGCCGTACTACGAGGACTCGCTGCCGCCGGTGATCAACATCGGTCCCGGTTCACCGACTGGCGTGGTCTTCGGTTATGGAACGAAGTTTCCCGGACGTTACCAGCGGGCGTTGTACATCCTCGACTGGACCTACAGCACGATGTATGCCATCCACCTGACTCCCGACGGGGCGGGATATCGCGCCCGGAAGGAGGAATTCGTCACGGGCAGTCCGTTGCCGTTGACCGACGTCGTGGTGGGGGCCGACGGAGCGTTGTACTTTACGGTCGGCGGCCGCGGGACGCAGTCCGCCGTGTATCGCGTGTACTACGCCGGCAACGAATCGACCGCTCCGGTGGACGGGAAAGATCAGGACGAGGCCAAGTTACGTCTCCTGCGCCGCAGGCTGGAAACGTTCCATGGCAGGCAGGATTTGCAGGCCGTCGATGCCGCCTGGCCGCATCTGGGGCATGAGGATCGCTACATCCGCTATGCTGCCGGCATCGCGATCGAGTCTCAACCCGTCGAGACGTGGCGCGGCAGGGCGTTGTCTGAATCCACCCCCCGCGTTGCAATCCCGGCCTTGAAGGCATTGGCGCGGCAGGGTGAGGCGTCGGACCTGAAGCCTCTGCTCGACGCACTGGATCGGATCGACTTTGCGCCGCTCGACGAGACAGGCCGGCTCGCCATGCTGCGAACGTACGCGCTGGCCTTCATCCGTCTGGGCCGGCCGGACGACTCGCTGCGCCGCCGCGCGCTGGCAAGGCTCGAACCGCATTTTCCCGGCTCGTCCGACCGTGTGAACGCGGAATTGGCCAGACTGTTGATCTATCTCGGTTCACCGGCGATCGTGGAAAAGTGCCTCGCCTTGATGGACCGGCTGGCGTCGCAGCCGGAGCCCGTGCCCGACTGGGGCGAGCTAATCAAACGCAATCCCGGCTACGGCGGCACCGTGGCGCGGATTCTGGAAAACATGCCGCCGCTGCGCCGTATTCATTATGCGTTCCTGCTGCGAAACGTGAAGGACGGCTGGATGCTGGACCAGAGGCGAACGTACTTCCAATTCTTCCTCGAAGCCGCAAAGCATCCGGGCGGCGCAAGCTATCCCGGTTTTCTCGGCAACATCCGCGAGGACGCCTTGGCAAACTGCACGCAGGCCGAACGCGTGGCACTGGAGCCGATCACGGGGCGCTCGCTCACGGCAGCGCCGGTCACCGTCACGCCGCCGCAGGGCCCCGGTCGAAAGTGGACGAAGGCCGCCGCGCTGGAAGTGCTCGGGAGCCGGCTTCGCGGACGCAACTACAACCGCGGCCGCAATTTGTTCTATGCCGTCTCGTGCGCCAAGTGCCACCGCTTCAATGCAGAAGGCGGCGCGATCGGGCCGGACCTGTCGACGGTGGGCCGCAAGTTCTCGCTGCCCGACCTGCTCGATTCGATCCTGGAACCCAACAAAGTGATCTCGGACCAATACGGCTCGAAGCAGGTGCTGACCGAGGACGGCCGGACTCTGATCGGCCGTGTCGTTGAGATCGGCGATGAACTGCACGTTTACACGGCCGAGATGGCCGAATCGCCCAAAGTGATGAAGCGGTCGACCGTCGAGTTGGTTGTCGACTCGAAAGTTTCGCAGATGCCCGCCGAACTGATCGACACGCTGAACGAGGAAGAGTTGAAAGACCTGATCGCCTATCTGATCTCCGCCGGCAACCGCCGCGCCTCGGTGTTCCGTCCGTAGGACGTCATTCCAAATAGTGAGCTTCTCGGTTCGCAGCTTGGCTATTTCCCCCCGGCTTTCTTGCCTCGATTCTTCGGCTGCCGGCGCGGGCGGCGGGGTGGATCGGTGTAGGGCGGTTTGTCGAACGTGCTGCCGTCGCCGGTGACACGAGGGTCGCCGGTTTCCTTAAGGATCGACAGCAGCCGGCCGGAGAGCTCTTTTCGCGTCTGTTCGTACGCCGGATCGCCGGCAACATTATGTGTTTCAAAGGAGTCCTTTCGCAAGTCGTACAGTTCCTCGGCCGGGCGGCGGCCGAAGGCGACGTCGACGTAACGCTCCATTCCCGGATCGTCTCGATGTATTGCAATCCAAGCCTTGGTGGGGCTGGCATCGAAGTCTGCGAATGCGGCGAACGTATTCTGTTCGAGTTGCTCGTACGACGGCATGGGTCCCGCGGGCTTTCCAAATCCGGGACCGACGCCCATGGGCCAGCGATCCGGCTTGAAGTTGCGAATATAGAGAAACCGCTTGGTGCGGATTGCTCGCTGCGGATAGGGCAAGTTACCGTGACGGGCCTCGGCCACGTGCCGTTCGCGACCCACGACGACGTAGTCGCGCGTCGGGTCGACCTGCCCCTGTTCGGTGGACGTGACCACGTTCAGGAAGCTTCGGCCGGTCATCACTTTGGGCGGCGTCACGCCAGCGGCCTCCAGAAACGTCGGGGCCAGGTCCATCAGGTTGACAAAGTCGTCGACCGTCCGCCCGGCAGGGACTTTCGCCCCCCAGCGAACGGCCAGCGAAACGTGCACCCCGAAGTCGTACAGGTTGCATTTGCCGCGCGGGAAGCCGGGAATGCCGTGATCGCCGCTGACGACGATCAACGTGTTGTCGAGCTCGCCGATCCGGTGGAACTCGTCGAGCAGCACGCCCAGCGCGGCGTCGAACGCCTGCACCTCGCCCAGATGGTCGCAGAAGTCCTGCCGGATGACCTCGTTGTCAGGCAGGAACGGCGGCATCCTGCCTTTCAGATCGTTCGGGTCGAGACCCCACAGGTCCTTACCGGAACCGGCGACCCATTTGCGATGACAATTCGTCGGTCCGAACCAGTAGCAGAGCGGCTGCCCCGGTTTGCGGTCTTTCAGGAAATCTCGAAAGTTGGTCCGCACCTCATCGAAAAGCTCTTGCTTGGCGGCGTCGCGATCCGTTGCCGCGCTGACAAGCTGCGAAAACCGATTGAATCGGCTGCCGGCCTTGTTGTAGGCATAGTCCCTGGCTCCGTAGGGTGCGTTGCGAGGCGTGCCGGGGCTCCAAACCTTGTACGAGTATCCGATGTGGTAGCCCTTGCCCTTCAGGATCAAGGGATAGCTGGGAATGCTCGAGTCCCAGATGGCTCCCTGCAGAATCGCCCCGCGTCCGGTGCGATAAAAATACTGGCCCGAAAGCAGCGCGCTGCGGCACGGTGTGCACGAGGGCGCGTTGACGAACGCGTTATTGAACAGCACGCCTTCACGCGCGATGCGATCGAAATGGGGTGTGTTGACAACGAAGTTGGGCGTCTGGTCGTTTTCGCCGGTGCGGTAAGTGCTGGCGTATTGTCCCCAATCGTCGGCGAAGCAGAACAGGATGTTGGGACGTTCCGCGGCCGTTGCCGACTCGCCCCACGTGAAAGCGGAAAAAAACAGGATGAAAAGAAGGACCAATTGTCGTCGCGTCGTTGGCTGGGTCATGCGAGTGTCCTTTGGAAGTTCTAGCGTTTGCCGAAACAGGTGATGCTGCCGTCCTCTTCGGCAATGTAGAGGCGTTCGTTGGCGGCCGCGGCGCCGTTGAAGACGGGCGGAGACGGCAACTCATACTCCGCCAGCTTTTTGCCGGAAGCCGAATCGAAGACGTGCAGCAGGCCGCCTTTGCGGCCTTCAAAGGCGCCCAGCGGATCGTTCGGATCCACGACGTCCGGAGGCCCGGCGACGAACAGCCGCTCGGCGGTCAGGACCATGGCGCGGATCCGCACCGGAATTCTCTCCGACCATCTGCTTCGGGCGCCGCCTTTTATGTTCTTTGCGAAGAGCAGATACCCTTTGCTCCCCGGCGTGAAATAGACGGTCGGATCGAGACCCCGCAGGGAATCGAACATCCGCACGTAGTAGACGGATCGCTTGTCGTGAACGATGAGCCGCGCGGCATCGCCGCCGGCGAACGTCCACGGCATCCGCTTGAAGTAGCTGTCGTCGAGGAAGCCGCTTTTCGTCTGCAGCGCCGGCCGCGCCTTGCGCCGTTCCAGTTTCTCGTTGAACGCGGCGGAGCGCATGTAGATGTTGGACCCGTCTCCCATCAGGATGTCCGGCAGCGCTCCCATGGGCAACCGGTAGTTCTCCTCGATATTGTCGACCGCATAGTGGGGGCCTTCCAGTATTTTCTGGTGAAGCGGTTCCCCGGTGGCGGCGTCGAGGCCATACATGTAAAGGCCGCCGTCAAGCTGAGACGACCGCCCGGCGGCAAAATAGACGGTGCCGTTTTGCACGAGCACGCTCCCGTCGACGGGCCACGCCGATTCCAACTGCCCGAACGCGCCGATCAACCTCTGCTGCGGCGCCGCGCGGAAGCGCCACACCAACTGCCCGTCTGTGGCGCGGAGGCAGTAGACCCACCCGTCCGCCGAGCCGAATAGGACGCTCCCCTTGTCAACCGTCGGGGGAGAATCGATCCTGCCTCCCGCGGCGAATTCCCACAGTTTTTTGCCGTCGGCGACATCCAGGCAGACGATATAATGCTCATCGACGAGCGACGCGAAGAGCCTGCCGGCCACGATGACCGGCGGGGAGACCTTGCTCCCGATTTTCGCACGCCAGAGGGGAGTCAGTTCTTCCGGCACGCTGGTGTTCACCGATCCCGTGCGCATCGAGTCGTGACGGAAAGCGGGCCAGTCCGCCTCTCGGGACGCGGCGGCCGCCACTTTCCCGAAGGCCGGCCCGTGCTCGCTCTTCGGGGTTTTCGTGATTTTTTTCTGCTTGTACCGGTCGGGGATTTCGGGCGCCAGCACGTTCAAGCCGTTGAGCTTTTCGTCGATGTAGCAGGCGCAGGGGTGCGGAGGTGCGTACTGCAGGCCGTTGGCGGGCATCATGCCCACGTGGCAGGTCCCCCGGACCCAGTTGTGTATGGTGTGCTTGCCTTCTTCCAGGTCGACGTACTCGGTGCCGCGTCTGCTCGCGAGAATGTACCGCAGCGTCGCTTTGTTCCGGTAGCAGCGGTGGTGGTGGTATGTCTTGAAGATGGCGCCGAGCGGCACCTCTTTTTTCAGCTCACCAGTCTTGATGTCAACTCCGTTGACGGATCGGGGCCAGAATTCCCGCTGCTTTCTCGCACGGCCGATGTCGAATTCCGTTTGGTCCAGATCAGCGCTCCAAGTCCAGACGAGGCCGTCGATCACGAAGACGTCTTTCCACTCGTACCAAAGGTGGCCGATGTACTTCTTGGGCTGGTTCCAGAGCAGCTTGCCCGTGTCGGCGGCAAAGCCCGCAAGTCTGTTCGGACTCGCGTGGATCACGACGCCGTCACGGACGATCATCGTGCCGATCCACAGGTTCCCCCGCGACTCTATGCCGCCGGCATGCCGGTCCGCTTCGTCCTCGGGAAACTTGGCGCGCCATCTCTCTGCGCCCGTTTGCAGATCCAGACAGACGATGTCGGGACCGTCGATGAACGCCACGGCGTTGCCGTCCGCGGCCATGTTCAACGACGGATCGAGCTTCGGGGGCTTGAGGCTGCCGCGTCTCGAGCTCCATCGGATGTAATCGACGGTGCTTCCGCGGTACGCGTTCTTGCTGACCCACATCTGCTTTCCGGAGGCCGCGCTGACGGCCATGACTCTTGCCCCGTCTTCGGAGAGCACCGAGAGAATCAGGACGCCGTCCAAGTGCAGGATTTCGCCGGTGCGTTCCGTGCCGGCATACGTCTTCAGGATCTCTCCGGTCCTCGCGTCGAGCTGGGAGACAGGAGCGCGGTAGCCAAGCGTGACGTACAGCTTGTCTCCCGCGGCGACGAGCCGTTTCTGGATGTTGAGCGGGATGTCACCGGGCCGGTTGCTGAACCACGTCTCTTTCCATTTCCGCCATCCCCATCTCCTGATCGGCACCTTCCAAAGCGGCACGCCGTTGAACGCGTCCCTCGCCGCGAGAAACCACTTGTCGGGCAGCGAGTGGTTCCCGACCAGGCTGATTGGCGCTTCGTCCACGATGGTGAACAGTCTGCCCCGGGCCGTGACGAGTGTGCTGATGCTAGAAACGGTCTCGTGAGACCGCAGCCACATGGGACCGGAGATCCATTGGTAGTGTTTCGGCGGACCGACCACGCGGTCCAGTGCGACGGGATTGCCGTCCGCGCCGTGAAGGTAATGCGTCCACTCGTCGATGTCGGAGGGCCACGGCTTTGTGGCCTTCACCCACGTGCCGCCCGTGTGGAGGACCGACACGTCCTTGATTCCCGAGGAGCGGAGTCCAGCAACGAGCTTTTCCATCCATGCACTGGAATCGGCCGATGCCGCGGAAGTGCCGATGTACGCCGTGCCGAGGGGGACCAGGACCCTGACGACCTCGTCGGGTGAAAAGCCGTTCTCGAGGAGCGCCGGATAAGAGTCGACGACGACGATATTGATCAGGTTTTCTGCATAGGGCAGCCGTCCGTGCTGAAACGTATCGGCCGATACGGTTCCGTACATGCCCCGAGATCGAATGACCTTCCGCGCACGATCGCAGAGCTTTCGGTCCGCATACAGGCCGTGGACCACGAATCCACCCTGCTTGGCGACGGCCAGGGCGAGGTCGGCGTCCGTCGCCCCGACAACCGCGCAGATGCCGCCGGGCGAACCGCTCGAGCTGACGAGCTGCGACGCTGTTTTCAGGGCTTGTGAGTTCGGCACGTCTGGACTCTCGGCCGGAACGCGCGACGTCTGCGCACACACGAGAATCATCACGAGCGAGGTGCAGACCGAAGTCAGTTTGTGCGTAGTCCTGTTCATCTCTGTTCCGCCGTCTCTATTTTTCGGAAACGTACTGCTTGGCAATGTCATCCGCGGACAAAGCTGATTGATACACCTTTACTTCGTCGATGACGCCCTGGAAATTGTCGGTGATCTCGGCCGGGCTGTTCGAGACATCGTAGCCGATCTCCATCCCCTGCCCGCAGTTGCCGGGAATGTACCCGTTGGTCTTCTCTTTCGCGGCGAGCTTCCCGTTCACGTATAGCTCGACGCGGTCTCGCTTCACCACGCCGGCAAGGTGCACCCAGGAGCCGACGACGTCGTCACGTCCCGCCGCGATGAAGGCGGGTCCATCGCTCACTCGGTGAATGCCGAACTTGGCGACACCGTCCTTGATGTACAACGAGAACCCGCAGGACGCGCCTCCCCGCGCGATGACGACGCCGTTCTTCGCGTCCGACTTGACCCACGCCGTAATGGTCAGCGGCTTTCCCGCGATCGGCACTCCCGCCGGCTTTCCCAGGGCGATGTACTTGCCCTTGCTGAATCGAAGGGCATGCCCGACTTTCCCCTCCACGGATTGACAGCCCTGTATCTCCCCGTCACTTCCTCCGCTGGTGACGTCCTTTGCGAGCGTGGTGTTCCGGTCGTCGAAACTCCAGTGGGCCACGAGATCCCCACGGCGCGACATCTGCAAGACGGCCTGCTCGGCCGCTTTACGCACAAACGGGTCCTTCTCCTTGGCCGCCAGCTCTTTGAAGGGTTGCTCCGCACGGTCGTCTCCGATGTTCAGCAACGCCTTGACCGCGCCAAGGCGGACAACGGGGTTTTCGTCATCGAGCGCCGCAATGAGAGGCTCGACGGCTCGTGGATTCTTAAGTTCGCCCAGCGCGAGCACCGCGCGTCCCCGCACTTTCGCGTCGGCGTCTTTGAGCAGCTTCGCAAGGTGCTCGCCGGTGTGCGCACCTTTCGTATGCCGCAGCAGCCAGACGATGTGTTCCACATCAGCGTTCGCCTGTTTCAGTTCGGCTACGAGCGGACTGATGATCTTGGGATCGTGAATTTCGCGCAAGGCCCATGCCGCCTGGTCCCTGACGCACCACGCAGGGTCACCGAGGGCTTTGAGCAGCGCGCCGCCGGCCTGCGGAGTCTTGATCTCTCCGAGCGCGTAGGCGGCGTAAAGCCTGACGTTCATGTCCCGATCACCGAGCGCCTTGAGCAGCGGCGTCACCGCTCGGGCGTCTTTGATGAAGCCCAAAGACTTCGCGGCCTCCCGCCGCACGCCGTTCTGCGGATCTTTGAGCGCCTCGATCAGCGCCAGTACAGCCGATCTGTCGCCGATGCGGCCGAGAGACACCGCGGCCTGCCGCCGAACGGCGGGAACACTCGATCTCAGGTCACGAATGCGTTCGCCGACCGCCGAATCGGCCCGGCACACGCCCGCAAGCGAGACCGATAGGACGATCGAAACGCAAATCACATGTTTCATTCGCGTCATCCTTCACCAACCATGTTGTTTGGTGCGACTTCCCCGAGAACCGGCCGCGAACTCTTCGCATGCGGCGACGATATCGATTCTTGCAAGAAACCATTTGCGGTTCAACCGACGAAATCACCGTGCTCACGCAAGGTCACAAATGAGAGTCAGGCCTGTCCGTGCCATTCACGGCGCGCATGCAGCCAAATCCACGACGTCCAAGGCAGGCTCACCAAGCCGGCGACGGCCAGAAACACTTCCGCTGCAGCCAGAGCGCCGAACCGGCTGCCGAAGTACCAAACGCCGAGCCCCGTGAGCGCGCTCGAGAGCGTGCCCATCAACAGCAGCGGGTCGCGTTTGTGGGCACGGATGTAAACTCCCATGCAACTGGTAATGTGCGAGAGGATCACAGCGAGCGTGAAAATCAGCGTCGGCAACGGGGGCAGCATTCGATCCGCGAATTGCTGGGCAAGCGGCAACGGGACAGCGTTCAGGAAGAACACGGCAGCGGTCAGCGCCCCGCCGGCCGCGACCATCACGCAGAACGAGATCGTGGTCAGTCGAAAGAACACGCGGTCTAGTTCGCGGTAATCCTTTCTGGCAATCAACATTCCGAACAAGGGCCTCCGCGTCTGTACCCAGGCAAACGCCCCGGCCTGCAGTGCCGTGAGTACGGTCCAGGTCATGCCCATCCGGCCGGCCAGCGCTGCAGTGTGGTAGTGGAACATCACAGGTGTGAATAAGTGCATGGCGAAATAGTGAAACACCGACTGGACGCCGATTCGCCACTGCAGCGGCCAGACATCGGTCCGCCATTGCATTTGGGCTTCCACCTGTTTCGAGCGAAGCGAGATCCAGAAGCAACGGTAGTGTACGGCGACCACATAGACGTCCCAAACGAGTTTCACGCCGGCAGCCGCCACGGCGACCCACAGACCGGCCCCCAGCCAGATACACGTCCAGACGGCCAGATTCCCGGTGACGGCTTGAATCACTCGAAACAGATTAACCGTCCTGACCTGATTGCAGCCCTCCAGCACTGCAATCAACGGCAGCAGACAAAACGAAAGCCCCGCCACTCCGACCAGCGCCAGCCACGGCGACAGCCACGCCACCCCAGCCGCTTTCTGCGAGAAGAGAGCGATTCCCACAATCCCCATCCCGACGACAAACAGCAATGCCGCCGCTGCGTACCACTTCAACGCCAGCCTGACGAGACTGGCGAGCCGCCCCAAGGCCGCCAGATCGCCCGTGACGGATCGATCGCCTTCGAGTTGCAGATGAGCCCATTCATGACTGGCCACGTAGACGATGACCCACTGCAGGCCGAGATCGACAAGGTTCTGCACCGCCAGCAGGCTCCAGAACGTGTAGTAGTACCCCTGCAAATCCTCCGTGAAATACAAGACAATCAGCAGCATCGTGACCGGGCCGGCAACGAACTGCCAAACGCGTGCCATCAGGCTGTAGAAGACCGCCTGGTTGATCTCCATGCGGTTCAGCCAGCGGCGGAGCCACCAGCGGCGGTTGGAATCTGGGGCGCTTGGGGCTTGGATCGGCTTCCGCATCACTTCCCCGGCACCGTCACCAACATGGATTGGCAACGGGCTGTCAGCGCGGCGGGCCAAGAGTTCATTTCGACACACCTCTTACGCGGGCGCGCGGACGCTCTGGCCACAGAGTGTACCCTATCTGGTAAGCGTTCTGCGATCTGCACTATCGCTTTGCCTGCATCAGTCCAAACGACGCCAGTACTTGAGTCCCCATGGCAATTGGTGAGGATCTCGGCCGGGTATCCTTCTCTGCAAACGTATCCAAGATTGTCGCAGGAACTTGTAGAGTCCGGGTGGAAGTGTTCTCTTGGCCAGACGATTGATCTGCCGGCGAGGAATGCGCATTGCCTCAGATTCCTCGTCGGTATGTTGGGAAGTTCGAAGGTTCGAAAAGAGATGTTCGTAGGTTGATTGGAGGGGAACTCGATCGGCGCTCGAGCGCGTGCCTTTCTGGGCGACACAGATGGTGAGAATACGCCGCTTTCGAGGCGACATCAGCAGCAGAGGCTGTTGCGCACTCTCGAATTGATACAGATCCCAACGTGCGGTTTGGTCGTCGCGCAGATGTTCGTCCGCAATAAACGGTCGCACATCACTAAAACCGTTCGCCGTGTAGTAGTCAACGAACAGCGTCGGACTGATCTGATAGAAGCCGTGATTGGTGAAATTATTCGATGGACACATGTGCACTATCCGACCGCCCGGCTTCAACATCGCCACGATGTTCATCAGGCACTGGCGAATGTCAAACACGTGCTCAATTGTTCCGCCGTCGACAATCACATCAAACCGCGATCTTAGCTCTTGCGGGATGGGGAGGTTCAGATCAGCAACGATTTCGGCACCTTCATAGTCGTTGCAGTCCATCGCTTGAACGTCGGACAAGCCGAGCAACTTGAAGAAGACGACGTCGCTTGTGAAGCCTTCCATGGACGTGCCCCGCCAACTCGGGATGTTTGTGCCAAGCTCTTGACCGCTGGGCAGAGGGGCAGGGTCAATGCCTTCCTCAAACAGCAGGGATTGCACTTGCGCAAACGTGGCGTAGACGCACTGCCGGCCCAGTGTCAGGAGTTTTCCTTCGAACGATTGCCGCCGGTGCTCTATTGAAAGGAACCGCAGTGCCGGTTTCGCGAGTCCCATCTCTTAACCTCGCAAGCAGTGTAGCTATTCGCCGAGTCATTGTCAAAAGCTGTGGTTTCTGTGACCGTCTGCAAGAGAGTACATTCGGTCACTGAGCGGACCGTCGTCTTTCAGATTTCAACTCGCCGGCGAAGCATGATAAGTTCGGACGGTAGAAGCCAAGCGCCAGTGCGCTCAACGTTCGCGGCAGTCGATACCGGTACCGCGTCAAGAATGACGAACCCGGAGGAAGCTCGCCCGTATTGTCTCCCCGCCAATACTCTTTGATTGTCCTCCAAATGTAGCGACGTTTCCAACGTCGAACGTGTCTGGCGGGAAACCGGTCTCGAAACTCTGCGCTGTGCATCAGACACTCGGCGCGGGCAATGATGTCCAATAGATGCCGTGGATCAGCCCGATTTGACTGACTGTAGCTTTCCGGCAGCCTTCGCCATGCCGCAAATTTTTCGGGGACGTAGCAAGCTCCGTACTTCAGCGCGATCGCACGGGCGGCGAATGTGTCCGACCACGACTTCAACTCCGGCCGGAACCAACCCACCTCCTCGAGGGCGTCGCGACGGTAAATCGTGGCGGCGGACAATGACTGCGACGGTTCTTCCACATCCAGAAACTCACGCCTGTACGTTTCCGGAGTCGCATACAGGGACTCCTGCCAACGTTGCGCCTCGACGATGCCGAGCTCACTGCCGTGCTCGTCGGCAATCACCATTTTTCCGAAAACGATTCCCGCCTGGGGATGCTGCTCGGCCATGTGCATCGCAAGTTCGAAGAAGTTCGGGTAGCGGCTGTCGTCGACGGCGCCCGAGTAGATGTAATCGCACTTCGCCGTCTCGAACAATCGCTTGTGAGCATCGATCACGCCTTGGTTTTGATCGTTGCGAAGAAATCGAATCCGCGGACAGCGCTCTGCGTACGATTGGATGATTTCGACGCTGTTGTCGGTCGAGCCGTCGTCGAGGATGAGGAACTCATCGGGAGGCCTCGTCTGATTCAAGATCTCTTCGATGGCTCGCGGCAGATACCGGGCGTGGTTGTAGTTGGGCATGACCACAGACAGCATCGGTGCACTCATTGAGACGGCTTCTTCGTGCAACACAACGCGAGAAGATAGTGGGCCATCGGGTAATAACCGGTGTGAACCACCTCGTCATTCATCGAAAAAATGAACACGTGTTCGAAGAAATCGGCTAGCAGGCCCTTCAACGCACAATGGTCTTTGCAGTTGACGTGGCCCTCTTTGCTCGGAGCAGATGCGTATCTTTGTGATTCCAGTGAAGGTGTGCCCACGATCAGAACTCCCGGTTCGCGGAGCGACCGGACGATGTTTGAGAGGAACCGGCGCTCTTGTTCGACCGGAATGTGCTCGATGACGTCCAGTGTGTACGCAGCGTCGAAGTCGCCCTCGACCGGACCGGCGAGCATGTCGTGGGTCCGGCAGTCGATCTTCCAATGTTCGTCCATCCGCTGCAGGACGTCGTCGACGAAGACGGAATCGAAATCGACCGCCGTGACGCCCTCGACCTCTTGCAACACGATCCGCGAGCCGAACGCGTCGGCACAACCGACTTCGAGGACCTTTGTCGAGCCGGCCAGCATCTTAGCGACGAACTTGTACCGCGCCAGAACGAACAGCAGACGCTTCGGATCGTCGTGCCAGGTCTGATTGCTCATCAGGCCCAGTCGCGTCAACCCCAATGAGTCGCGGAGCTCGAGACAACGCTGGTATTGCGGTTCTCGCGTCGTTTGCGGTTCTTGCTCCACTGGCGAGGTTCCTTGGTGACCGCAACCCCCGGCCTATCACCGCCCGACTGCATTCGAGAGATCGTCCCGCTCGTCGTACGGACGGACTGTTCGGTACCATTGCCGCCACTTCCTGAGCGCTTCGCTCCGCCATTTGTCGATCGCCGCACGACGTTCGGCCTCAGTCGCGTCTTCAGCAATTTCCTTCAGCGGGGTCTCGGGCAGACCGAAACCGTGCGGCTTGCGGCTGATCCAACACAGGGCGTTCCGAGCTTCAATCGCCACGTCGATATCGCTGTCCTCCAGCGCCCCGATGACGACTTTTGCGTCCACCAGCTTGCCGCAGCGTCCCAGCGCCCACAGAACCGTCCGCCGCACTTCCACGTCAGGGTGCTCAACAAGTTTGAGTAGACGGTCGCGCTGACCGATCAACGCTTGCCGGTCTCCCAGTTGCACTTTCTCGACGATGGCTGTCTGCACATCCTGCACCAGCAAACTCTGCGGCTGCTCGAGCTGGCCAAGTAACTCGTCGAGCGGTCCGGTCGACTTGCGCTTGACCAGCTCCCCGTTCTTCACCCGCACAGCCGAGAGATCCGTCGGGAGGTCCCCCCGTCCACCAACCATTAACCCGCTGCCGACCAGCACAGACGTTCCGCGCCCGAGCAACTTTGCCGTGGACTTCGTAAGAAACATAATCGCGAGGCTAGTACCAACGATTGGCCCGGTGAAAGTCTTCCAACTACCATTATCTTCTTGCATTCTGAGCACCCTCGTAGAACACACCTCGAACCAATCATGCTTCCCGATCTGCCGAATGTTCGCTAGGGCAGTCATCCGTTCTAATGTGTAGTAGTAGTACATCCTATGAGGATTCGAGCCGATGTCTCGAAAATTCACCGTTAACCAGCCGAGAGCTTTCCTGATGGCTGAGTCGAAAGACTTGAGGGGCGCTGCAGACCTAAGCGCGCCTTCAATCTGGCGTTCGTCGGCATCCAGTTCAATATCGACCTTCTCCAAAACCCCGAATTTGAGGCCCGTCTTCGCAGGTTCTTGTTTGCTGCGCCTTGCGCGCCTCCCTCCGTCTTCCCAACTCCCAGGACGCATTCTCGGGAATAGGTACAGCCGCGCAATGAGAAGACTGCTCACTCCGGCTGCGGTCATGCTTAAAGTTGGCGCACCCCTTTCAGTTCCTTCCGTGGTGCCCGGATGGTAGGCAAAACCGCCATTGTGCATCTGTGTTCGGAGGTGCCAAGCGACAGCCTTTTCGTAGATCTCCGCCGGAATTGAAATTCTAGCGCGCTCGGCCGCCCACAAGCCGAGCATCCCATATTGGGAGATACTCGTGTCACCGACTGTTCGCTTTGGATAGTCCCAATCGCCACCGACACCCTGCTGAGCGATGATGTACTCGGCAATCGCCAAGATCTCATCTCGGTAACGATTTGCATCGATGTCGGCCAGAAGTGTGATGTTCACACCCGCTGCGTAGATGCTTTCATTGTTGGGAAGGGCTTGATAGGTCCCTTTTTTGATTTTCCTTCGGATTTCCTCGACCGCTTTCGTGATTTCGGCGCTGCTTGGTGGTTCGCCGCCCTTAAGGAGCGCCAAAGCTGCAAGGCTCTTCCGCCCGCCGTTCGTCCTGCCGAAGTTACTTTTGAGGAAGCTAACGCCGCGCTTCACGGCATCGTCTATTTGCGCGTTTTGCGCCGCTGCGAGTGCAGTAGCAGGTGCAATGGATGGCACCGCAGTAACAACGAAACCCGTGAAAACCAGGAACACCGCGAAGATGCGCGAAGCCTGCCAATGCATAAAATTGTTCCTCCATTTCGAAAGGAGGCGCAGAGAGAAGACAAGATGGCACTCCATACTCATCGTATTTTCTGCTTGCTTGCGTGTCAACAAGATCTCAATCGCCAGCACCACCTGCCTCTTCCAGAGTCTCGAGAAGGAGACGCCAGTTTCCTTGGACTGCGTAACGTTTCTCAACGGTGCGCCGGGCAGCATTGCCAATGTGTCTGCGTAGATAGGGATCTTGAATAAGTTTGTTCAGAATCTTCTCCCACTCGTCCGGGCTCTCCGCCAAAAAGCCGTTTTCGCCGCGACGCACGATCTCTGAATTCACTCCGACCGGGGACGCCACCACGGCCATGCCAGTTGCCATGTACTGAACGAGTTTGAATCCACACTTGTAAAGGTTCCATTCCTTATCTGCAAAAAGAGGCATGATTCCGATGTCCATTTTCAACAGTTCATCTACCTCGCTGTCTGCGCTCCAAGGGATGAACCGCACATTCACCCCACTGAGATCTATTGATTGAAGTGGTGTTTCTTCGCCGGAGATCACTCGCAATTCGAACTCGCAACGACTTGCCAATGTGCGGAGGGCACCTGCGACCAATGCCAAGTTCTCCAGGTTTACAGTCGATCCTATCCAGCCGATGATGGTTCGCTCCGCCTCCACGACAATCCCTTTCCTTTGCACATAGACTTCAGTGTCGATGCAGGTAGGAATGACGACGATCTTCCGAGCCAACGGCTGAATTCGTTCTTTGAGAAACCGGTTACCTACAATGACAACATCGCTGATGTAGCAAAGGCGCGCAAATTTCTCTGGATAGCGTAAGAACAGCGCGTCGTCTACGTCGAGCACGAACAAAGGCGCCGCTTTTCGAAACCAAGCCTCCATCCAGTACGTATCGTCGTCAAAGAGCTCTCGTTCGAGGAAAATCGCGTCGAACCGGCCAATCCAGGCCCTCGTGAGATGGAAAAGGCGCACAAGACGTTTGAGGAGTTGACTTGGCCGGAATCCGAGCATCGGAAAGTATTCGTACTTCTGGGGAAAGCTTGATGCGACTGTGCATCTATGCCCCGCGGAACACAAATACGGAACGTACCCCAAGACTCGGAACCGCGATGACGGCATTCGATTCCCGGAAATCAGGAACAAAATTTTCATGAGGAGGAAGTTTCTGGGAAGAGGGAGCGATTGCCTCGACGAGCAACTATCGTCAATACGCTTCCCTGTCGGATGAATGCGAGTAAATGCACCGGGAACGCCAGGGCCATTTGCCACCACATTGTGGGCTCGTCACAGAAATCGACGAGTCTTGCTCCGAGCCGTCCCTGTGGAAATCTGCGACGCAGAACGATTCCCATACTTCCGATGGCCGTAAGGGAATTTCTTTGGTGAATTATCTGGACAGAGTCGAAACCGGTATCACTGAGCATCATCCGCAGTGTCCGCGGAGTGAAATGCTGAAGATGCCGCGGCAATTCCAGCGCATGCCAACACCGGCCGAAAAACCGACGCTCCCACGATGCAAAATTTGGCACGCTGAACGCAAACCAGCCGCGCGGTTTGAGGACGCGGTGGATCTCCTGCAGAGTCTGTTTCGGCTCGTGGAGATGCTCAACAACGTGCCAGGCAAACACCGCGTCGAACGATACCTCCGGAAACGCGGCCGATTCTAACGTCCCGACGTGAACGTCGAATCCCTGGCGAGCGGCTTCGCGGGCTGGCTCTTCGATCAATTCAACCCCCATTGCTTCCCACCCTTCATTACGCAGCCGTATCAGGAATTTCCCTGTGGCGCACCCGATTTCGAGTGCTCGTTTGGGAGAAGTTTCGACCACGGGGATGTAGTCTGACTTCTTGTCGTTGAGCCAATAGTACAGCCGACGCAGTCCTGGAACGCGCCGAACCCACGATGAGAGGTACCAGGGGGTCTTGCGTGCGTCTTCCGCCGGCTCATCGTTCGGAACCGGGCGCTGGCTGGTTTGGTGAGGGGAGTAGACGGGCGGATAGCAGAGTCGGATCGTCGCGAGCGTCGGCCTCGGGTTCATGTAGACGTGCCGGCACTGCCAACACCGAACAAGCTGAAAGTCGCCCGGAATGCCGTACAAATTGTCCCACCCGCTCAGTAGACGCAAACTCTCCGCAGAGCCGCACAAAGGGCAGGGCGCGTCTTCCAGTTCGATTGATTGTTCCCTAGGAATCGTCATCGATAGTATTTGACTCGTACGAAGGGAAATTCTTAGTCGAGAACCGCAAGAATTTGAGAGTCAAGTTTGCGGCAACAAGGACATCATACCAAGAATCGTCTCTCTCACTAGGGCGGCGGTGGTTACGTTGGAGCCGTGCTGGTTCCCAAATTGCTCGGCCGCGGGTACCGGGTCAGGGTACTGGATCTGTTTCTGTACGGCGAACACGTTTTCGACGCGGTTCGTGACGATCCCCGCTTGCAGCTCATCAAAGGAGACATCCGTGACGCGGCGTTGTTGCGGGAGACGCTGCCCGGCTGCGACGTGGTGATTCACCTGGCCTGCATCTCGAACGATCCCAGCTTCGAGCTCGATCCCGAGCTGGGCAGATCAATCAACTACGACGCGTTTCGGCCGTTGGTTGAAATCTCTCGATCCCTTGGAGTTGAGAGATTCGTGTACGCGTCGTCCTCAAGCGTGTACGGCGTGAAACCCGAAGAGCGAGTCACCGAGGATTTGCCGCCCGAACCGCTTACCGATTACTCACGCTACAAGGCGCTTTGTGAAGACGTATTGCGGGAATACCAATCGCCCGAATTCACGACGGTGACACTTCGGCCGGCGACCCTGTGCGGTTACTCACCTCGACAGCGCCTGGATTTGACGGTCAACATCCTGACCAACCATGCCGTCAACACGGGCGCCATCCGCGTTTTCGGCGGCACCCAGTCTCGGCCGAATCTGCACATCGAGGACATGACCGACCTGTATGTGCGGCTGCTCGAATTACCGGACGCTGAGGTCGCAGGAAAAACCTGGAACGCAGGGAGTCAGAATCTGGAGGTCCGGCAGATCGCAGAAGTGGTTCGCAACGTCGTGGGCGAAAAGCAGACGAAAATCGTCACGGAACCAACCGACGATCTGCGCTCTTACCGCATCTCATCCGAGATGATCGAGCGGGACATCGGATTTGTTCCGAAGCGTCGGATTGAGGATGCCGTTGCGGATCTCACGCGCGCCTTCCAGAGCGGTCGCATTCCGGATCCGATGACCGATATCCGCTACTACAACATCAAGACGATGCAGTCAGTCAACTTGTCATGAGGCAGTTTCAAAACGCGATTTCGGGAGGGCGAAGCTCCTGCTGCGCTGGCATTTCGCATGAAAGCCCACGGGTGGCAACCCGTGGGTCCCGCCGATTGCCACCGGCGGGCTTTTGCAGTTCGATAGCAGCCTCGCCCTCCCGGTTTTGAAACGAGTTCATCAATGGGACTCGGCGTGATGACATCCGAGACGAATCGCGACATTTCAGAGCTCGATGCGACCGCCCGGCGAATCCGCGCGCAACTGGTGAAGCTCTCTCATACGGCGCGTGCGCCGCATTTGGGGTCGGCGATGTCGTGCGTCGACATCTTGGTGGCCGCCTATTGCGGAGGTCTTCGCATCGGGTCGGAAGATGTCGACTCGCCCGACCGAGACCGTTTGATTCTCAGCAAGGGTCATGCCGCCGCCGCGTTGTACGCCACGCTGGCCGAAAAAGAATTCTTTCCAAAGCAGCTTCTCGAGACCTACGGACGTCCGGGAAGTCGGCTGACAGAGCAGATGAGTCCGGGCTGCGTTCCCGGCGTGGAAGCCGCGACCGGCTCGCTGGGTCACGGCTTATCGCTCGGGCTGGGAATGTCGCTGGCCGGGCGGATTGAGGGGCGGTCGTATCGGGTCTGCGTGGTACTCAGCGACGGCGAGTGCAACGAAGGATCGGTTTGGGAAGCGGCCATGCTGGCCGCGGCCCAGCGGACAGGCAATCTCATCGCCGTCGTCGACTTCAACGGTTGGCAGGCGACCGGCCGGACCGACGAAATCATGGCGATCAGCCCGCTTCGGGAGAAATGGGAAGCCTTCGGATGGCGCGCCGAAGAAGTCGACGGCCACGACGTTCGGGCCATCCAGGACGCGCTCCGCCGAGCACTGAGCCAATCCGGTCAACCGTCCGCGATTGTGGCACATACCGTGAAGGGGAAAGGTGTTTCCTTCATGGAGGACGACAACAACTGGCACTATCGAATCCCCGACGCGGACGAGTTGCAGGCGGCGCTCGCGGAGCTGGACGACGCATGAGAAACGCATTGGCTCAGGAGCTCACACGTCTGGCCGCCGACGACGAACGAATCGTCCTCTTGTCGGGCGACATCGGCAATCGGCTGTTCGACGAATACAAGAGTCGCTGTCCGGCGAGGTTCTTCAACTGCGGCGTGGCCGAGGCCAACATGATGAGCGTGGCCGCCGGAATGGCTTTGTGCGGCCTGCGTCCCGTGGTGTACACGATCGTGCCGTTCGTCACGACGCGCTGCCTGGAGCAGGTTCGGGTCGACGTTTGCTACCATCGCCTTCCGGTGGTCATCGTGGGCGTGGGGGGAGGGCTGTCGTATGCAAGCCTGGGGGCCACGCATCATTCGTGCGAGGACATCGGCATGCTCAGGATGCTCCCACACATGACCGTGGTTTGTCCCGCCGATCGGCGTGAAGTCCGGCTGGCATTCGCGCGGGCGATTCGGCACGACGGACCCGTCTACCTGCGCCTCGGTAAAAAGGGCGAACCCGACGTTCACGACGGCGAGCCGGAATTTGATTTCGGAAAGGGCATTGTCGTTCGCGAAGGCGATCAGGTCGCGTTGCTGGGCACGGGAAACATGGTCGCTTCGACCCTCGAGGCGGCGGAGATCCTGCACCGCCAGAACATCTCCGCCCGCGTCGTGAGCATGCACACCGTCAAGCCGCTCGACGAGCCGTTGTTGGACGAGGTGTTTCGCTCCGGTGTGACCGTCGTGGCAACCATCGAAGAGCACAGTCGACTCGGCGGGCTTGGTGGCGCCGTTGCCGAATGGTTGGCCGACCGCGACGGTCTTCACACGCGGCTTGTAAGAATCGGCACCCCCGATGCGTTTCTGCACGAAGCCGGTGACCAGTCGCATGCGCGTCGACGGTTCGGGCTCGATCCCGAGAGTATCGCGGATACAATTCTGAAAGCCCATCAACGGTCAAGCGGGAGTGATATTCAGCGATGAACACGACGGCTGCCGTATTGGTCGAGACGGGACAACCGCTGGTGCTCGCCAATCTGCAGATCCCGCCACTGGTGCCCGGCCAGGTTTTGGTGGAAATTGCGTACAGCGGAGTTTGCCACACTCAGCTACTGGAGTGCAGGGGCCATCGCGGAGACGATCCCTATCTGCCTCACTGTCTCGGACACGAAGGCAGCGGCCGGGTATTGGACGTCGGCTCGGGAGTGACCAAGTGCCGAGCGGGGGATCGAGTGATTCTTTCCTGGATCAAGGGAGTCGGGGCAAGCGTGCCGGGAACGGTCTACGACTGGAACGGGCGGAAAGTCAACGCGGGCGGCGTGACCACATTCTCCCTGCACTCCGTCGTGAGTGAGGACCGCGTGACGGTCATTCCTGACGAGGTCTCGCTGGGCGACGCGGCTCTGCTCGGCTGCGCCGTCCCGACGGGCATGGGCGCCGTATTCAATACGGCCTCGCCGAAGCCGGGCCAGAGCATCGCCGTATTTGGGACCGGCGGAATCGGTCTGTGCTCGGTGGCGGCGGCTGCGATTGCCGAGCTGACGCCGATTATCGCCGTCGACGTGAGCCCCCAACGGCTGCAGGCCGCCCGAGAGTTGGGAGCGACACATTGCGTGGATGCGACGCGCATCGATCCGGTCCAAGAGATTCTGCGAGTTTGTCCCGGCGGTGTTGATTTCGCCGTCGAAGCCTCGGGCCGGACGGACGTGATGGTCCAAGCCCTTCAGTCCGTGCGGAATCGAGGCGGTGCGGCGGTGATCGTCGGCAATGCACCGCACGGCGAGCGCATCCAATTGGACCCCCGGGAGTTCAATCTCGGGAAAAGACTGCTGGGAACGTGGGGAGGTGACAGCCGGCCCGATCGTGATTTCCCACGCTACTGCAAACTGATTTCCACCGGACGGTTGTCGCTTGCCCCCCTTGTTTCCAGAACGTATGAATTGAGCGAGGTCAATCAAGCTCTCGACGACCTGGAAGGCCGCCGCGTGACGAGACCAATCATCGAGATGAAGCACGGCTGACCGGCGAGTGGGATTCGGGTGAAGACTGCGGACGGAAATGCGAATCGGCGTTGATTTCGACAATACCATCATCAGCTACGACCGGGAGTTCCACCGGGCGGCGCGGGAGCGCGGACTCGTTGCTCCCGACGTTCCCGCTACCAAGGCGGACGTCCGCGATTCCCTACGCCGGCAGGGTCAAGAAAATGCTTGGACCGAGCTGCAGGGGTACGTTTACGGAGTCGCCATCGCCGACGCTCCCCCGTTTCCCGGCGTCCTCGACTTCTTTTCTCGCTGCAGGTCGCAGAAAATCAGCGTGTTCCTCATCAGCCACAAGACGCGTTTCCCGGTGCTTGGTCCGCAATGGGACCTGCATCAATCAGCGCGGAATTGGTTGGACGCACAGGGACTCCTGGACTCCGCGACGATGGAACTGTCTGAAGAGTGCATCTGTTTTGAAGAGACAAGACAGAGAAAGCTCGACCGAATTGCCGAGGTCGGCTGTACGCATTTCATCGACGATCTGCCGGAATTCCTCGCCGAGGTGAACTTTCCCAAGGGCGTGGAACGTATCCTGTTTGATCCGCATGAACGTTGCCGAAATGAAATTGGTTTTCGCCGTGCCAGCTCGTGGCAGGAAGTGATCGAAACACTTGGCATTGGATAGCCCCTCGTGACATCGACGTTGCCGGAACTTGGACTACCCCAATCGACCGTCGCCGGACTCCTGGCGGCCGCCGGGTTGCCGGTCGACTTCATGCTGCACCCGGTGAGCGGGGGGGCCAACAACCGGGTGTTTCGGGTCGACCTGGGCGACGGTCGCCGCGTGCTGCTGAAACGGTACTTCCATCACCCGGGCGATCAGCGGGATCGGCTCAGCGCGGAATTCGCGTTCACGCGGTTTGCGTGGGCGGGCGGCATCCGCACGGTTCCAGAGCCGTTGGCGTGCGATGCGGCCAATCGTCTCGGACTGTACGCGTTCATCGAAGGGAGACGACTGCGCCCCGGCGAGATCACGGCCGCACACGTCACTCTGGCGGCCGATTTCCTGGGCGACCTGCGCCGGCTCCAGGGCCGCCGGGCAGCAGCACAGCTACCCTCGGCCTCCGAAGCTTGTTTCAGCGTCGCCGGGCATCTTGGCTGCGTGGAGCAACGCATCAACCGTCTGCTCGGCATCGAAGAGACCGAAGGTACTTGCCGCGAGGCCCGCGAATTCGTGGAGCAGGAGCTCGCACCGACCTGGAAGCGGGTCTCGCAGGCCGTTCGCGCTGCCGCCGTCAAGCAGCACATGTCGCTTGACGACGTCCTCGCTCCGCGCGAGCGCTGCCTGTCACCCTCCGATGTCGGCTTTCACAACGCATTGCTTCCTTCGGACGGGAAACTGCATTTCTTAGACTTTGAATACGCCGGCTGGGACGACCCCGCAAAACTGGTGTGCGACTTTTTCTGTCAGGTAGAAGTTTCCGTTCCGCAAGAGCATTACGACGTCTTCGTCCAGCCGTTGCTCGCCGACGCTTCTCGGCCGGAACAACTCGCGGGCCGCATCGGGCTTCTCTTTCCCGTCTATCGTGTAAAATGGTGTTGTATCCTGCTCAACGAGTTTGTGGCGTCCTCGCGAGCCCGCCGTCGCTTCAGTGAGGGCGGCGCCGATCAGACCGAGCGTGAAGAAGACCAGTTGCAAAAGGCCCGGCTCGCGCTGAGCCGGCTTGTTGACGAGTTTCAGACGTGAAGGGCAACCACTATCGGCAATTCAATGCTGCAGGGTTAAGTTTGGGAATCAGAGAATTCTGAAACCACAGATAAACACGGATGAACACAGATTCCAGCTCAAAACATTGACGAAATGAGCTTTGAACACATTACAGGACACCGTGTGTGTGACAACGGTTGTCTTTATCTGTGTTTATCTGTGTGCATCCGTGGTTACTTCGGTTTTTCTTTTACGTGCACGTGAACTTGGCGCTGTCGTATCAAGAACCAGCTCCAAAACAATGACCGCGAAAAAAAAGATCGCCGTTCTCGGCGCGAATTCCTTCTCCGGCCAGGATTTCGTCGACCTGCTGCTCGATGATCCCGAGAACGAGGTGCTGGGAATCAGCCGATCGCCTGAACGGTCGGCTGTGTTCTTGCGGTACAAGCGACGTCCCGATCTCTCGCGGTATCGCTATCACAAAATAGATTTGAACCGGCAGATGCCCGAACTGCTCGGCCTGCTGGATGGCGAGCGGCCGCACTACATCGTGAACTTCGCCGCACAGAGCGAAGTGGCGCCGAGCTGGAACCATCCCCAGCAGTGGTTCCAGACGAACTGCGTCGCGCTTGCGGAGCTTGTGAATCACTTGAGGCAGTGCGACTACCTCGAGCGGTATTTGCACATCTCGTCTCCGGAGGTCTACGGCACGTGTGTGGGGACAGTCGACGAGAGTGCAGCACTGAATCCGAGCACTCCGTACGCGGCGTCGAAAGCGGCCGCCGATCTGCTGTTGAGCACATATCACAACCAATTCGGATTCCCGCTGCTGACGGTTCGCGCCACCAACGTCTACGGCGCGCGGCAGCAGCTTTTCAAGATCATTCCTCGCTCGGTCGTCTACCTGAAGCTGGGGCGCACGATTGCCCTGCACGGTGGAGGTGCGGCGGTCAAGTCGTACATTCACATCCGCGACGTCTCCCGCGGCGAGCTTGCGGTGCTTATGCACGGGCGGCTCGGAACAATCTACCATTTGTCGCCCGACCAGGGGATGTCCGTGCGGGACGTCGTGGCTGCCATTTGTGATAAGATGCGGCGAAGTCTTGAGGAGGCCACGACCGTGGTCGGTGAACGTCCGGGACAGGACGCTGCCTACGTGATCGACTCAACCCGAGCCCGCACGGAGCTTGGCTGGAGTCCACAGATCGATTTCCACGACGGCGCCCGCGAAGTGATTGGATGGGTCGAAGACTACTGGAGCGAAATCCGCGAGCAGCCTCTCGAGTACCAGCACAAACCCTAAGCCGCGAGCGCCGGGAAATCCGACATGCCGCACATTGATTTCATCAGCAAGATTCACAAATCGACGTCCCGCGACTATCTCAAACGCGTGATCGAGCACGACAAAGCGGAATGTGCCGAGGTCGCCGTCAAGTGGGGTATGGACTACTGGGACGGCGAGAGGCAATACGGTTACGGCGGGATGCGTTACGACGGCCGTTGGCGGCCGGTGGCTGAGGAAATGGCCCGTCATTACAGTCTGCCTTCCGACGCGCGGATACTCGACGTCGGCTGCGGTAAAGGGTACCTGCTCTACGAGTTTACGCAGGTACTTCCAAACTCACGCGTGGCCGGAATCGACATTTCTCAGTATGCCGTGGAGAATTCCAAGGAAGAGGTCAGGCCGTTTCTCCAGGTTGGCAATGCCGCCTGCTTGCCGTTTGACGACGGCTCGTTCGATCTGGTGGTTTCGGTGACGACGTTGCACAATTTGTACAATTACGAGCTGTTGGAGGCGCTGCATGAGATCGAACGCGTCGGTCGAGAGCACAAGCACGTGACGGTCGAATCGTATCGAACGGAACGCGAGAAGGTGAACCTGTTGTACTGGCAGTTGACGTGCCGTTGTTTCTACTCGGTCAAAGAGTGGGAGTGGTTCTTCGAGCAAGCCGGTTATGCCGGCGATTACTCGTTCATCTTTTTCGAGTAGCGGATGAGCGGTCCAGTTATTTGACGAACAGATCGCGCAGCCACTGAATGGTGGTTTGGCGTCCGAGCCCGGCGATGGCGTCGGTCAGCGGGATGTCTTTGGGACAGACCTTCACGCAGTTCTGGGCGTTGCCGCAATCCGTGATGCCGCCCTCACCCATGATCGCGTGCAGTCTCTGCTCATTCTGATACCGACCGGTGGGATGGGAATTGTGCAGGCTCACCTGGCCGAGCGGGGCCGGGCCGATGAACTTCGAGTCCTTGTGGAACTGCGGGCAGGCCTCCATGCAGCAACCGCAGGTCATGCACCGCGAGAAGAGGTAGCGGAGGGACTGCTCGCCAGGCGAGATCAGCGGCGCATGCCGATGGATGTCCCACGAGCCGTCCATGGGCACCCACGCCTTGATCTGCAGCAGAGCGTCGAACATCTGCTGGCGGTCCACGAGCAGGTCACGCACGAGGGGAAACTTCCTCAGCGGTTCGAGGACGATGGGTTGTTCGAGTTCATCGATCAACGCGGCGCACGCCTGGCGCGGCACGCCGTTGATGAGCATCGAACAGGCGCCGCAAACCTCCTCCATGCAGTTGCTGTCCCAGACGACCGGCTCGACCTTCTCGCCTTGTGCATTGACGGAATGCTCGCGCAGGTACATCAGGGCCGAGATCACATTGTGCCCAGGCGAGTGGGGCATCTTGAACTCTTCCCAGTACGCCGGGGCGTCCGGAGAGTTCTGCCGCTTGATCTTGAAATGAATCTGCTTGCTCATCACCGATAGTCCCTCGGTTTCTCCGGCGGAAGCACGGACATGTCCACCGGCTTGTACTCGATCTCCGGCCCATCGTTGGTATAGGTGACGATGGAATGCTTGAGCCACTTCTCGTTGTTGGCCTTCCACTTGACCCTGTATTCTTCGTACTCCGGGTCGCCCTCGAACTTGCCTTCGGGGACTGAGAGCTCAAACTCGGCCTTGTAGTGCGAGCCTCGGCATTCGTCGCGCAACCGCGCGCACTTCGTGATCGCCTCGGCTAGGACGATCATGTCCTGAACCTGCCGCGCCCAAGAGAGAGACTGATTGGCGAAGCTGCCGCGGTCATCGAGCGATATTTTTGCGGAGCGCTCTTTGAGTTTGCCGATGCCGTCGAGCGCCTTGTCCAGGTCCTCGTTGCTGCGTTCGACGAACACGAGTTCCCGCATCAGGTCGCCGAGCTCCCGGTGGAGGGTGAAGGGGTTCTCGCCTCCGTCGGAAGACGTGAGGCCTTGATTGAACTCTTCCTGATGGGTTTGCTCGGCGTCGAAGAGGCTCTGGGGCAGTCCATCGCTGCTTTTGCCCAGGTTTTTGGTGTACGCGACTGCCGCGTCTCCCGCCACCTGGCCGCTGAACGAAGCGCTCAGCAGCGAATTGGCCCCCAGACGGTTCGCCCCGTGGTAGGCGAAGTCGCACTCCCCGGCGGCGTACAGACCGGGGATGCTGGTCGCGTGGTTTCTGGGATGGATGCGCTCCATGCCGCCAGTCTGGTCGTCCTTCTGGAAATCGACCCACAGGCCACCCATCGAGTAATGGGTGGCGGGAAAGATTTTCATCGGCCGGGTGTAGGGGTCCTCGCCCGCGAACGTGCGATACATCTCCAGGATGCCGCCGAGCCTGCTTTCCAGGAACTCTTTCGGCATGTGGGTTAGATCCAGGTAGACGATGTCCTCGCCGTCGATGCCCAGCCCCATGTGGCGCACTGCACGGCAGATCGCCCTGGAAGCCACGTCTCGCGGCACGGTGTTGCCGTACGCCGGATACCACTCCTCAAGAAAGTAGAAACGCTCCCCCTCCGGGATGTCCAGCGGGTCTCGCGTGTCGCCCGGCGTTCGCGGCACCCAAATGCGTCCGCCTTCGCCGCGGCAAGCCTCAGACATGAGCCGGTTCTTGTCATGTCCCAGCATACCGGTCGGATGGAACTGAATGAACTCGCCGTTGGCGAACTTTGCCCCTTGCTGGTAGACGCGAGCGGCCGGGGCGCCGGTCGAGTTGCTCGACATCGTCGAGCGACCGTATACCAACGCCAGACCACCCGTGGCCACGATGACCGCGTCGGCGCGGAACGCACGCACCTGCATGTTGGTTAAGTCCATCGCGGTGACGCCCCGGCAAATTCCCTCGTCATCGAGCACCAGCGACAAAAAATCCCAATTCTCGTATTTGGTCACCGTTCCGTTGGCTTCGTGGCTTCGCACCTGCTCGTCGACCGCGTATAGGAGCTGCTGACCGGTGGTCGCCCCGGCAAAGGCCGTCCGCCGGTTCTTCACGCCCCCGAAATGACGTTGATCCATGATGCCTTCCGGAGTGCGGCTGAACGTCACACCCATCCGGTCAAAGGTCCGGACGATCGACGGCGCCTCCTCGCACAGGTTCTGGATGGGGGGTTGGTCCGCCAAGTAGTCGCCGCCCTTGATCGTGTCCACGATGTGCTGCCAAACGGAGTCCTTCTGCCCCTTGATGTCGAGCACTGCGTTGATTCCACCCTGTGCACAGCAGGAGTGCGACCGCTTGACCGGGAAGAGGGAGAACAGATCGACCGCGAGACCGTTCTCGCAAATCCGCATCGTGGCCCACAGGCCCCCCAACCCGCCGCCGACTACGATGACTCTTCGTTTCGCTGCCATAGAAAAAACTTCCTGGAAGATGATCGTCTCGCTTGGAACCCTTCTTCGCAAGTAGAAAGGCAAAAGTAAAAAGGAAAAAGTACACAGGAGAAAGCGCTTCCCTCTGTCTTCATTTCTACTTTTTCCTTTTGCCTTTTTACTTTTTCCTTGACACCCTTCGGGCCGTTCCGGCAAATTGGACCTGTCCCCTTTTCTGACGCCCGAAACTGGTTGTATGGCCTTGGATCACCGCTGGTGTGCTGAGCGTCGAAGGATCCGTCGTCTTGAGCTTGTACAGCGAGCCTATGCCAAGCAGCCCCAGCACGATGCCGATGGTGATGCACACAGTGCCGCTGAGCCGCTGCGACCTCGGACCGATGGTGACGCCCCACACAATCAGAAACGTCCAAATCCCGTTCGCCAGATGGAAGACGGCCGAGAGGACTCCGAGGGCGTACACCGGACCCCACCACCAACTCTCCAGCACCGCGATTGTCGATGCGGGCGCGTCGTGAGCATCAAACTGGCCGCCGCCGGGCAGCCACGAACCGAGCCAGTGCATGTGCCACAAGTGCACCAGAATAAACGCCAGCGTGATCCACGCCGTCCACCGTTGCAGTGTATACCGCACATTGCCGCTGTAGCGGTAGATGGTGACGTTGGGCTGGCTCGTCCGCCAGATGATGATCCCGACGATCGCGTGAAAGGCGATGGGGATGAAAATGAAGATCACCTCCACCAGCTTGAGGACACCCACCTTGTCCAGGCTGTGAACCAGATTGACGGCATTCTGGTAAGCGTCGGCACTCACAAGCATCGCGCCGTTCAGCAACATATGGATGCAAAGAAACGCTCCCACCGGAATGATGCCCGAAAGCGAATGAAGCCGCCGGAGGAGAAAGTAGTAGTCTTCACCATACGCGCCCGTTTCCGCTGTTGCATCAGCCACTGCCATGCGTTCCTTTCTGTGGTTTCGGGATGGCCGACCTTAACATTTCGTCCTCTCCGCTTCAACAAACCTGACCGATTCTTTCCGTCGGGGACCGAAAAATCTTGGTTTTCCGCCGCCAAAGGCACCCACCATGCGTCTTGCCCACCGTTGGCCTTTACGTGCGGCATTGTGGTAGAATAAGGTGCTGCCGTTCAGCGACGAGATTGCGCGAAACGCCGAGGATGTGAAACATGAATGCCGGACACCAGGGTGGCATACTGATCGTGATTTGGGTCGGCATGCTCGGTTTCTGGGTGCAACCGGAAACCAAGGCGGCTGAGGGGGCGCGGATCCATCCCTTTGCCAATAACCCCTACTATTGGCAGTTCAAGGGGAAGCCGGTGTTGCTGCTCGGCGGATCGGTCGACGACAACCTGTTCCAAATTGCCGATCTGAAGAAACATCTCGATTTGCTTAAATCGGTTGGCGGCAACTACGTCCGCAACACCATGAGCTCCCGCGACCCGGGCAACCTTTGGCCATTTGCCAAACAGGGTGATCTGTATGACCTCGATCGCTGGAACGACGAGTACTGGCGCCGCTTCGAAACGTTTCTGGCCGAGACGGCTCGCCGCGATATCATCGTTCAGATCGAGATTTGGGCCACGTTCGATTACTACCGCGACAATTGGAATCGGAACCCGTTCAACCCGAAGAACAACGTGAACTACACGGCCGAGCGGTCTGGTCTGCCGGTCCGAGTCAGGTCGCACCCAACACGAACCGAAAACGACTTCTTCCGCTCAGTACCGGATGCGAAGAACCTCTCAGTGGTGCTCAAGTATCAGCAGCGGTTCGTCGAGAAGATTCTCTCTGACACGCTCGAGCACGACCACGTTCTGTACTGCATGGACAACGAAACAAGCGTCACTCCCCGCTGGGGCGCCTATTGGTCCGAGTTCATCAAACGCGAAGCCAAACAGGCCGGCAAGCAGGTTGAGACGACCGAGATGTGGGACCCCTGGGACCTCTCTGACCGCAAGCACAACGCGACCTTCGACCACCCGGAGACGTACTCCTTCGTGGACATCTCGCAGAACAATCACCAGAAAGGACAGCGGCACTACGAGAACGCATTGAAGCAACGGCAGCGGGTGCGGCCGCACATCCGCCCGCTGACGAATGTGAAGATCTACGGAGCCGATTCGGGCCGGTTCGGAAACTCGCGAGACGGCGTGGAGCGTTTCTGGAGAAGCATTTTCTGTGGACAGGCTTCGGCCCGGTTCCACCGGCCGACAAGCGGACTGGGACTCGGCAAAACGGCTCAGAAGATGATCGCCGCTGCCCGTGACGTCACGGGAGCGCTGGACCTGTTCTCCTGCGAACCCCGCAACAACCTGCTCGGCAAACGCGAAGCCGACGAGGCCTACTGCCTGGCGACACCCGGCCGGCAATACGCCGTCTACTTCCCTCGCGCCGGAGCCGTCTCGCTCAATGTGAAAGACGCTCCGGGACGGCTTTCTGTTCGCTGGTACGACATCGACCGTGGACGATGGACGGATACGGACAACGTCTCGGACCCTCGGATACTGCAGTTGAAGACACCCGGTTCAGGTCAATGGGCGGTCGTCATCCGCTGATCGGACTCACAACACGTCGCACGGTTGGTGCGGGCGTTACTTGTTCGCTTTTGCCGGGAGGAGTTCCAGCACAGCCGCAGCCATCGTAATCAGTCCGGTCTTGAGGGTTTCACGCGGCTCGGGGTAATAGAGCGCCGAATGCAACGACGGTGGTTTGACGCCTTTCTTTACGAATTCGTCCATCCGCTTCGGGTCAATCGAGCCGAGCCGATAGAGGAAGATGGGAACGCCGGTCTGACCGAAACGGCTGAAGTCTTCGCCACCCATCGAGCGCTGCGCCTGAGAAGCGTTCTTTTCCCCCAACACCCGCACGAAGACCGGCGCGAGGCGCTCGACCAATCGTTCGTCGTGACCTGAATGCCGAGCTTCCCCAACTCCTCGGCCACCCGCTGGGACGTCTTGACCTCGTGCAGCGACAATTCCGGATGCTGATGGAACTGCCTGTAGAGCGTGACCAGATCGTCCAATTTGCCGTCGATCCACGCCTTCGGATCAGCGGCTGAAGTTGCTTGCACAGCAACAAGAACGAAGAGGAGCAGCGTCAACACCAATTTCGCAACAGCACAAACCCAGAAGCGGGATGATCGGCCTATCATGTCTGCGGACTCCTCTCTTTCTTCTTCTTCGATTTCATCGACACAGGTCGCAAGCGCGGCCTGTCGGCCGCAACCAAAGAGTTTGGGGTCAAAGGTTCAGTAACAAAAACGGCGTTCTGCCGTCACGATGGTGTTCTCACACCGCCATCGCGAGGAGAACGTCGTGGAACAGTTCATCCATCAGTATAATGGTCGAATCTCTGATGTGCATCATGACGACAAATACCCACAAACTCACGCCGCCCAGGCGGCCTGATAACGTCAAAACCTGCGCGCAAATGGCGCGCATGACTCAATGAAAGACTCTAACCCACATGCGAGTTCCTTCCCACCGTGACCGCGACGATGCACGCGAGAGTACCTCGATGACGCCGATGATCGACGTCGTCTTTCTGCTGTTGATCTTCTTTGTGTGTGCGTCGGCCGGCCAGATACGCGAGGCGATTCTGCCGACCGATTTGGCTGCCGGCGCCCTCGGACCGCAGGTGGACCCTGAGCTGGAAGACGATCCGCGCGAGCAATACTGGCTGTATCTTCGCCGCACGGACGACGGCCGGACCGTCTTCGAGATCAACAACGCCCTGTTCGATGATTTCGCGGCCCTCGAGACAGCGCTGACGGGATTGGCAGATCTCGCACCGGACGATCCGATCATTCTCGACATCGCGCCGGCCGTCCCCGTGGGCGACATGATCCGTGTCTATGACACATGCCGGCAGGCCGGTTTCCAGTCGATCAACTTCGCCACCGAGGCCGGCGAGACGGTCTCCCGCCCGAAGCGCAAGCCCGGATGATTCATAGAAACCCAAACCGACGACTTGTCGTCGCTCGGTGTGCCGTCGAACCCGTGGATTCCGACAACAAGTTGTCGGCTTGGGTACAACGACGACAGTCTATGAGTAATCCGGGCAAGGGGACGTGACGGCTGGGTTGGAGAGATGAGTGGGCTGGGGCTTCGATGCGGGGAATTGCCCGCCGAGTCCCTTGAATCCCTGAGGACGTTGTGCCATAGTTCACGCTTTCCTCAGGGTACGGATGACGGAATCTCTCAGCATGGCCGCCGTGTTTGCCGCCAGCACGCTCGCCGAATTCTTTGCCGAATTCTTATCAGACGCCCAACCGGGACAGCCTCCACCGGAGTGGGCTCTTGCGCTCGCAGCAATTGTCCACGGGCTGTTTCTGGCCGTCGTTTTCAGCCTGGCGGCGTTTGTCTTCATTTGGCTGGAGCGGAAGGTTTCGGGGCGAATTCAGGACCGTCTGGGGCCGACCCGCGTCGGTGGCCGGTTCGGTTGGCTGCAGTCGCTGGCGGATGGCGTCAAGCTGATCCAGAAGGAAGACCTGGTTCCATCTGCCGCCGACAGCATGCTGTTCCGCGCGGCCCCTTACATTGCCTGTGTTGCCTCGTTTACTGCCTTCATGCTGTTGCCGTTTGCTGACGGCTGGGTGGCCGTGGTTTCCGACGTTGGTCTGTTCGTGATCCTGGCCATTTTGTCGCTGGAGGTCCTCGGCATCATCCTGGCCGGTTATTCCAGCGGTTCGAAGTGGTCGCTGTACGGCGGCATGCGAGAAGCGGCCCAGATGGTCAGCTACGAGATTCCGCTGGCCATTTGCGCGTTGATTCCCATCGTGGCCGCCGGATCGCTCAATCTGGGCGAAATCGGCGTCATGCAGTCGGGGTGGTTTTGGAATTGGTTTTTGTTTCACGACCCGTTCACCTTTCTCGCCTTTTTCGCTTATTTCACGGTCGCGACGGCCAGTTGCAAACGGGCGCCGTTTGATCTGGCCGAGGCCGAGAGCGAGCTGGTCGGCGGCTTCCACACCGAATACAGTGGCATGCGCTGGTCGTTTTTCTTCATGGCCGAATACGCGAGCATGTTTCTGGTCAGTGCCATCGCGGGCGTGTTGTTTCTGGGCGCTTGGCACACGGGCATCGGACCATTGGACGCGATGTTCGAACAATGGCGTGGATCGGCGCTAAAAGCCGACGGATTCAACACACTGAGCTACCTCGCCAATTTGATCGGCATGACCATTCTGATTCTCAAGGGTTCGGCGCTGGTCTTCTTCCAGATTTGGGTGCGCTGGACGCTGCCTCGGCTGCGAATCGACCAGGTGATGATGACCTGCCTGAAGTATCTGATTCCGATTAGCTGCTTTCTGTTCCTGGGAGCAATCCTCTGGCCGTTGTTGCTGGTCAGTGTTTCCGGCAACACCCACTGGGCGAGACCACTGGGCGAAAAGCAGCGGGGAGTGCGGAGTACGGAGTGCGGAAGTTGGAAAGCGGAACAGTCCAACTCCGAACTCAGAATTCCGTAACTGTTTAGCCAAATGCAGTGATGAGGAAATTAGGAACCCAGGAAGACAGGAGAAAGACGATTCTCGAGATTCCTGCTTTCCTGGTTTCCTAATAATCATCCTCTTACCACGAAAGACACTGTGGAGACGGACTTGCTTCAGACGGCTAAAGTATTACAGAATTCCGAATTCCGAGTTCCGCATTCCGCATTCGGCGAAGGAGGCAACCGGTGACCGCGGCACAGCTACTATTCGCCATCTTTGCCAGCGGCGCCTGCGTGGGCGCCGTCGCCGTGGTGATCACCCAGAACGTCGTGCGAATGGCTTTCTGGCTGATCGTTTCGCTCGGCTCGACTGCCGGGCTGTTCTTCTTACTGCATGCCGATTTTGTCGCGGCGACACAGTTGCTCGTCTACGTCGGCGGGACGCTGGTGCTGTTGATCTTCGGCGTCATGCTCACGGCCAGCGGCCCCTACTTGAAGATTGCGACCTCTGGGGCGGAGCTGCTTTTGACGAGCGGAATCGGCCTGCTGTTTCTGGCGATGCTCCTCTTTTCGATCAACGGCGTCGCCTGGAACGCCATCGCCCAAAGGGAGTCAATCGTCGGTTACAACCGTTTGGAGGAAGGGAATACGGCCCGGCCAATCGGTCTTGGTCTGCTCGGTCTGCGGCCCGACAAAGACCTCGGTGCGGCGCCGGGCACGCTGAGCACCGGTTACCTGCTGCCGTTCGAGATTGTTTCGGTTCACCTGCTGGTGGTGTTAGTCGGAGCGGCTTATTTGGCACGGGCCAAACGCCGCGTCGATGCAGAATCGTGAAGGACGTTCTCCATGGAAGATGTTGACTTAGTTGTGTTCCTGATGGTGGGTGCGGTGCTGTTTGTTTCCGGTGTGGTTTCGATGGCGACGAAGCGGAACGCCATCGGCGTGCTGATGGGCGTCGAGCTGGTGCTCAACGGCGCCAACGTGAACTTTGTTGCGTTCTCGCGCTACACATCGCTGGGGTTGGACGGGCAGTTGATCTCGTTGTTCGTGATCGTGCTGGCCGCCGCCGAGGCGGCCGTCGCGTTGGCCATCGCGTTGAGCTTCTACAACAACCATCTGACGATCGACGTCGACCGCGGCGACGAGTTGCAGGG
>CAZGYE010000009.1:0-45781 GCA_964530165.1 uncultured Planctomycetaceae bacterium
ACCACGAAATGCACTGTCGTGAGGAAGTTGCTCCAGACGGCTAAAGTGTTACGGATTTTTTTGGAAATCCCACTGAAGTTCAGAAAAACCTCCACGCCATCAACTGCTCGGTGAAGGTCAGACAGAGCACGGCCGCCAGCAACCAGCGCGTCACACCGCCCCGTTCGGTGACGGGTCGGCCGGCATCGCGGTGAAAGTCCTGCCAACTCCGGCGATACACGAAATCGACGCCCGCGAGCAACTCGGCCTGCAATTCGTTTTCATGCACCTTGGCGAGATCGCTTTCGCGCGGATCGACGTTGACGGCGAACAATTCCCGGCGGTTCAGCGGCGGCCCCAATGTGATCTCGTACGCTCCGCTGCGGCGGGTGGCCGCGTACGCGATCCGCGAGGTGTGATCGACCTCTCTCAGCGGAATCGATTTCTTGCTCCCGTCAGGCCCTTTGAGTGTCACCGGCATGTCAAACGCGCGCGCGGGATAGGCCTCGACCAACGGGTCGCCCACCGTCAACTGGCGTTTCCCCCAGTGACCGCGGGCAGCGTAGCGGACCAGTTCGTGCATCAGCGGCGGAAAACTCGGCCAGAGCACCCACGTTCCCCACTGCTTGTCGAGCGAAGTTGTCAGCAGGATCGAACGACCCGGGCCGAGCGGCGCCTCGACAATGGCCGGGTCTCCAGACGAAAACCGCAACACCACCTGTCGAGCACGATCCTTCGGAACACTCGCCGCCACATAGACAGATGTCCGAGTCGTCTCCAGTCCGGCGTCGGGATTGCCGCGAAACGCTTCGACGATCGGATGCCCGAAATCCCCCGGATCGAACGAGAAGAACCCGCCGTCGTCTTCTGTCGCAAGGATTCTCTCACCCAGCTTCGCCGGCAAGACGCCCTTGCCGTCACGAAAGAGCATCTGGTTGTAGTTGTCAGCTTGCACTTGGTCTCCCAATGCAAACACCAACGTGCCGCCGCTTTCGACATAGGCTTCGAGAACGTCGGCTTCCCGGTCTGTGAACAGACGCACGTTGCACAAAAAGATGCAGTCGTAGGGGCTGAGATCGGTTTGTTCCAGCTCTCCGTCGTCGATTGTGTGCGGGCGAATCAAACCCCGCCAGGGGACGTCCTCGAGCGACGGCGAGAGTGCCAGCTTGAGGTGATCGGTCGCGCCGGCCATCAATCGGCCCGAGGGCTTCCCGTTGACCAGCAGCACATCAAGCGTGTCTTTGACCGGCAGCGACAACCAGCGCCGATTGTCCAGCGGAAGCGGGTCGTCTTCCAGGTGGACTTCCAGGTTGTATTCGCCGCTGGAATCGAACGTGTGGGTGAAATGGACCTGCGTTTCGGTCTCCCGCGGCAGGTCGACCCGCTGCGTCTCTGTGAGCCGATCGTTGACGTACAGTTCGAGCAATTGTCCGGAAAGCGGCGTGTCGCCGAAGTTCCTCAAGCTCACCTCGAGCGAGACCCTCTGGCCGACGGTGACCAGCGGTTCGGGCGTCTGGAATCGTGTGACGGCGGAATTCGGTGTGCGCGATTGGCCGAGATCGATCAGCATCAGGCTCGCCCGCTCCGAAAGCTGCTTCAACAGCCGGCGGATTTGCGCCTTGCGTCCGCTCTCTTCGGGCGACCAAGTGGCGCGTTGAAAGTCGCTGATCAAGGTGACCTCTTTCCGCTTGATGTCGGGCGCCGCACGCGTCAGTTCAGAGACTTCGCGGAGCGTCGCCGCCAGGTCACCCGGTTCATCGGTCAGAGCGAGTTGTTCAATCTCCGCGTCAACCTGACTTTTCTGGTATGCCGGTTGGCGCACGATGGCCCGAGGCGGCGAGTCCGAAATACGCACCAGATTCAGGGCGTCTCCCTGTTTCGAGCCGGCAACGATGTTGCGGGCCACCTGTTTGGCCCGATCGAAACGGCTGATCTCGGCCGCTTGAAACCCCATGCTGAACGACGCGTCCACGACGATAATGCGATGCGTCGGCCGCTCGGCCTGGAAGTACGTGCCGAACGTCTCCACGTACGGCTCGGAGAGCGCCAATGCCAAGAGCACCAGAATCAGCGTGCGAACGATCAACAACAACAACTGCTCCAACCGAATCCGCCGCGAGTTCTTCCGGGCAGCTTCGAACAGAAACCGCATCGCCGCCCACGGCGTCTCCTGATACTTCCGCTTGTGCAGCAGGTGGATGATGATCGGGATGCCGCCCAGCGCCAGCCCCCATAACAGCCACGGGCTGGCAAAACCAAATGCGAGCTGAGCAAGAGAATTCATGGTTTCCCCTGCAGCATGCCTTTGGCGGTCTCCATGTGCTCCCGAAACATCTGTTCCGACTCGCTCGGTTCGGTTCTGGCATCCATGAGCATATGGGGCAAATAGTCGCGGCCGCAATAGAGAAGTTCCTGCTTGAGCGGCTTCGACGTGCGTGCCGTTTTCTTCAGCGTCTCAACGAACGGCTCGAATTGTGCTTTGGCCCGCTCGGTAAACTCCTTCCATTCGGCTTGGCTCGCGTTGGCCGCCCTCTTAGTCTGGATCTCAGTCCAAATGGCGTCATAGACGTCATAGACTTCTTGGTCGGAATCGGATGATTGCCAGGACGACAAAACCATCCACGTCAGCAAAACCACCGCGGCGCCACCAGCGACCGCCTTACGGTTGTTTCTCAGTTTGTCGAGGAACGATTCGCCCGCCTCGGCTCGACCCCGGCGGGCTGTCGCGCCCTTCCGGTCAACGGTGGGTGTAAACGGACGACCTTCTCTTGGTGGTAGGGGCGTCTGTTCGCGCGGTTTCTGCGAATGCGGGGGCATGCTTTGCGGTTTCGGCTCGGAAGCGCTCTCGACGGGTTCATTGAGTACTCTGAGCAACTCGGTATCAGAGAAATCCGTCTTCGAGGCGGGTGGTTTCGGCTTCGCATCGGCAATACCCGCCGCCGATCGATCAGAGTCGTCCGTCGCTTGCGGCGGCGCGGAATCTGAACCCGACAGAATAATCACTTGCGGCGGGCCGACTGCTTCGTGTTCTCCGGACGGAACGTCCTGAAGTTGCTGACCTTCTGTTCGCAAGAACTGCGAGAGCGAAGCGGCTTCTTCCGCATCCCCGCCCGGGCTGATTCCGGGATCACCTAGACCGCACTGGACACGAAATTCCGCGCTGCCGAACGCCAGTGTGTCTCCGGGACGCAGCGGCTTTTCCATCACGCGCTTCCCGTTGACCCTGGTGCCGTTCGTACTGCCCAATTCCCGCACGAACAGTAAATCCTCGGTCTGGACGATCACGCAGTGCAGCTTTGAGACACCGGAGCGTTTGAGACAAATATCGCATAACTTCCGATTGCGTCCGACAACCGAAACAACCTTCTCGAGCCGAATCGGCTCTCCGCCGCCGACAGGAATGAGTTGCACATACATGGCCAACCGAGCCGAGATTCCACAGCGAATTCGCCTGACCATTCATGTCAGGTTGCCTAGATGACAACGTAGCCGAAAAGTACGGCAAAATCCACGCTTTTCCAGTCGAAGTGTGGTGTCGCCTTGCGAGCGTGGGGCAGGCTTTCCAGCCTGCCTCGGCCGATCGGCGTTTTGGGGAGGTCTCCCTCCGCCATTCGGCCCCTTGGAAAGCCTGCCCGTCGATCGGCAGGCTGGAAAGCCTGCCTCACGATAAAATTGAAGTGGACGCATCAAGTTCGTCCCGCGCGGTGCATGCGTCTGGAGAGGAAATTCGACAGGGCCACGTCCAGCGGTTGGTCGGTCCGCAACAACACGTGCTCCATGTACAGATCGCGGCAAGTGCGGCCGAGCTGCTTAAGGAAAGCTTCGAACTCATTTTGGTACGCCCGGCGGAGCGCACGCGGTTGGGTCATTTGTTCCGGCAGGCCCTCCAATCCTTTGAACAACGTGGGATCGTCAAACGGAAAATCCTGCTCGGCCGGGTCGATGACCTGCATGATGCTCACGTCGTGGCGGCGGTGGTGGAAGTGTTTCAGGCCCAGGGCCAGCGAATCGACGTCGTCGAAAAGATCACTGATGATAAACACCAGCCCGCGCTTCTTGATCCGCTCGGCCAGGTCGTGGAAGATGGGTCCCATGGCCGTCTCTCCCCGGGCGGGCGTCTGCTCCATGACGTGCAACAACTGTTTCAGGTGCGACGGCTGACTGCCGGCCCGCACGAAATGCGTGACCTCGCTGTCGAACGTCGCCAGGCCGACCGCATCCTGCTGCTGTATTACCAGGTAAGCCAGCGCTGCGGCAACGTACTTCGCATATTCCAGCTTCGAGACGGCCGCGTGGCTTGATTGGTAGAGCATCGACTCGCTGGTGTCCAAGAGCAGGTACAGTGCGAAGTTTGTTTCCTCTTCATATTGTTTCAGGTAGTAGCGGTCGGTCTTGCCGAACACCTTCCAGTCGACGTACCGCAAGTCGTCGCCCGGCACATACTCGCGGTGCTCGGCGAATTCAACCGAAAACCCCTGGTACGGGCTCTTGTGCAGCCCGGAGACGTAACCCTCCACAATCAGCCGGGCTTTCAGCGCGAGCCCGGAGAGCTTGGCCAAGATTTTCGGATCAAGATCTTGTTGAGAGTCTTCCACTGGGGTCTACTTCGGAGTTCGGAATGCGGAATGCGGAACAAATCGCGCGTCTGATTCACTCCGCATTCCACACTCCACACTCCACACTCCGCATTCCGCATTTTGCACTCCGCTGTCTCACCCCGCGTCGGCCGACTTGAACACGTCGGGAAGCGTGCCGCTGGAGGCTGTCCGCGACGAATCGGTCGGAATGATGGCCGCCAAACGGCTCACGATCTCGTCCGGTTTGACCCCCTCGGCCTCGGCGTTGAAGTTGGTGATAATCCGGTGCCTTAACACCGGCGACGCGACCGCCCGGACGTCATCGGTGCTCACGTAAAGGCGTCCGTGCAGCATCGAGCGGGCCTTGGCCCCCAGAATCAAGTACTGGCTGGCCCGCGGACCGGCGCCCCAACTGACGTAATCGCTGATGAAGTCGGGTACGGGGCCTTGCTGCCGGCGGGTCAGCCGCGGAAACTGCATCGCGTAGCGGATTATGGTGTCGGCCACCGGCACCTTACGGACAATCGACTGCAGGGACTCGACTTCTTCTTGTGAGAGAATCTCCTGGACGGTTGGTTGTGCCTCGGCAGTCGTCTGACGGACGATCTGAAACTCCTCATCCTCGTCGGGATAATCGACCAGGACCTCGAACATGAAGCGATCCAACTGGGCTTCCGGCAGCGGATAGGTTCCCTCTTGTTCGATCGGGTTCTGGGTCGCCAGCACGAAGAACGGATCGGGCAGCTTGTGCCGTTTGCCGCCGGCGGTCACTTGGTGTTCCTGCATGGCTTCCAAGAGGGCGGCCTGCGTTTTGGGCGGCGTGCGGTTGATTTCGTCGGCCAGCACGACGTTGGCGAAGACCGGCCCGTCGAGGAATTTGAACTCGCGACTCCCGGTCGCTTTGTCTTCTTGAATCATCTCGGTCCCGGTGATGTCGGCCGGCATCAGGTCGGGCGTGAACTGAATGCGGTTGAACGTCAGGCTGAGGCACTCGGCCAGCGTGCGGACCATCAGCGTCTTGGCCAGGCCGGGCACACCGAGCAACAGGCAATGCCCACCGGCCAGCAGCACGATCATCAACTCCTCGACGACCTGTTGTTGTCCGACAATCACCTTGCCCAGTTCCGCGGTGATCTTACGGTACGCTTCGCCGAGCCGTTCCACGGATTCGAGATCGCCGGTTTCGACGTCGGTCGCTTGATCACTTTCGTTGGCCACGTCGTCTGTTCTCCTCAGAAAGGTGTCAGCCATCATCTGTCAGCCAGAAAGATACCTGACTCCTGATAGCTGAGTGCTGAGTGCGTAGTATAGCGTTTCTTTTCGCGTTTTTTGTCGATATTCTTGTTTTCACCCTCACGAAATCACCTTCGTTGACGGGTGCCGTTCACGCGTCATCCCACGCTGTGCTGAGCCCAGTGACGTACCCGAGGGCCTGGTCAATTTCCGGCACATCCGCACCGGCGACTCGGCCGTCGCGGTCACAGCGGGCCAGCAACACCAAATCGTCGAAATGCTCCGAACGACGCAGCGAGCGGGAGACCTGCCCGGTCGTCAGAAACTCCAGTGCCGTCGGTCGGTGCTCGATCAGAAACACCGTCCGCTCGGTTACCAGAGGGCCCAATGCTTCGAGCGCTGCACGAACCGGATGGCGCCGGTCCAGTCCCAATCCCACGTCGTGCAGCAGGCACGCCAGTAGAAGCTCCTCGTCGTAGGGACGCTCAGCTCGGCCCAGTTCGAAAACCTGTAGGCTGTGGTACAGCGCCTCGCCCTCCGGATGCAGGTCGCGATCCAGTTGGACCTGGCTCAACCGTTCCAGCAGTATCTGCATCACGCCGAACGCATCGGGGTGGTACTCATGCTCGGCCGAAACCGTCTGCTGCTGTTCCTGCGAGAACAGACCGGCCAGCGCATAGAGCTGGGTTTGAATCTCTGCGTTAGAGGGCATGTCGCTGGCATGGACTTTCCGCCGCGACAACCAGCGGGCCGCTCGCTTGCGGGCCGCCGCATACTCGGTCGCCTTGCGGCGCAGCATCAACCGGGCCGCTTCGGCCGCAATCGCCTCACGCAGTTTCCTCTTGGCCATCCGATCGACCCCGAAGAGTCCAAGAATCACCAGGCGAGCGGCCGGCGTCAGCCGGCTGGTTCCCGGACTGCTCCTCACGAACCAGTGGGTTGACACCCACCGCTCGCCCACCCGCTACTCGGTAGTGTCCGCATTCCCCCCAAAAACAGCACGGCGGTCGATACCAAATCAACCGCCGTGCCGCAATCTCTTGAGAACAAATTGTCAACTGTCGGCCCACACCGGCCAGTCAGCGAACAGGCTGACCGTAGCTGGAACCGTTCGGAGTCAGCATCTCGGCGTAAACGACCGCACTCATGGTTTCGTTGAGAGCGCGTCCACTGCCGTCGCAGAAGAAGGCGTTGACGATACCCGGATGCATGGAACTCGGCCGCGGAAGCCCCGGCCCGGGGGCCGTCGAGGGGGGCCCTTCAAGGTGCGTATTGATGAACGAATCCTGCGTCGCCGAACTGGGAAGCACGGCATTGCGCAGCAAGAAGTCAGCCGGGTCCGGAGGCGAACCTGCCGTGCTGTGCAGGCGAAGCACGGTAGCAAGAGCCGTCCCATCTCCCACCAAGCCATTTGGAAGGCTGGTATCCACAAGTCCGCTCCCGTCCACGTTGATGCAGGCGCCGAAGGCAATGTCGCCGGTAAACGGAGAATTCCAAGTCCCGGCCTGAAGATTTTCCGCCAACAACAGCGTCTGGCCGAGTCCGTCACCGTTACGTGAGATGTAGTTAAGCGACATGCGGAAGTTCGCGCCGGCGCGCCACACGACGCCGGTTGCGTAGGCAATCTTCCAGTCATTTGTCAGGTCTCCATCCCCATTCCAATCAATTTGGGATGCGTTGTGGGTCGCTATTCCGGGCGTGCTCCACAACTGCGACGAAATGTAACCGGCGTTAACGACATAACTGAGCCCACCTGGTTGCTCGAAATGGTTTGCGTCGTCCGGGCAGGTCAAAATGTCGATCTGCTGAGGCGTACTCGACAGCCCACTCCTGCGAATTTGTCGATCCAGGGCAGCCTGATCGAGGTAGGGCAGCAAACTGACCGGCCAACCGACAGCGATCGTCCCGGCCGTTTGGGTGTTGATGGTCTCGCTGAGCAGCGGCAACTTGTCGTCGTGACTGGTCGAGAAGTTCTCGATGGCAACGTACAGGTTTCTCATGTTGCTCAGGCATTGCATGCGGCGGGCGGCTTCGCGCGCGTTCTGGATGGCCGGCAGAATCAGGGCCATCAGCAGGGCGATGATCGAAATCACCACCAACAGTTCGATCAGCGTGAATCCTTTGCGGTCTTGCGATCGCCTTCTTGTGCGACGTGTTTTCATGATTTTCTCTCCAGGTAAAGCAGGGTTTTTAGACGACGTTCCGGCCGGAATCGGCCGGAGTAGACGTTGCCGCGACGAGTGGCCCTGCTCACGCGACCTTGGCCAGAATACGAAACGGCCCACGACGTGTCCCTTATCTTGACGGGTTGGCTTCACATTTGCAACGTCCTTTTCTTCAGTCTGTGCGAATCTCGTTAGTTAATCGTCAACCGGTGCTTGACGAATTTTCTCCAATCGAAGGTCCCCGTGTTCTCGTCAAAGGCCTCTTCCACTTCCGTCCGGTCGATGACGAACACGCCGCGGTGACTGAGCACCGGTTGACCGCCGGCGTCCAGCAGCTTGTTGCCGATGTGGACCGCCCCGGGGGTGCTCGGGTCGGTGTCGGCCACAAACGACTGCACCGAAATAAACACCACAAACACGTTGCTCCGCGTCGTCGTGTTGTTGATGATCTTCGACAACATCCGGTCACGGGTGTAGGAGTCGGTCACGTTGCTGGTGTAGTAGCGGTAGTCGTCGCTGTGCGGCCATCCTCGCTCTTTCAGGTCGGGCTGGCCGCTGGGAAGCGTATCCGTGTTGCCGTCGCCGTCGTCGTCGACGCCCGCGACCCCCGGCTGGCCGTCCGGCCCAAACGAGATGGCGATTCCTGACGCCCCACCCTTCTGGTGATCGCCGGCCCGTCCCAATTCGAACAGCCGCCGCGGATCCTCGCCCTTGTCGATCGGCAACTTACGCAAAATCGTCTGCTCGACGTCTGACAAGAAGGAGAGCCTTCGGAACGGGTGAGAGTCCGACGTGCCGGGCAGGTAGATGTTGAGAGCCATATTTTCTTGGTCACGGGCCCGGATGAATTGCTCCCACCAGTCGCGAATCTTGATGTTCAGCCGGCCATCTCCGTTCTTGTCTTCACCGGGATCCAGAATGCCGTCGTTGTTGAGGTCTTCGGAGTCGACGACGTCCTTCAGGTCTCGGGAGAAGAGGCCCGTGAGATCGGAATCCAGCGTCCCGTTGTCGTTGAGGTCTTCGTAGTAAACGGTCGAGCCGATCTTCCTGGGGATGTCGAGCACCCCGTTGTTGTATTCGGGTTCCGTATTCGGGAAAATCAGATCTTCGTTGACGTGGGTGCGAAACACCTCGGTGTCGTCGAGCAGGGCGGCCAGGACCTCGGGATGCCGGATGGTGTTGACGTTGATCTTTCCCGGAACGCGGACGGTGTTCACGTTCACCTTGCCGGGACCACTCGTAATGTCCAGCGGGTTGCCCAGTGCTTCGTGTGTGCGGCTGGGAACCTCGACGAATTCCAACAGCCGATGCCAGCGGTTGTGATTCAACTCGTTTACCTCCGTCTGGTTGGGGTACTCAGGGGGCGGGGGAGAGGGCGCGGGGTACGGCACGTTTCGCAGAAACCGCCGTTCGGCCAGCCCCTCTCCGTTCCGACCGACTCCGGTCATTCGGGCGGGATTGTTGTAAGCAAGGGCCGTGGTCAGCCTGTCCGGGCCGACCAGCGGCACGGCGAACAAGTCGATGATCGAGGCAAAGTCGCGGTCGAAGTGCGGCTGCCAGACCGAAAAACGACTCGGACTCAAGTGATTGCTGCCACTCAGACTGTTGGCCCGAGTGTTTCGCGGGTAGGCCTGTTCGGTGCTGCGGGCCAGCGGCTCCGCCCGCTCAAGACTTTGCAGTTCCTTAAGCCGAGGGGCAATGTCCGGGTCCTGAGTGTCCCAGTCCATTTTGAATACTTTCAGACCGATCGGATTACCAGGAATCGGATTACCAAAAGTGATCTGGTCCACCTCCACCCAAGGGTTGTCTCTGTCCTCAGGGCTGCCGGCGGACGTGGCCGCAGGCGCCTGTCGCGAAGGGTTCGCCCGACGCCACACAGAAAACGTCACAGGTTGCAGCGGGTCGGCGTCATCGGCGGTGAGTGTGGAGATGTCAACATTGGGATCCGTGAGGACCGTCCAGTCGAAAAAGGCCCCTGGTCCCCACTGCGGATCGCCGCCTGCTGGCGGTGCGCCCATCAGATCGCTGGTGTAATTGTTGACGCCCACCGTGTTCGTCACGCCGGTGATGACGAAGCGACCCGTGGGGCTATCCTTGATCAGATCGAGGTTCAGCAAGCCCTCGGCCGGTGCAATCTGGACATAGCTGGGTACCGCGCCGGTCGTCCAACCGGGGTCTACCTTCATCACGCTGTACGGTGAAGGCGTTGCGACGCTCGTATCCAAGACAGTGTCGTCGCCGGCGGTTCCAACCGTGTACAGTTGCCCGGCGTCGACGCCCCCCGCACTCGGCAGCAACGTGAGCCGCCGCTCGCGACCGCGACCTTGTCTCGGTGTCATTCGCAGTTGCCAAATCCCGCTGCCGAAGTCGATCCGGCGGGGACTCATGTTGCGCAGTTCAAGATACGTGAAGTAGCGGTGCTGTCGGTCGTCGTACTCGGTGGCCTGATGGTTGAACGGGCTTGGTGTCGCATCCTCGATCTTCTCGGTCCTGATGGCCAGTGCTTCGCTGAGCGTCAACTGCTGCGCTTCGACGCCGTATACAACCTGCCTGTCGCTGAATTTCGTGCTCACGCCCGATGGAACCGCTGGAACGGAGTCGCCCGTTGACGACGGGTAAGGATTATCATCCAGGTTCCATCCATCGTTCAGGTTGCGATCGTATTCGAACAGGGTGATCACCTTGTCGCGGTCCATCGCATCGACCACGTTGACCGCAAACTGCGCCATCTCACGTAACTCATCGTTAGTATAAATAGGCCGATCCCCATTCGGTACGAAGTTACCCGGGCTAGCGGGGTCCGGCTTGTAGGGTTGCTCGTTCGGCAACGTGTAATCCTGATTATCGTCCCCGCCGCAAAACGTGTAGAGCAGTACGTAAATGTCGCGGGCCAGCTTCTGCCGGTCGCGGCGGGCCCAGTACTCCTGCTGAACCGCGTTGTTCGGCGGGAAGGGTGGCATCGCCTGCGGGATCGGCGTTGCCGAGAGTCCGGTCGGATGCTCGGTTAACGGCCGGAACTTGAGCGTTCCGGTCCGCGGATCCGCGCCGACATCCTGCACGTCCAATAATTCATTGACGCTCAAAGGCAACTGGAAACGCCGCTCGCCCGACTGTCCTTTGTCGTCGGCAAGAATCTGCAGCAACCGCCGCACCACTGTGCGGAAGGGATCCAGCGATGAGTAGGGTGGAACGTCGTCGAGAGCTCCGTTCCCGTTCGTGTCTTCGTTGACGTTGGTATCGAGCATGTCGCCGTCAAAATTGTAATCCACTTTGTCCGCTGTTTCGTCCAGGAGTGGACCCGCGCTGCCATCGTTTAGAATTCCATCGTTGTTGAGATCCTGCTCTCCGAATTGCGGTGGGAACTCCCGCTTGCCGTCCCTGTTGGCATCGGCGTTGAACTCCCAGTTCCGCTGGGAGAACCGTTCGGTGGCGAACTGCTTGCGGTCCCAGCTATCTGTGGTAAACCGCTGGCGGATCTCCGGGAACGTGAAGTTGAATTTCGCCAGCTCTCCGAGCCGTTGTTCCGGAGGCTCGTTGGCGATGCTGATGTCGGTGTCGCTCATGTGCAAGTAGGGAACGTCCTGTGGGCCGAAAATCTCGTCGTCCGGCCGGTCGGCCAGTTGCAGGGCCGCGATGACCTCCAACGGATCATCCCAGAGCGAGTTGGCATTGGAGAATTGCATGAAGGGCCAGGGCACTGTGCCCATGTTGTCGTAACCCGTGTAACGCAACCAACGGCTCGGATTGCCCACGACCGGCTGTTGCAGGTCCGGGTATTTGGGGTTGCCGCTCAGAGTACAGCGGCCGGTGCCGCGAAAATCGTGCGGCTGGCCGAACGCCCGCCGGCCCCCGGTGGCTTCGCCTTCACCCTGGTTGGAATCGTCATCCACGCCGGACCGGCCCGGCTTGGGGAAATCGCTCACGTTTCTTGTGACGGCCCCGCTGTTCAGTCGCTGTAACTCGCCCCAGCGACCGGCATACAGGTCGTCAATGCCGCTGCTGCCGTAGTTCGGGCGGCCGACGTTCAGCCACCACCACTCCATGTTCGCCAGTTCCACGGCGTCAGCCGGACGCGACGTCGACGGGGCTGGCGGGTGGAAGAACCGACGTTGCTGGTCAAAGGCCGAGCTGGGTGGGTCGTCAGCCGTGCCCGAAATCCGGTCCGGCCCCCAGGGGCTCGCATCCAAAGCCCACTGCGGATTGACCTCTGCAGGCCCCAGCCCCTCGTTCGACCGGCTCAGAAACCGGCCGGCCCCGTACACAGGATTGGTCAGGTCGGTATTCCCCCAAAGGTTGCCCACAATGTTCAAATTCAACAGCGCGTCGAGGTCGTAAACGGTGAACGAGTACAACGGAATGTACTGCTGGCCGGTGGGCGTCTCCTGCACCGGGTGGTCCAGATCCAACCAGATGCCCTCCTTGATACCATCACCGTCGTTGTCCACGTCGAAATGGACTGCTCCCGGCTCTTTCGGATCTTGCCATATCCCTTGGTGGATCGGCCCAGTAGGGGTAAGAGAAAACGGAAAGTCATCACCGCCGCCCGGCGCTCCGTCCGGCCCGAGAAAGCGCGGGCTGCCATCGACGAAGTTGACGTGCGATGGATGCGGGCGCATCACGAGATCGGCCTTGGTCGGGTCGGTCTCCCAACCAGCACCAGCCGGTCCGAGGAACTGCTGCGGCCGATGAAACGAGGGGATGATGACTTGCAGAGGCTGATCGTCGCTGCCGGGCCACCCGAGCTCCGACTTGTCGTCTACGGTTCCATTGCCGTCGTCGTCCGTGCCTGCGTTACCAGGCTGGCCGTCCGGTCCCACCGCGAACTGATACCCCTTGGCATCGAATGTGAAGCCACGATAGGCCAAAAAAAGGTTCATTCGATCGGGGTAGGTGTAATCGACATCGGGTTGGGGGCGGTCATTGCCGCTGCCGTCTTCTGTGACCTGTTTTATGTAGTCGTCTACATTGTTTGACGAACTCCAGCGAGCGGCGGGAGAGTAATTGATCGGACCGCTGGGATCGCCCGGGCCAGTGAACGGATGAACATCTTTAGGACGGCCGGTGATGGGGTCGAGTTGTCCCAACATGTTGCTCACAAGTGAATGCCGGCGGCCCCACAGGGCGCTGTCCATCTGGTCTGCGTGTTCGTGTCCTGGTCGCGGGTCTGGGGTTGGGCCGACGATCAGTTGCTCCAGCGCGAAGTCGAACAGCTCATCCACTGAGGCGCCCGAGTCGGTCTCGCCCTTGGCCGCGAAGGCGAAGTATTCGGCGTTTTCACGCTCCTGGGCGGCGAACGTGTAGAACAAGAACCCCAGCAACGCCAACAGCCCCAACAGCGCGATCACAATCAACAGCGTCGACCCGCGCCGGGCTTGCCGCGAGTTCCGCCCGCCCTCCCGGCCCGCCCGAGTCGTGCGTAAACGTCGTCGTTTCATCGCTTCACTCCCCTCAATCTTCCAGGAAGTGCGCCAGCGTCAACTGCCGCATCTGTCCCGTCGAAACGTGCAAGAACCGTATCTTGATCCGAATGGCCCGGAGTGGTCTTAAGTTCTCAACGGTCTGCCAAAGCACAGGGTCAGAGCCGTCCCTGACGATCGTTCCTGGCGTGGTCGGCCACGTCGGCTCGATTCCGCCGGATGTCCCGCCCCGGACGCAACGGTAGGCGAAAGCAGCACCAAACGGCCTGAAAGGGTTGTTGGTCACAGCGGGATTCTCAGGTGCGACAACGTCGCCAACAGAATGTGTTCCGCCGGCAGCCCATAGAGTGCTGTTCGGCGCGGGACCGGCTGGGTAATACGACATGGGGCGGTAGGGTGCGCTATCGTCTGAATCGACGATTCCATTGCCGTCGAAATCAATTTGGGGATGCCAGGTGTCAAACACACGGTTGCTCGTAGGATTCCCTCCATAGCCGCCGGTGATCGGATCGCGGTGAGCGAGATCGAAATCTCCCTGCTCCGACAGTGCGTTGGGTGGCTCGCTGTGGCCAATGTCGACAAACGCCCCCAGCCGCTCGTCCCAGACTTCAACGTCGAAGGAATGCACGTTGGTCAACAGAATGTCCTCGCCGCGACGCGGACCGCTGAACTGCAGATCGTCGGCAGTGCCGAAGCTGCCGTCAGCTCCAGCGTCGTAACTAACGACTCCCTGGAAAAGGCCCAGATTCGTGCCAGCATCCATCGGATTTCCCACGGCAGAATTCGCCTGCGGATAATTGAAGGCGCCGTGAGAGGTTTCTTCATGTGTAAACCGGCCGATAAACCAAGTCGATGTACCATCACTGACGAACTCTCGCGGCTGACCGTCGAGGTGGTTGTGTCCGAAGCGGTATTTCGGGTTGCCAAGCGGAAAGAACCCGACCTTCCCGCTGTTGTCCAGCGAATCGAATCCGTGGAATTGCGCTCCCCTGTTGGTTCCCGCCCCGTCGTCGGTCGCATAGGCTGAAAAATCAAAATCGTTCCAAAAATCACCGCCGTAAAGACCGGCAGACGGATCGAAGAAATTGGTGCCGGATGAGTTCGTGGGCTGCGGATCGGCGCCGGCCAGCGGCAACGGGTCCCGGATCAACAGCACGCGGCGGTACAGGATGCCGTTCCGCAGGAAGTAAGAGACTTCGGCGGCCGTCGAGGTGCTCGTGGAATCTGGGACCGTTTGACCGTCGTCCGCGTCCGGCTGGTTCGGGTTGTCGAGAAAACTGCCCGCCGGCGTCAGGAGCGTCGCCCGACCGAAATAGGGCTGCTCGTCGACGTCCTTCAGCGTGATCAAGGAGCGAATGGTGAACTGCAGCACGTCGTCGGTGTCGTCGTTCGGGTCGTTCTCGGCGATATAAAAATAGCCGCTCCGCTGGGAGAACAACGGCGGCGGGTCCTGGGCATTGGCGGACTGCTCACCTGGAAAGAACGGGACGAGCGCGCGAAACGTCCGGTTGTTCAGGTCGGAACGCAGGACGGTCGTCAGCGTGCGGGCGGACTGGTCCAGCTCGGCCAGGCCGCGCTGCGTGCTGATCGAACCGGCGGCAATGGTGAAGATCTCGGCAAACATCATCATCATCAGCACCACCAGCGCCACGGCCACCAGCATCTCGACCAGAGTGTAACCAGTGCGGAATGCGGAATGCGGAGTGCGGAGTGAGCCAAATACTCTCGACTCTCGACCCTCGACCCTCGACCGTGTTCGGTTTTTCATCGTTGGGGTCCTCACGGCAGTGCCTTGGTTCCGATTGGAAAGACTTCGATGACACCCCGCATGAAGATGGCCCCGGCCGTTGCAGGCTCGACAATGTCCGATTCCACAACCAGATCAGCCCGATTGCTCGCTGTCTCGCGGATCTCTTGAATGCGATACCAGCGGGCGTTTTGGGCGTCGAGCACAAAGCCCCCCCTCTTCAGAAACGGCTTAGCACTGATGTCGACGTTCTTCACAGTGCGGTGGTCGTCGGAACCCGGGAAACCGCGTTCTGACTCATCGTCCACAGTTCCGTTGTTGTCGTCGTCGACCCCAGCCACACCCCATTGACCATCGGCTCCCTTCGAGTCGTCAGAACCAGGGAAATCCAGTTCGGAAAGATCATCCGTTATCCCGTTCCCGTCATCATCAACGCCGGTAACCCCAGGATCTCCATCCGGTCCGGGATCGAAAAAACTGGCCGAGTGCACCTGTTCGTCCTCCGGCGAGAAGGTCCGGCGGAAGAAGACGACGACATCCACGTCCGCCTTGCCGTCGCCGTGCTTACGCACGGTGAGCAACCACGTGTAGCGGCGCTCCTTTGTCTCGATGCGCACCTGTCCGAGGTTGAACGTCCCGCTGACTGCCGGTGTGAAATCAACGTCCCCCGTGGCTGGGTCGATGTTGATCACAGCCCGTGTGTGGCTGAGTCTCCCCGTCGAATCGAACAGAACAAGCCGCGATGGGGAACGGTCGGGGTTTGCGTCGAAGGGGATGTTGTTCAAATCGACGTCGATCGGCATCGTAACGCGATACGGCGCTGCACCACTGAGATTGCTTGCCGTGGGAACTCCGTCGATTTGAAAGGTCCAACTATCCGGTAATGTCACCCACTCTTCCGCATCATCTTCTGTTCGTGTGTCTGGTGGTACGGTCTGCTCGCCGACTTGCAGGCCTGGGATTCCGTTGGACTCGACATACCTCAGGCGCCCGCCGTGAAACCTGCGCAGAAGAGGGCCGAAGCTGTCCGCCGCTCCGCCGTCATTTGCCACGATGACCCAGCCGAGCGGATCGACGATGTAATCACGATTCGCGGGCGATCGGTAGTGCTCCTCAAATCGATCACCATTAACCGCGGGATCATCCACGCCGTCCGGGTCGTGCACGAGGCTGGGCATTAGGCCGATTTGTGCTTCGGCGTTGTAGCGTAGAATGGCGGCGTTGGTGAGCTGGGTGGCCTGGACGGAACGCAAGATCGAGATGGGAAAGAGTGTCGCCAACGTGACGACGCCGATCCCCATCAGCATCAGCGACATCAGGACCTCAATCAGCGTGGTTCCGCCCGATGGTGTTCGGCGAGCGGGGGGCGTCAGCCCCCTGGTCCGCTCGAGGACAGCGAGAACAGCGCGCCAGCGGCGTCCACCAGCCGGCTCACGCCGGCCGCTCGCCGTTCCCCGTTGTACCGCCCGAACACGTCTCATTGCCCCGCGACCTCCCCTCGCATCGCAAACCCGTACGGATCGTCGGCCCAGCCATCCGCGCCTGCTGCGCCCGTGCTGTTGTTGAACTGGTCGGTTGTATCGACAGGATGCGTCGAGATGGCGCCGGTCTGCGTGAACACCGACACGATCAATCGGTCGCCGACCGGTTGCGGCGGTGAACCGTACGTAAAGCTATCATCCGCTGTGCCCAGTATTCCGTCGGGACCTGGGCCGTCGCCGGGAACCGACGGAATGGCCGGACGCCCCGCGATGATCACCGCCTCGGTGTCGGCCAGTTCTGCCAGATAGAAATGAATCAGTCCGGTCGAACTCGCTTTGCCGATCACTGTGCCGCGCGGCGAGAACATCACGTCCATATACGCGGAATAACTCCCTCCGGGTCGCCAGCCCGGTGGAAGCCGCGAGCCGTCCAGATCGATGACGATATTTCGAGCCAGCAGGACCGGCTCCTGCCCCTCGACAACCCACGCCTGCAACTCGAGCAAATACGTGAATGGGGAACGACCGGGATAGGCGTCGATGCTAGACGTCACCAGCGAAGCTCCTGGATCCCGATACTTTGTGGTAAACCAGAGGACGCCGTCAACGTCGTCGGAACCGGCTGCACCAAACTCTGGGAAGTCGTCCACCACACCGTTTCCGTCGTCGTCGACGTTGTCGAATCCCGGCTGGCCATCCGGCCCGGCCAAAGGCGCAATTTGAACTGTGTACCAAGAACCGCTGTCGTCGCCTGGAATCTTCATCCGGGCGCCATCCACCAGCAGCCCCCGCTGAGCCAAGCTGAGCCATCCAGTCGGATTGTTTGCGTCAGCACGAATCACCTTGATCTCTTGTGCGTCGGCGATGCCGTCGGGAGGAGGATTGCCCGTTGTGTTGTCCACTAGGTCACGGCGTTCCAGGTGAATCAGCCCTTGCGACCAGGGATCCGACACACTGATGTAGACCATGCTGGAGACGATCCGCGCATTACTGGGATTGTTAGGATCCAGGGTCTGGTCCAGCAGGAAGCGGACGCCGACGGGCTTCTTGGTGTAGATGGCGCGGTCTCGGGCCCCTTCCAGATAGGACTGCATCTGCCGGGCGGCGCCACGGATCCGCTCCGTATCCAGCGAGAAATTGACCGCCGTGATGGTGAGTGTTACCAGAATCACCATAATGGTGATCACCACCAGCAGCTCAATCAGCGTGAAGCCGGCGCGGCGTGCGGCGTGCGGAGTGCGGAGTGCGGAGTGCGGAACAGGAGCGTTTTTCCGTGTCGCCGCGTCGCTCCCTCGGCCCATCCGCTGCGGGTCGAGGGCTGCATCCGGAGTCAGGTGATTCTTGGCCGTGAGAGTTCCCATCGTGTTAATTCCCGCCGGCGCGTTGGTTCAAGTTGGTGATGTTGTCGGTCAGTGGGTCGATGTTATTCATGTCTGGCTGAGCGAGCCTGCCGAAACTCGTCGTGTCGAACGGTTCAAACAGGCCGAGCGCCTCGTCGGCGCCCGGGGACACGATCAACGGCACGTGATACGTGTCGAGCGTGTGGTACCGGCCTTCGGTCAGATAAGTGCCAAAGGCGGGTAGGCGGCGTCCTTCGCTCGTCAAAAATCCGAACGAGTCGTCCGGGTCTTCGTTCAGCGGATCGCGGGCGGCACCGGTCGCGGCCGGCAACCCCTGGATCAGGAGGCCGGCCACCTCGCGATTGATGCCGCCGGCACTGGCGTAACTGGGAGCCGAACCCGGTTTGATCAGTCGGGTCGGCCAGCGGTAAAACCGCAGCGGGTGGCTCCAGGCGTCGACGACTTCCAGCAGACCGTCCTTGTCGGTGTCCAGTGCCTCCAATTCGTCCGAGTCGACCGGCGGAATGCCGAAGACCGAGCTTCCGGTGAGGATGAAATACAAGAGGGCCGCACTCTCTGTCTGTCGCTGGTGATTCGTCGCGTTGTAGCTCACGCCCGTGGCGGCTTCGATGCGCTCCACAATATCAGGCGTACCGTTGGCGTTCGCATCGGGAGTTTCGTCAGGATTGAAACTCTGTGGAAAGGCCAGCCGAAAGCGGTCTTTGCGCACGAGGATCTCGGCCGCTTCGCGGGAAACGCCTGGCGCGCTGTAGACCTGCTGCAGCTCTCGCACTTTCTGGTCGACGGCTCCATTGAGCGAGCCGTTGCGTTTCTGCTCGGTAAAGTGCCGGTTGAAGGCGTCGATGCGCTGTTTGAGCTGTTCGTGGATCTTCTTGATCTTGCCGGCCGTCGCCGTTTCGCGGGTGCGGTCGAGGAAGTTGGCGTAGAAGACGCCGGAGATCGAGATCAAAAAGACGATGATGCCGATGACGATCAGCAGCTCCAAGAGCGAAAAGCCGCCCCGTTTGGTTGATTGCCTTGTATGGTTCATCGTCATCTCCCAGCCGCGGATATCCATCCGCGGCTAGTGGTCCATCAAAGGTTGAATTTCGGGTAACCTGTTTAGCCGCCGGGCTTGCCCGGCGCGGCCCGCAAGCGGGCCGGCTAAACTTGTTCTTACATGGACCCAACAATAACAGGTTGACATGACACTAGTCTCTGTGCGTTGTCGGCTTTGTCACGGTATCCGTCACGGCGCCAGCATGCCCTGGTGAAAGTTGGTGATGTTGTCGCGCTCGGCTTCACGGGGGCCGACTAGATCGTTATTCGCGGTGTCCGGGTCAAACTTGCCGCCGGAAAGATCCAGAACACCATTTCCGTTCCGATCCTCACCAGTGTCCAAGGTGCCGTTCCCGTTGCTATCCTCCGTCCCGAAATCCATATCGAAGCCAGGCGAGATGATCTGATATTTCTGCCGCGCATAGGGGTTGCTATTGCTCGCACTGGCCGCGTCAAAGCTGATGTAATAAGCACGATCGATGTAGCCAACGCAATCGGTGTTTCGCCAAGTTGTGCCGACCGTTTCTGTCGTGTAACCGCGCCCGTCGTAGCTGCTGAAATACGCATAGGGCATTGTCTGGCTCGGCAGTGGATCGACGTAAACGACCGCATCGGGGACAGTTAGGCTCGGTTTGATCCGACTCGGGTCGAATTCGAAGAACGGCCCCTCGCGGCTGCCGCCCGTAATGAACGGTCTCTTGGGATTCTTGGAGAACCCGACGAGGGCTCCGCTTGAGTCGCGGACTCCGCCGAGGAAAAAGACCAGGCATTCCGGCCCGGTCAAGACAGCATCACTTGTCCAGCCACCACCACCGCTGGTTGCGAAGTCGAACTGCGGCCAGATGCGGCGGATGAAGGCGCGGCTTCGCGCATCCCAGGGATTTCCCGGTGCAGACAGCTTAATCTTACTGGGCGGGTGCATGCCGAATTTTGCTTTGAAGTTGGACAGGGCCGCTTCCATGTCGGAGATCTCGGTTTTGACCTGGGCCACGCGCACGCGGGTCATCGCGCCGAAGATGGCGGGGAGCAACAGCGCGATCAACAAAGCGATGATGACGATGACGACCATCAGCTCGATAAGCGTGAAACCACGGCGGGCCGGGCTGGGAGGCGCGGCGTTTTTTCGTAGGGCCTCGCCGGCCGGGGAGTGAGGGCCTTGGTCCGAGCTTCGAAAGTTCAACATGTCTGCCTCCCTATTACGAAATCGCGCTACGCAACTGGTGTACGAAAATCGTGACTGCGCACGGTGCATGGCGAGTTTTGTATTTCGATTTCCACGGGGCGCGGCCCGCGTCCCACGGGACACCGCCCGTGGGCTTTACGACAGGTCGTTGAGCAACTTGATCAACGGCATGAACAATGCGATGACAATGAATCCGACGATGAGACCCAAAATGACGACCATCAACGGCTCGAGCAGGTTCACCAGACCTTCGACCAGCACCTCGACCTCTTCGTCGTAGACGTCGGCGATTTTGTACAACATGGTGTCCAGCGCCCCGGTTTCCTCGCCCACGTCGATCATGTTGACGACCATATCGTCGACGACGCGGGCTTCCTTGAGCGGGACGGCCATCGATTCGCCTTCGCGAATGGCGGCGTAGATGTTATCGAAGGCCCTTTGAAAGACGGCGTTGCCGGCCGTGTCGCGGGCGATGATCAGCGCCTCCAGAATCGGCACGCCGGAGGCGATCAGTGTGCCCAACGTTCGGCAGGTTCGGGCCACCGTCGATTTCTCGATGATATTGCCCAAGAGTGGTATTTTCAGCGAGATCTTGTCCATGATGTAGGCGCCCGTCTTGTTCTTCTTGATGATCTTAACCAGCAGGACGAACGCGATGGGGATGGCCGGACCGAGATAAAAGTAATTGACCACCGCGTCGCTGATGTGGATCAGCATGATGGTGATGCCGGGCAGCTCGGTACCGAAGTCTTCGAAAATCTTCTTAAACTTCGGGATGATCCAGTACATAATGAAGCCGACAATGGCCCCGGCGACCGTGATGACCGCACACGGGTAGATCATGGCCCCCTGCACTTTGCGTTTGAGGCTTTGAGCCCGTTCCTTGAACTCGGCCAGCCGCTGCAGGATGACCTCCAAAGCACCGCCGGCCTCGCCCGCTTTGACCATGTTGACGTAAAGGTTGTCGAAGGCCTTGGGCTGCCTGCCCATCGCTTCGGAGAGCGTGCTGCCGGATTCAATGTCTTCGATGACGTTCATCAATGAGTTCTTCAGCGGCCCCGGCTTCGATTGGCCTTCGAGGATCCTCAAACTTCTCAAGATCGGCAGACCGGCGTCCTGCAGCGTCGAGAGCTGGCGGGTGAACGTGCATAACTGCTTCGGTCTGACTTTGCCGATCGAGAAGGTTTTTTTCTGCCTGGGTCCTTTTCTGCGCCGCTGCTCGATGGCGGGGCCTTTCCCCTTCTTTTTTTTCTTGCGGCCTTTTTCCTGAATCTTGGTGACGAAGAAGCCCTTCTCACGAATCATCGTCTGGGCTTCGGCCTCCGAAGGCGCTTCGACGGTGTCTTTCACCTCCAGCCCCGAATTGTCCATCGCCTCGTACTGAAACGTCGGCATGAGCGTCCTCCCTAGATTGTTCGGGCTCGGTTTGCCTTCTCCGTCCAAACGCCGAAATCAATCTATTGGTCATTGGCCATTTGCTAGTCCACGTCTTCCGTCACCGTTTCCCGCACCACTTCGTCGATGGTGGTGATTCCGTCGAAAATTAGTTTCAGGCCCGCTTCGCGCAAGGTGGTCATCCCCTGAGAGCGGGCCACGTTGCGGATGTCGTCGATCGAGCCGTCGGCCGTGATCATGTCGCGAATTTCGTCGGTGATGTCCAGCAGTTCGTAGATGCCGGTACGTCCCTTGTAACCCGAATTGTTACAACGCGCACAGCCTTTCCCGTAATAGAACTGGTACTTGCGGGCCTGGTCGACCGGCAACTGCAGCTCCATCAAGAGTTCGTCGCTCGGTTCAAACTCGATGCGGCACTCGGTGCAGATCTTCCGCACCAACCGCTGCGCCAGAATCGATTCGATGGTGGCGGTAATCAAGAACGGGGGAATCCCCATGTCACGCAGCCGGGTGACGGCAGTCGGAGCATCGTTGGTGTGCAGCGTGCTGAAAACCAAGTGCCCGGTCAGCGCGCTTTGAATGGCAATCTCGCCGGTTTCCAGGTCGCGAATCTCACCGACGAGGATCTTGTCCGGATCGTGCCGCAGAATCGCACGCAACACGTTGGCAAACGTGACGTCGATGTCGGGATTGACGGGCACCTGGATCAGCCCGTCGATGTCGTACTCGATCGGGTCCTCGGTGGTGATGATCTTGCTTTCGATGTCGTTGAGTTCGTTCAGCGCCGAGTAGAGCGTCGTGGTCTTGCCGCTTCCGGTCGGTCCGGTCACCAGCGCGATGCCGTTCGGACGATGAATGACCGAGCGAAACCGGGCGAGCGTGTTGGCGTCCATGCCAATCTTGTTCAGATCGAGCTGGACGACGGTCCGGTCGAGGACCCGCATCACGCATGATTCGCCGAACAACGTGGGTAAAATGCTCACGCGCAGGTCGACCGGATTGCCCCCGACGTTCAGTTCGATTCGCCCGTCCTGAGGAAGCCGCCGCTCGGCGATGTCCAGCTCGGACATCACCTTGATGCGGGTGATGATGGCATTCGCCAGATGCCGGGGCGGAGGCACCATCTCGTACAGCACTCCGTCGGCCTTGACGCGAACCTTGAACTCCTCTTCGAAAGGCTCGAAGTGGATGTCGCTGGCCTGGTCCTTGATCGCCAGCAACATCACCATATTCAGCAGCTTGCGAATCGGCGCCGACTCGCTCAACTCCTCGACCGAAGCAAGGTCAAACCCCCTGCTCGCCTCGCCGTCCTCGTCCGCGTCTTCCTCCAGCCCGGAGAGAACGTCTTCGATGCTGTCTTCTTTGTCGGCGTAGAACCGGACGACCGCCTGTTCGACGTCGTGTTTGTTCGAGACGGCACCGCGAACGTCGACGCCCAAAAAGTTTCGCAGATCGTCCAGGGCCGCCACGTTTTGCGGATCGGCCATCGCAACGGTCAGTACGTCGTTTTTCATCGAGATCGGCATGATGCTGTAGATCTCGGCCATCGTTTGCGGCACCAACTCCAGCACCTTGGCCGGCACGTTGGTCTGTGCGAGGTCGATGACCGGCATGCCCCACTGCTCGGCCAGCGCTTCGGCGACCTGGTCTTCGCTGACCAGCCCCATGCGGACCGCCACCTGACCGATCACCTCGCCGGGACTCTGCTTCTGCTCTTCCAACACGTCCCAGAGTTGATCTTCGGTCAGGTGACCGAGATCGACCAGAATCTGTCCCAAACGTCGTTGAGCCATTGGTTACACCGTCCCCTCAAGCGATTTGCTCAGCCGGCCTGACGGCTTAATCCTCGTCGAACTCATCGTCGTCCTCCTCCTCGTCGTCCAGCAGGCCTTTCTTGGCCCGTTCGATGCGGACCTTCAGTTCACCCGGGTTGTTCGACTTGACAACGACATCCTTCTCCTCCGATAAGCCGTTCTTCCAAAGATTGAACAGCGCGTCGTCGAGCAGTTGCATACCGAACTTTCGGCCCGTCTGGATCGCGGAATTGATGCGGTACGTCTTGGCTTCGCGAATCAGGTTGGCGATGGCCGGCGTGACGACCAGCAACTCATACGCCGCAACCAGGCCTTTGGGCTTGCGTGGTACCAGCGCCTGACTGAGCACGGCGATAATCGCCACCGACAACTGCGTCCGAATTTGTTCCTGCTGGTTGGTTGGGAACACGTCGATAATGCGGTCCACTGTACCCTGCGCACCGGTGGTGTGCAGCGTGCCGAACACGATATGACCGGTCTCTGCGGCAGTAATGGCCGCCGAAATTGTATCCAGGTCCCGCATTTCACCGACCAGAATTACGTCCGGGTCCATCCGCAACGCCCGCCGCAAGGCCTCGGGAAAGCTGGGAACGTCCACGCCAATTTCGCGCTGATTGATTGTCGACTTGTGATGCTCGTGGTAATACTCAATCGGGTCTTCCAGCGTGATGATATGGTGATCCATATTATGGTTCATCCAGTTGATCATGCTGGCCAGGCTGGTCGTTTTTCCGCTGCCGGTCGGTCCCGTCACTAGAAACAAACCACGCGGGCGAGCGATTAAATCCCTGATGATCGGCGGCAGGCCAAGTTGTTCAAACGTCAGGAACTCGTTTGGAATCCGTCGCATCACGAGGGCAACTTGGCCTCTCTGCTTGAAGACGGCCACGCGAAAGCGCGCCTTGTCACCGAAAGCCATTCCAAAGTCGGTGCCACCCACCTCCTGCAGTTCCTGCTGGTTGCGCTCCGGCGTGATACTTTTCATCAACGCAACCGTGTCTTCCGCCTCGAGCGACTTGGTTTCGAGACGAACCAGTCGTCCACCCCACCTCACGACGGGCGGTTGTCCAGTGGTAATGTGTAGATCGCTGATTTTTTCCTTGACCACCGTTTCCAGCAACTTGTCGATCTGTACTGTCGGCATTCAAACGATCCCTTTTGCCTCTGAATTATTGGAACGACCAAGACATCACTCAAGAAAATGACAGCGAGCCGTCGATCCTGCCACCCCGCTGCCACGCGGAAAACGTGATCGCTCACTGGTCACACCTGTCCCAAAACGGTTCGCACGACCGACCGTCCCATGGGTCGGGAGTGAGTGTCGCAAAATGCTACGGTTTCCGCTGACGTTGGTTCTCGCCCCTCCCGCCCTGCCAAACAGGGATGAACGAAGTACGGGCGTTGCTGGGGCGTGAATCTGGAAAAACTGGACGGCATTCGCAGCCCGTTTTTGCCTGAGATCTCACTTCGGTTGCCCCCTATGTCTCAACCAGCTCCGCCCGCAGGCAAACAGGCTGTGCTAATCGTGGCCGGATTCGAGCTTGTAGACTTCCGCCAGCGTGGTAATGCCCTCAAGTGCTTTGTCTCTCGCGTCATCCACCAACGTTCTCATGCCCAACAGCCGCGCCTGCCGACGAATATTCTGAGTCGGTTCGGCGCGGAAGGTCATCTCGCGCAACGTCGCATTCATGACCATCAGCTCGAACACAGCCTTTCGGCCCCGATATCCCGTGTGCTGGCAGTGATTACAACCCCGGCCACGCACAAACACGGCAGTTTGGGCTTCTTCGGGCGTGATCGAAAAGTGTTCAATTTCGCCCGGGTCTGGCTTGTACTGTTCTTTGCATTTCGGGCAGATCGTGCGGACCAGACGTTGGGCCATGACAGCCATGATGCTCGACGCCACGAGGAACGGCTGGACTCCCATGTCGATCAAGCGTGTAATAGATCCGGGCGCATCGTTCGTATGCAGTGTACTGAAAACTAAGTGTCCGGTCAAGGATGCTTGAATTGCCATGTCTGCAGTCTCGAGATCGCGGATCTCACCGACCAGAATCACGTTCGGGGCCTGACGCAACATGGCACGAATAATCCGGGAAAACGTCAGTCCGATGTTGTGCTTCACCTCCACCTGATTGATGCCCGGCAAGTAATATTCCACCGGGTCCTCGGCAGTAATGATCTTCCGATCAGGACGATTCAGTTCGCCAAGGGCGCTATACAGTGTGGTCGTCTTACCGCTGCCCGTTGGGCCGGTCACCAGAAAAATGCCGTTGGGGCGGCGGATGATGTTTTGGAAAACGCGGTAGTTCTCCTCGCTGAACCCGAGATTTCGGATTCCGATCTTGATGTTCTCACGGTCCAAGATCCGTAAGACGACTGCCTGACCGTGATTGGTCGGAAGGATGCTGACCCGCAAATCAAAGTCCTTGCCGCCCACCCGCGTCTTGATCCGACCATCCTGCGGACGCCGTTTCTCGGAAATGTCGATGGTGGCCATGATCTTGATACGCGACACCATCGCACCGAGCAGGCGACGCGGCGGACTGTCTCGCTCGATCAAAACCCCGTCAATCCGGTAGCGGATACGGATGCGGTCCTCGAACGGTTCGATATGAATATCACTGGCCCGCATGTTCACCGCTTCGGTGATGATCAAATTGCACAGCCTGATGACCGGAGAGCTCTCATCATCTTCAGCAGCAGTGGCGGCAGCCATCTCTACTTCGGTAAAGTCGATGGCCGTCTCGGTGAACTCCTGCAGCATCGAGTCAACCGACTCGGTTTCGCTCTGGCCGTAATGCCGGTTGATGGACGTCTGGATGGCCTCTTGTGGGGCCATGGCGACTTTGATCTCGCGGTTGAGAATAAACCGCAGCTTGTCCAGAACTTCGAATTTCATCGGATCGCTGATCGCCACGACCAGCGCCTCGTCCTCCAGGGCCAGCGGAATGACCACGTTCTCGCGGGCGACCGATTCCGGGACCAGCTCGATGACCGACGGCGGGATCTCCCTCCCATCAAGCTCAATGAAGTCATACCCGAAATGCGCCGCCTGGGCCTGTCCCACCTCAATCGCCGAGGCGTATCCCAGCTTCACCAAGGCCTCTTCGGTCTTGATCCCGGTGCTGGCCGCCACACTGTCGGCCTCGGCCAACTGGTCGTTGCTGATGAGGCCGTCATCGACCAATCTCTGCAGCCAATCGACCGCCATACGTTTTTCTCCGCTGTGAACGGCAATGTCTGAACGAGGGACATCGCGCCGCTGCCGCTGCCCCTTGCCGACCGAACGACATGCTGAAAAATAGTGATTCTCGGCGATGATTCCCTGCCGACAATTTCGTAGCAATTCCATGCTTGAGGCGAAGATGGGTCGTCACCTAAATTCTGATGGCACACCCTGATCCTGTCAAGCATTCTGTAGCCGGGGTTTCCCCTTTCTTTCCCGCCCGGGTTTCCATAAAATGGACAACGCGAGCCGGCTGGAAAACAAGGAGCCGGGATATCGGCGAAGTTCCGCTCGTCGTCTCGCGGGAATGCTGTTGAGGCGCCTCGTGCCGCGTCAAGTTTTAATTTGGGGGTAGATGAACTTGCAAAAGTTCAGTTTTCACCGCAGATGGCTGAATCTTGCGAATCTAGCTACCCTAATGTGATGGGGCCGTAGCTCATTTGGGAGAGCGCTGCGTTCGCAATGCAGAGGTAGAGGGTTCGAACCCCTTCGGCTCCACTTGAGAACACTCGTTGTCGGTAGTTGACAGCGAGTGTTTTCTTTTGTCGCCGTCAACAGTTACGGCGAGCCGCTCTGAACCCTTGCCATTCTGCCGGCAACTCCGCGTATTGTCAGCAATTGACCCCGATTTGCAGGGTTTGTCAGATTTTGGTGCAACGAAACTCCCGGCGGTTTGGTGGTCGGTTCCGGTTGCTCGGTTTCGTTCGTCATTTTGCGACGGGTTCAACGGCAGCGATGGGAGGGCTGCGAGTGCCCCTGGCACGTCCAGCAGTTTCGGGTCCGTGTATGTGTTCATCGTCAGGTCGATGGTCGAATGCCGCATCGCCGCTGGTGCGGTCCGTGGAGCCACACCGTCCTTGCTCAGCAGCGTTCCGACCGTGTGCCGCAAGGCGTGCACGTCGAGCGTTCGGCCGCGTTCGTCCCGTTTCGGGATTCCCGCCGCTTTACGCCGCTTCCCACTTCGGGTAGACTTGCCATTCAGACGAAACCTCCGATTGTCCGGCACAGCGGGCGTCCGCCCCGCTCGCCACAACCGGGGTGGGGGGGGACAACCATTTACCCAAAACTATGCCGGCAGTGATACATTATATCAGTAGTCGAAACAGTAGTAAACACGCTGATGGGCAGAAAAAGGGAAACACATAAGCGACTGTTAAATAACGACTTGCACCCCTAGCTCAATTGGATAGAGCATCGGTCTACGGAACCGAAGGTTAGAGGTTCGAATCCTCTGGGGTGTACTTCAGAAGGCTCATTGAGCCAACGACTTACGACAAAGGCCCGCGGTCAATTCGACCGCGGGCCTTTTCAATTCCCCCCACTTATCCCCCCACTAATTCACAAATCTTGCACCTCGCGGTCGGCTGGTGCCGCTGGGGATTCGATTTCTTGGAACGTTGTTCCGTTCACATCTCGATTCACCGGCGCACTAAATTGCGACATGAGTTAATCGCAATCCAGCCTCTGCAGACTCTGGCAAGCATTGGCGGGTGAATGAGGCGTGTTGGTAATGGCACGCATTCGAGACTGCTGAGCTTAACTCGCGTCGGGGTGTCGGACCGACGCGGGCAAGATCTCGGGTCAAGGGACGACTCTCTGCGTTTATGCAGTGCAGACGGCACTAATCAATTGACGTTCTGCGGTAATGATCAGCCAACAGCAGGATCCGGCTGCTCTTCGCGGGCATCGGCATCCTCTTCTTCCTCCTTCCGTGCGAAGAAGAGGAAGTTGATCGCCATGAGGCACTTCGCAGAGTCCTTCACGTCCATTGCTCTTGGCATCAGGCCATGAACTATGGCATGGCGGTTCCAGTAATTCTCGTCGGCCAGGGCTTTCTGATCGGGGTCTTCTTGCAGCGAACCGAACGCTTGGACGAAAGCTTCGCAGTAGCTCGCCAAGTCCGGCCCACGGGCGGTCTTGAACGCCAATTCTGGCTTCGATTGATCGCCGCCCCTACGGTTTCCACGCTTTGTCGTGAACGTCTTGCCGCGGTATAGGTGCTTGGCGATCTCGTCGATCAACGGAACGCCAATGTAAACCGCTTCTTCGTAGTTGCCATCTTGGTGATGTTTCACGAACCGTGAGAGGCGATCGATACAGTACTCGGGCACCCCTTCCTGCGCCAGCCATTGCCGCAGCACGTCCATCTTGAAATGAGGCAGGTGCTGCATCATCTCCTGATCGACCTGATCCCAGTCGCCTTCACGAACAGACCGTGCCAGCCTGAGCGACAGGGTGCATGGCTCCTGCCCGCTGAGATACCACCCTCGCTTCGGAAGTGCCATCGAGATGAGCATGTGTGCATTGTGATGCCGCTCCATTCCAGCTATAAGCTGGTTGTCCCTATCGACCATATTCTCGATGTAGGTCCGCGTTCGGTCCTGCAAGACGATTCTGTCAAACGGAGACGAGAAGCGTGCAGCCATCGCCTCGATTTCACGGGTGAATCGGGCCGCTTGCTCGGCAGACTCCCTCACCCATGAAAGGTCTGGCGCAATGCGATCAATCATCGCTTGAGCATCGGCAACCTGCCGCAGCAGGTACGAGTCGATCATGACCCACCTCGGTCTGAACGGACGAGAAACATCGTCACAAAGGGCATTTTAGCAACAAATACCGACATCTGCATACAATCACACGGGGGAATATCACGCATGCCCGCTATTTTGAGCGGTGTCCGACGCGTCGTCACATCGACCGATGCACTCAGCAGCTTGGCGATGGTGCACTGATTGTGCGGCAGTACCCGTCCTCGTCGTCAAGAATTCATGGAAAGAGCCTTGATTCCTATAAATACCGGCAAACAAATTAAGCATCCATTTTCTCGGAGTCCAGGACTGTTTGGGAGTCGCTGGCAACTCAAGATTGATGTGTGATGCCCGTTCAGATGTATTCAAAGAGAATTCAGCAAAGCCTTCAACTTTTGAACTTCCTCGGCTGAGAATTGTGAAAGGCCTTCTGTTCTACTCAAGGAATCGCTTGTACCACTTCCATCAGCCAGCTTTTCGTGGATTTCGGCCGCTGCCGATTGGGCCGCTCGGGTGGCTCCGTAGAATCGTTCAGTCGTACTGAAGTCCTTGTGTCGAAGAACGACTTTCAGCGTCTCGGCGGAAACACCGGCATTGATCAGCCGTTGGGCGCAGCCTCGTCTGAGATCATGGGCGCTGGCATACTTCAATCGGCGACTATTTTCTTCGTCAGCTTCCTGCACGACGATCCTGGCCTGCTCACCGATCATGCTGATGATCCGGCTGACTCGCTCTTTCGTCAGTCGCCGTTCTATGCGGCGTGCCGGATGGCTGAGTAGGTGCTCTGCTCGCCGGCGAACCTCAGCAATGACATCTTGGTCGATGTTGCCCTGATGCCGTTGAAACTCAGCTTCCCGAACGATACCAGCGTTGCGGAGCCATTTTCGGACGGTCGTTTCGGTCACCCCGCATGCCCTGGCTATCGCACAGTTGTTGAACTCGCTCGCCAGCCCCCGCAGGTCGGTAGTCGTCGGTTTGAACCATTCGGCCTTCGACCGGATTTCGTAATCGATGGGGAGGGGATTGACGATCCAGCTGTGACGCTCCTCTTCCGGCGTTTTCTCCAGCAGCGTTTGCAGGCCGGGCAACATCGGAATCTCTTGGGACTTCTTGTTTTTCTGGCTTGAAGGAATGGCCAAGGTCGGATGCTGGCCTTTTCGTCGCGGCCAGATGGGGTGAATTCGTCGCTCGTCATCCCAGGAAAAGTTCATCAAGTCTCCTACACGGAACGCGCTTTCCCACAGGATTTGCAGGACGTATTTCCACGATGCACTGGATTGTTCGCCGACCACATCGGGAACTGCGTCCAAAATGGCTTCCAATTCCTCGGGAGTGATCGGCCGCCCCTTCATCACATCGTCCACGTCAAGCTTGCTCAGCGGGGGTACTCGGTTAATCCATTCGTGGATATGGCAGTACCGGACGAATGCCATGATAGCGCCCATCATCGTGTTGACCGTCATCGGCGAACGGGAATCGAATCGACCTTCATCACCGGCCAGCATCCGATCCTGAAGGTACTCCACTGCCTCCAGGGTCGTGAATTCGCGAATTGTCCCGCCTTCCGGCAGACCGGCGTCTTCGCGCCTGCCTTCAAGAATTCGTTCAGCGATGTTCAACCGCGAAACAGCATCGGTCAGCGACTTATGCCGCACTCGCAACTTTCGATGAGCGTAATAGTGATCAAAGCACTCCTGCCACGTCTTGCCGTCAGCTTCGGCTTCGGTCACCTCGGCAATTCGCATCCGCACGTTAGCGGTGATTTGCTCGTGTGAGTCCGTAATCGCACCGCCCGACTCGATGTACCGGCCGTTGAGCAACCGTTTGCGGCACTCTCGCAGAATCCTACGGGCTTCACGGCGGTCGCGCGTGCCGCAGTTCTTCCTGATCCGTGTTCCTCGGATCGGACAGTAGAATTTCAGCACGTATCCGTTCTTGTCGCCGTCGGACAGTGGGCGACTCGGATAGAGTTGAACGTTGCCGATCTCGGGTTTACGTGGCATGTGATCGGGAGAAGGGGACTATTGTGCCTGACCGTTCTTCGTTTGTGAATGATTTTCGAGATGCTCGATCAAATCGCGGCCAGTGACCCAGCGGGTGTGTCCTACGTTGGTATAGGGAAGTCCCTCATCAAGGAGCTTGTCCCAGAACTTTTGGGAAATCCCCAGCCGTTGGAGCACGGCTCTTTTGCTGTATGCTTCTTCGGCGTTAATCACGCCCGTCACGGAGCCGTTTCTCATCTCGGACCTCGATCGGATGTGGTGGTCGAAATCGATCAAATGAATCCGGCGAACCCACACGTTGTGAGTTCGCCGGTGACGCGAATCGTCCTCACTCGCCGTTGAGCGAGACTTCCGCCTCGCAGCCCTCGATGTACCGCTGCGCTAATTCCAGCACGCGCATCGCCTGCGGAATCTCGGCGATCCCAAACGACGAGACGTACTTTCGCGCGTCGCCGTCGACATAGCTCCTCTGCACGTTCACGCTACGGATCGTTCGTTTGCCGCTGTCCGTCTCCACGTCGTTTGCAAACACCGATCCTGACACGAAGCCAACTCGAAACACTTTCTCCGGTTTCATCACATCTCCTCTTTCAAAAGACCTCAATCGAGAATCGCACAGCCGGCAGACACGGCGTCCCCGCACTGTGCACAGGAACGTAAAGGGCCCTGGAGCACCGAGATTTGGTGCCCAGAAAAGAGAAGACGATCACTGTTGTGATCGGCGTTATCAGCCAGTGATCGGCGGCTGGTTCACCGGAGGGTGACGCTACCAGCCATCGCCTGGCTTCCTTCCACAAGGGAAGGACGGGAGTAGTTACGGCTACTCCCGCGTTTTCCCGTCATTCTCTGTCCTGGCAGCTGCATCCAGCGTTGAACATCAGCTTCATTTCGGGAAGGTCGATGAAGCTGTTCCAGTCCCGGACGACTTCGTCACTGATGTTGCGGTACTTCGGCAGCTCGTCCCAAATCTTGGAGCTGTCGTAGTCACCGACGAGCACGACACGGTCGCCAGCCCACCGGCCGACAATGCTGTCTTCCGGTGCATTGACTGGCTGACCTTCCAAGGCAGATACCGACCGAATCGTGTCGACGAGCGATTCCTTGCTGATGCCGTCGAATTCGATTTTTTGAGTCCGGTAGCCGTAGTAATCACCACCACCACCGGCTGAACTCTTCCGCAGGAGCAGAGTGAAAATCGCTCCGTGGGGATTCGCAGCCCACTCCCAAAGTTTGGCACCACCGCCAACGCACCACGGACAAACGTATTCTTTTTTGTCTGTGTTCACCGCCTGAAAGTATTGACCCATGGCAACAGGGGGAACAGAAACTACTCGCCGTTCTTCTTGAACGGCGGAAACATTCCACACCGAGAGCGACCGGCGACGTCCGTAACCGCCGCGGGACCGGTCTCGATTGGTGTGGCTCCAAAGGGCAGTCATGACGACCGCTCCGTTTTGTCGAATTCGAAACAGGAAAAGTTGAGGTGGTCGAGCGAAAGATGCGCGCACCTCGGATATCATCTGTGTCAGCCAGTGATCGGCGGCTGGTTCACCCCAGGGTGACACTGCCGGCCATCACCTGATCTCCTTTCTCAAGGGAAGGCTGGCGGTAGTTACGGCTACCGCCAGCTTCGGATGATTCACTTGATCTCTGCAATCTCCATGCAGACTTCCACTGCTCGTCGCCACTCCAAGGCTTCCGAGAAAGGCTTTTTGACACGGCATAGTTCATCTTCGGTGAGCAGGCGCCCCAGAACGTCCTCTGCGACATCCTGAACGTCTTGTGTGTCGATGCGATACCATTCGTAGTAGTGACACGTGATCTCACCGTCGTCGTCTGGCAGCTGCTCAACGTCCGCGTCAGGGGCAAAGTCGGCTGAGGCATCCGCGAACATGTCCTTCGCCTGGTCCTCGCTTGCCGCTTCGTACGTCCATTCATTGTGGATGCGATACCGATGCAATGTGACTTCCTCGAAGTCGCTTTCGCTTCGGCATTGGCAGCCACAGCGACGAGCATGCACGAAAGTGCCCATATACTCGCGGCAACCTCTTCGCTCCGGGCGACCGTCATCCGTGAAGTGCATGACCTTGTCGTGACAACATTCGATACAACGAACTTGGTTCATTTTGAAAAGGGGAAACGAAACTACTCGCCTCGCACCATGCGGGGCGGAATTCCACACCGAGACCAGCTCGCGACGTCCGTAACCGCCGCAGAACCGCTCTCGATTGGTGTGGTTCCAAAGGGCAGCCATTGTGACCGCTCCGTTATTTCACAATTCGATGATGAAACAGGGCGAGGTGTCGGAGCGATAGGTGCTCGCACCTCCGAAATCGTATTGTTTTCAGCCAGTGACTGTCGGCTGGTTCACCTTCGATTTCGATCTGGGTGACGCTGCCTGTTATCGCCTGGCCGCTGGGGCCGCCCAGGGAAGCGGCCCCACCTATTATCACGCTTGGACGTTTTGTTCCGTGAATTGAATCGCCTCATGCAGCAACCGGCAGAGTTCGGCGGCGCAGCAACTGCAGATCGTGAGTGACCGCCTTCCGCCGTGATCGTGATCGTCGAACTGTATCAACAGGAACGTGCAGTCATCCTGCGCGACCTGGCAGACGTCGATCTCGATCAGGTCGCTGCTGAAGGTCTTCAGCACATGGGATTCGCTGTGTGGTTTGTCCTCCATTGGAAACGGGATTACGAAACAAATCGTCGTGCAGTGTATGCACGACACGCGACAAACACGTGACCCCGACGGCAGCACATCCCTGCGTGCGCCACGGTCGGTTCACCAACAGTGTCTTCATTTGGCGGCGGTTTTCTCGGTGCGGCCGGCGTCATCGTTCGTTCCCTGCCGATGATGCACGCGGATCGCCTGCTGCAAACATCTCCAGCACAATGGGCACTTCTGCAGGAAGCCACCGTAGAATTCCACGGTCACGGCTTCGGTCTGCTTCTGGCACCACGTACAGGATTCGCTCTCGTGGAATGCCGAGATCATGACTTTCATGGACCTTCTCCTCACATGGAAGGATTTCACGAAGGAAATCGAGTGAGTGGAAGCGGGAGAGGTCCAAACCACTCGGAAATGCGAGTTACAATCTGACCGCGAATGATCGAGTCCTGGCTCAGCATATCGCGAGCGCCGTGACTCATCGCTCCGCGTCGTCAAACGTGGCCGGCTGTCAGGGCAACCGGCCACATTCGACATACTACTACTCGTCCTGGTTGTCGCGCGCTTCTTGCTCTTGCTCCAGGATGAAGTTCCACGCATCAATCGTCACTTTCATGACGAGCAGGAGCTCGTCGCGGTTGTACGTGGGGACGGACTTGAACCCGTCCTTGTCCTTGTACGTGCGGACAATCTGTGTCTTGTAGAACGGATTGCCCGACTCGGTTTGGTTCTCGAACACACTGGCCGAGACACCCCTGAATCTGAACTTCTTCACGGGCTTGTTAGAGGTTTTCGAATCGTTTGCCATGACCGTCATGGGGAAACCATATAAAAATCCACACCGAGACACATCGCCACGATCACGTCCCTGACCGCGTCGCGCCACTGCATCTCGTTGGTTGTGTGGCAGAGCCATATCAATTTCCATCGAAGAAAACAAAAATCCAAGAACTCACATGCACAACCAACATCCGACACCAACACAAACAGCCAACAAGGGGGGGTGGCAGCTTTGGGACGCCAGCATCAAATTTTCCTCCATCGCTGGCTGGTCTGCTTTGTCGGAAGCGCCACGTGGACCGGCCGACGATATACGAACAAGTCGAGCGTTCGCAACCAAGCGAACGCTCGCACCGAAATATCCGCAATAAAGCAGACCAGCCAGCGATTGCGAAGTGCAACGGAGCAAACGCTGGCGTCCCAAAGCTGCTGAGGGGAAACAACTTACAAACACAGAAACACCAACCGGAGTGTTCCTTTGGTGTACCCACGGCGGACCAGTAAAGGAACACCCAAAGGAACGGGTAAAGGAACAGGTGACACATAAACACCTCAACAGCGAATCAACCGTCGGACGGAGGCTCGGGCTCTTGGATCAATGGACCGGCTTCACCGGCATGGTTGAACCAAACGGTTTCGTCGTACAAGAATGTCTCCGGCTTCACGTCAGCACGATCCGCAAACAGCCACAGCTCCGGTGACTCCTTCTTCGCGATCTCCTGGGCCAGCCGGTCCCGCCGGCGCGCGTCCGTGGTGATCAGAAGCACGGCGAAGTCATCCATCGTTGTTTGTGGAAAATGGCGGCGGTGGAGTTTCCGGCGTGCAACCTCGGCGTATCCTGGTGCTTTGCGGGCGGCAACCTGGCGCACACCGCTCGTCCCACGGTCTGCTTCGACGTAGAAGGCCTTGTGGTGCCCCAGAATCGAGAGCAGAAACCCCGCATCCGGTGAGCAGGACAAAAGCGGCAACTTGCGCAGCACCATGTGCAGGTAGTATCGCTTGCCTTGGGAATCTGTGTTTGGCAACGTTTGCCACTCGTTGAACCAGACGTCGAGTGTGACGGCATCTTCGGCCGCGACGGCCTGCTCCACGATCAGGTGGATCTCGCTAATCATCAGCCAATGAAACAGCAGGTCCTTGCGGGGCTGTTGCGTGTTGACGGCCAGGTACTTCTCGTCATCGAAGTATGAGTAGAGTAACTCCAGTCCCTTTTGGGTGGGATAGTAGGCGGGGCCGGAATTCCCGGTGGGGAACGCCACGGGGGTCGGCATTTTGGCGATGTACCCGGCGTGCACCAGCCTGCCCAAGCGTTTGCGGGTGGCGCGCCCGTCCCTGTGTGTGGGAAAGCAGCAGCGATGCACCTGCGAGCGCGTGACCACGTAGAAGCTACAGACCGCCTTGATGACAGCGATGTCTTTTTCGGTCACGACCATTCCCGACCTCACTCCGCTCTTGCCGCGTGCGGACCAAAAAAAATTCCAAGCGGAACTCCGAAAGGAGGAGCCGCTTGGAAAATGGCGATCCCGAGGCCGGGATGCGTTTCTGCCGGGCGATGGAACTGCTACCGCTTTCGCGGAGACCGTTTCCTCGTCAAACCGGCGGCACGGCTCCCAGAGGAAGCCTGCATGCCATTATTGTTGGCAGCGGCTTGCGCCCTGTCAAGGTCTCTGGCAGAATTCCGGCATTGAAAATCGCCCCACCATGTCGCCGGGAGAAGCGGAAGCGTTCTGGGAGAAGCGCGAGCGTCAGCATGACGCCAAGATCAAGCTGGCGTCCATGAAGCGGCTTGGCTCGCCAATCGTTAGAAGCTGGGAAGAGCTGCCGGCCAGGGTGGACCTGAGCGAGTGGCAAATCGGGTACTGGCGAAAGAGACGCGAGAAAGAGTATTTGGAGAGCGTCGGCGTCCCGATCGAGAAACGAGACGAGTTCCAAGAGTTACTGGAAGAGATTGCCGAGAGCGGGCAGATGGCCGTCCAGCAGGCCCGCGATCAGGTGCGCTTTGGATTGCGGAAGGGGTTGGGGGAACGTTTCGACCCTGCGGTGGGATCGCCCTCCTGGTGGTCGGATTCTAACCTCAGCGGCGTCCCCGGTGCATCATCGGTGGATTGAATCACAATCGTCGGCTCTTTGAGCAGTGACAGGCGGAGTTGTTCCAGCTCGCGATCAACGGTGCTGGAAGACAGAAACAGATCACTCTGGAAATTCTGATCCATCAGCTCCTGCACCGCCGCCTCGGTGGCCGCTGACTGTGGGATCGGGTGCTGCTCAACGTCGATCTCATATAGCTGCGGGTCGTTGACGAATTTTCCGAGGGTTTCACCCGTTCGGAGTTTGCGAATCCTCTTGCCCCATTCGGTCCGTTCCTCGTCGAACGTCTTGTACATGATTTTGGACACCTCCATGAAATCCTCATGGATGGGCACCAGCGATTCATGTTCGCCCACGGTTCTCCCTTGACTCGTTGCATCGGTGCGGGCTTCTGAATCACTCAGATCGCTGCCGCTGCCTGTGTGCCGCGTCGGCACTCGGGCTTCCGGGGCAAGCGTCTCGCCCGTCTGTCGTCCGTGGCGCGTTCCGCGTTGTTTCATGTCGGCGGCTGATGCGGTGCTTGTGATGGACGATGATTTCAGAGATTCCTTGCGGTGTCCGGCAATCCGCTGCCGGCGCGTCCAGAGGACCTGCTTGATCTCTTCGGGATCAAAGGTGTGCATGGCCACTTCGTGCGCCAGCCGGTCTGCATCATCGGCATCGTTGGCAAACATCAGTCGTGAGCGCGCCTGCCAGATGATGCCACTCAGGTCGATGTCTCCCTGCTCAAGCTGCGAAAACGATTGGTGTGCCAGAATCAACCGCAGGCCCAACTGGCGGACGATGGGGAGTGCGTGGTACAAATCGCCGCCAACGAAATTCTGGAACTCGTCCAAGACGACATACGTCGGATCAACAATCTGCTTCGTGAGGCTCTTTACCTTCTCGATGATCTCATTGACGATCAAGCCACCGATGGTGTACCCGAGATGTGCAGGGAGTGTGCCGTATTCGGCAAGATTGATGACCACGATCCGCCGCTCGCGGATGAAGCGTTCCACATCGAAGTGACTGCGAACGCTGCCGAACATCCTCCGCAGGATCACGCTGTCAAAGAATGGTCCGAGGCGATTGCGGGTGGAATCCAGAATCCGGGTCGCTTCGCTCCCTCTGGCGTGCAGGATTTCCGCCCATTCGACCTGCAACTCATCGGGGAGTTGACGCAGCAGCGCATCGTGTTCGTCGGAGCCGGGGTGCAGAAGGTACCGGCAGATGGCGATCGGATACCCTTTTGTCGACGCGGCCGTAAAGGAGTTGAACGTCCAACGCCTGAGGCGCGGCATCTCCTGGATATTTTGCGATGCCCAGCCGCGCAGAATGATGTCCACGGCCCGCGCGATCTGGTAATACTGGTTCGCCTCGCTGCCGTAGAGGAGGGGATTGAAGGGGAGTACGAATTCTTCTCGGGCCGGCTCGATGTAGAGCAACCGCTTTCGCACGTGTTCCGGACAGAGCCTCTCGGAAACCATCCACCGGAGAAGGTCACGCGAGAAATTGCCCATCGGATCGACGATGAACAGGCATGCCTTCTGCATGGAATTCATCATCAGCGGATGCAGGAGTGTGTGGATCGCCGTCGTCTTCCCGGTCCCCGTCGCGCCGATCATGTGAAAATGCGTGGTGAAGAGGTCCGGCTCCAGATTGATGGCCTTCTCCGTCTTCTTATCCGTCCCCAGCGTGATCGGGATCATGGTGACAGAAACCTCCTGACCGCGGCTTCCTCTTGGCCATTCACGAGCGTACGGAACGTGCCCTTGGTGTCGTCATCGTACGGCAGATTGTCGATTTCCTTGCGTCGATCATCGAAGTACGCTGCGACCTCTTGCAGGCTTTTGAACTTCGCGTCGCTGCCCGGTGACGCATCGAGACAATCGCGAATCATCTGTTGGAGACGCGCTGCTCGTTGCTCAACGTCCTCTGCTGCATGTTCCTCAGAAAGATGTTGGCTGGCAAGCGCCTCATATCGTTCCGGCGGAAAGAAACTCGCAAGCTGCGACGCATGTCGTTGGTAAAGAAGATCGCACTCCAGCCGGGCTTCCTCGCGTCGATTTTGATCGGACTTCTGCTTCCGTTGTTGCTCCTCTTGCAGTTGCCGCAGACGCTCACGCTCCGGTGCCGCGCGTTCCCAGTCGCGTTGTTCCTGTTGCCGTCGGTTCTCCTCGGCACGGCGTTGCTTCGCGTCATCCGACTTCTGTCGCAGTTGGAATCGAATGGCTCGCAGCTTCCCGAAGGACGGTCCCACAGTGTGGCCGTAAACGAAACTCACCAACGATAGCATGATCCACGACAAGCCGAGTGCAAGACCTGCACAGAATGCGGCTCGCACACCAATGCCAATCCAGTCTTCAGCGTAGGTCGGGTGAAACGTGAGGCAGCCGTAAATCCCGTACGCGATGAACGCGCCCGCTGCGAGTCGCCTACCCCAGGCGTGTACCTTGGGATTCCCACCAGCCATTGCCCCACCGGCAAGAAAGACGATGAGCAGCAGCACGGAAAGACTGCAGAAATCACCGGCCTCGAGCAGATCGAAGAACGCGGTCATGGTTCGATGATGAGAATTAAGGTGTTATAGCAACGCTGGACTCTATGAAGAACTCGAACGCGGACTCAGCCAATCGTTGTCGGTGAGAGGATTGCCGAGAAGCGCTGATGCGACGATGAGCGATGCGTGCATGACAACTCTCCCATTCTTGGAAAGAAAGGTTCACCGTTTCTTTTCTTCATGATATGGCTTTCCCTGCTGATAGAGCTTGAGCCGCTCGCGGCATTCTTCAAGCACGTCCTTCTCGAACACGTCGGGAGAGAGAAGGGCCTTCTTCTGCCACTTGATGGCTTCCTCGAAGTCTCAGTAGTTCCAAGTTTTGGTGAATTCGTATTGATGAACGCAAGGCTCCTCGTATAGATGATTTGCGTCAAACAGGTCACCTACGGAGGAAGCCATGCGTTCAAGGACGAACGATACCGTTTCTGTGCGTGCGGTGCACGCGCACGCGGCGACTTTGATCGAAACTCATCTTGAAATTCGGGATCACGGACACAAATGTCAGGCGAGCGTTTTGATCAACGTTCTGCTGTTTGCCGCAGCGCGGATGCGATCGATTTTCGACGCCTGCGGGCGGCTGCGCGATGCGCCCTCGGACCAGGCGGTGCGCAATGCGTTGATCGCCATGCTGCCGGAGATGAACACGCTCGAGCGGCGGATCAATGCCGGGCTGTCGGCGGAGCTGCCACGCTGGTTGACGAAGCGTGCGCAGCGGTTGGCCGTCGATCTGACGCTGATTCCCTATCATGGCCAACCGTTTCTCGATCCCAACGAAATCTATCGTTCTCAGCCGAAGAGCGGCACGACACATTTTCACGCCTATGCCAGTTGCTACGTCGTCGAGCACGGGCAGCGGTTCACGCTGGCGTTGAACTGGGTCGGCAAGAACGAGCCGCTCAAAGAGACGCTGCAGCGGCTGTTGAAGCAGGTGCGTTCCCTGGGCGTCAAAATCCGTTTTCTGCTGCTGGACAGGGAGTTTTACAGCGTCAACGTCATCCGTTACCTGCAAGCCTCCCGCACGCCGTTCTTGATGCCGGTGGCCCATCGCGGACGCAAGCCGGCCGACCCGACGAAGGCCAAAGGGACGCGGCGGTTCCTCCGCTCGAAGAAGAGCGGCTTCTCGCAGCACATTCTGCAGAACAAGGAAGGCCGCCGAGCAACTATTCGCATTTGCGTTTGCTGCCGCAACTATGCCGGTCGCCGAAAGCGGCACGGCCGCAAACGGCTGGTGTATGCGTTCTGGGGATTCCAGCCCGGTCCGCCTGCGTGGGTCCGCGGGGAATACCGCAAACGCTTCGGCATCGAGACCAGCTACCGGCAAATGAACCAGTGCCGCATCCGCACCTGCACGCGGAACCCCCTGCTGCGGTTGTTGTTTGTGGGCATCGCCCTGCTGCTGCGAAATGTGTGGGTCTGGTTTCACTTGAACGTCCTGGCCGACCGCCATGCGAACGCGCGATTGCTGTTACGATTGGAACTGCTCCGACTGACCACGCTAACCCTCATGCTCCAACATGCCGCCGAACACCTGCTCGGCCGCCGGGAAGACCCAGAAGCCGAAACCCCTGACTGGAATCCACTTACGATCGAACAACGATGCCCTATATAACTTGGAACTACTGAGTCTCCCTTCTCCGCGTACGCAGCAGCGAGTGTGTCGAAGTAAAACGGGGATTTCCATCCGCTTATCTTGCACGCTTCTGTTGCGTAATAGACGGCTGCTTTTCCGCTACGCTCATGAGAATCGGGGCAAGTAGCGTATAACCACCCAATGGCATTACAGAACGTGGCATCGCGTTTGATATCGTTTGCTCTGTGGTAATCTCTAAGTGCCTCTTTGTCGTTCCCAACTTCCGCGTAACACAGCCCCCTATTATAGTAGAGGCTGGGGTCTTTTGTGGGCTTTTTGGATGTGATGTTGAGCAGCCACGCTTGCGTATACGCGGCGATTGCTTTGTCGTACTTCCCCTGCTTGTGAAGGCTGAGTCCTCTTGCAAAGGAATCATCCTTGGGTAGTGGCGGTGGTTCTTTCCCGCTTCGTGTTTTGTAATTCGGCAATCCCCTTGGAACGTGGACATCATCGATGAGGAATTCTTCGGTCCACGTTAAGGTTTCTCTGAGTTCGAGGAAAGGTGTATCGCCAATGAAATCAAGTTTCCTCTCTTTTCCAAAGAGACCCTTTTCAAACCGAAAGCGGTGATCACCCTTTTCGTCTACATAGTAGAACTCAGTGACCTTCAAGCGAATCTTGTCTTTTGGCACGGTGCGAGTTCCCTCTAGCGGTATTTCGAGATGGACGGCCTGCGGCCAATAGTCCCTTTTTTGTCTCCACTGGAGCTTGAGACCCGTGCGGCGGACATCGCCGATGCTGAACTCTTTCGTGAACCATATTTTCATCAACAAAATATTGTCCTTGAGCTTTTCGTTGGCCATGACGTACTTTCCTTGCAACGCCACCCACGATGCGAGTTGTGTTACGCCGTTACTTTTGTTGAATTGTTGTTTGATCATCCACACGTCACCGTTGTCTACCTTGTTGAAGGGTCGTAGAGACAATCTGTACCAATACTCAAAAACCGCACCTTTGTCGCCGATCTTCTGTTTTGTTACCTGAACCCAATCGCGGTTGACGAGCGAGGTGAGGTTTGTCACGTCGTTGTTGTCTTGTGCGTGGACAGGCGTCGGAGTGAGCAGCATGCAGGCAAGAAACAGGGGAGACAGTGCAGCGATGTGAGCTTTCGACATTGCTGACCCTTTCAAAAAAAGAAACACCTGGAGTCGGTTGTACGTGGCAGGGTCCGTTCCAGCAACGGCCCCGCCTACGTGTCACTACCTGTAAATGCCCGTTGGTTCCCATGAACGGCCACAATTCTTGCCAAATAAAGCATGCCAGATGACGATTCGTCGCGGGTGCGAACGCGCGGCAACGGCTTTGGTCGTGTGGCAAAGCCAATCATTGGGTCAGAAGGCGACGTGAGCTCGCGGCAGCAACGGCAAAACGGACCGCGGCGGTTTTCGCGCGTTTTGCGGAGCGTCACTCGTGCTGAGGACACTACGCACGGGAACATCGTATGGTGAAATCGCACCTCAAGATGTGGGCGAACAGCCTGATTGGCGGAAGACGATCCAGCGAGCACCCAATAACGCCGATTTCCGCGATGTTGAAACCAACTGACATTTTCATGGATTCCGTCGGTGCAGGTTGTGGCGTTACAGATATCCGAATTCGACGCGATGCTTGTTGAGCCAAGGGATGCGTGGGCTGTCCTGGTCGAGGGCGGCTTCGCGGAGAATTGGGTTGTGGCTGCGGCGATCGAAGGTGACAAGGAGTCGGCGGTTCGGAGCCACTTCAATTCGGCCGCCTGTCTCGACGAACTTGTGGTACAGCAGTTTCGGTTTCGCATACTCGAATCCCTTCAGTTGCCGGGCCAGCCAGCGGTAGCAGCCGTTGGCGATAACGGTTAGCGTTACGTCGAGATCGACGTTCAAGCGGACTTCGCTCGACAGGCAGTCCATGTGAAAGAAGTTGACGTTGGTGCCCAGTCCGTCTTCGATGTGGTTACGTCGGGCGTAGTTCGTGATCATCTCGCGGGGACGGGCGTCGAAGTCGTTCGTGAGGAACAGTGTGGGCTGTTCGCGTCCCAGGCCGGTGCGGTACGAACAGTCGGTGATGAAGCTCTTTTTGGGCAGGATGTTCAAACCGGAAAACAGTCCTACGGCTTGGTCGAAATTGAAGTCGTCGATGTGGCTGCGGCGTTCCTTGTCCAGCAGCTTCAGCGTCAGCAGACTGAGCAGTGCGGCGTTGGGCGGGACCATGTCCGAGCCCAGCGTCGGATAAAATCACGTTACGTTGAGCTGGCGGAGGGCTGTGATGCCATTTGGCAACGTGGATGGAAGGCACTGACCGACTGTCACCTTTCACACTGCCGCTCTCGCGTCAGGCCACCCATCCACAATGTTCTTTATTTCGTGCCAATGGGTGGACTATCTTTGGCCCTCGCCGGCACTTCGCAAAACAAAGTCTTTGAGATCGAAGTCAAACTGTTCCAGGACTTCCTTGGAGCCGACTGGTGACACCTTGAATTCTAGACGATAGACAGGGCGAGCAGAGGAACGGGCTGCCAGGTTCATTGTGGGCGAGAGAGTGATAGTTCCGTAAACGCGGTGGGTTACAACGCGATTACTGCTGTTCTCCATTGCGCGGGCGTTGGCTTTCGTTTGCTGGAGAACAACTGGCACCTGGAGCCTTAGCAGGGCGCTCCGTAACAGCTCTGCGACTTGAACGGCAGTGTGGCGAGCGTCTGCTTCAAACTTTTGGCGAACAAGGGGTCTACGGTGGAGCTTCAGCCCGAAAAAGATCTTCGGACGTGTTGGTCGGAGCACTGGAGTCTCCACGGTCACAACAGGCGAGCCCATAGCTTTGACAAGCGCGAGATCGCCGGTCTTCAGAGAAACATTCTCCGGCCAGTACTTATCGAGTCGTGTTTCACTCACAGTGACCATGGATTGCCCATCTGCAGTTTCCGTCACCGTCAACTCTGTTGGCAGAACGGACTCCCCATTGGCCAGGAGACCGTAAGATGAGCCCACTTCCCGGCTGGTCTCTCTCAGCGATGTCGACTTTGTTCGGATGCGCAGGACTCTCAGGCGGTCTCCAGGTTTGACGCCGTGCCGACGGCCTATAGCAACGATTCCCGAACGACCGTCAGATTGAACAACGCGACCGGCAGCCGGCAGAACGGCTTCCGCAATCCGACAAACGACATACGGCAGGATGTGTTCCTGGGGCACGTCTGCCAGCGTCTCGATCAGCCGCACGGACTCGAAATGCTCTTGAGGCGTCCGACGAAGCTCCTTCTGAAAAAGAGGGCGGTATTGCACAACAGCACTGTCGGGGGCGTTTTCCAGATAGACTACTCGGGAATATCGTTTCGTACTTGATCGGGTGTTCCTGCTTGAAATCACAGGAGGCGACTCTTGGCCGAGGAATTCGTCAAATGCCTCTTTCTTGAGATAAAGGACTGCAGGACGCCCACACACCATGTGGTGCTGATAGTCAAAGCTGGCCATTTCCAAAACACGGTCACCCTCATCGGCCCAGACATCCTTACCGTCTTCGCGGTACAATCGCAGCGAGAGATGGTATTCACCGGTCCGGCGGGGAGCCTTAACCGTCACCAAGAGCACATGTGTCGCATCGTGTTGGACGGTAGCGTTGATGATATCCCCCAGCGCGGACGATTCGAATAATGCGAAATCCTTGTCGGACACGGGGGAAATGCCTAACCACGACAGTCGGGCCATTACCTCATCCTCGACGTACCGTGAGAAATGACGCGCCCGTCGGTGGGGGTCTGTCTTGAGCATCTCCTCTCGCAGAGCCTTTCGCCGGGCCGGAACGCTGGTCCGAACGCCAAGGTCGACTAAAAACGCGAGTATTCCCAGAGCTCCCTGTACTTCAATGTACTCAGGAGGCCGGCCTTGCACTTCAAGTTGTTCGTCGAGTTTCTCGTGGAATCGAAGGTGATCGTCGGGGATGTCGATTTCGACATGCACCAGCACCATGGGTCTGACGTTTGATTGCAGTTTGCCGTTTGCCTCAACGCTTCCCACTCGCTGAGCAACACGCAACAGACAGTACTCCAGGAAGTCAACGTTGCTGAAAGTGCGCAACAATTGCTCGGGCGGTCCACGCCGTGCAGACCCAGGCTGTATCCGCGAGTAGGGCACCCGTTGGCGGGACGTTCCCAGTGGGAAGAAGTCGATCCCTTCCGCGTCTGCTGCGAGAAAGTATCCCATGCGCAGGCTATACGTCTCCAGGTCGCGAAACACGACCAGTTCCAAATCTGACGTCGGAATCTCGGGAGCAAAAGGAACAAATCGCTGCGGTTTCCAGTAATGCTGCCGAATACGAGCTGTCAGGTCTGCCGGGATAACCTGTCCGGGTTCAGCGCGCTGGAAGACCTCCCGCGTGAGGGGCGCATCCCGAATCCTCGGGACATGCCAGTTACGCATCTCACCGAGTGCGGCCTCAGCAAGTTCTCCCTCGGCCTCGGAAAGCACGCGTAGAGTTTTGCCGTCATCCTGAACGGCCACAGCAACATGCGTGGGGTTGAGCAGGACAAAATTGGCATTTCTCCACTGATGCACAAACTTGAGATTGCTGTCGAGGTCCTCACTTTCGGGAGTCGAATCCTGTTTGCGCTGTGCTAGGTCGAGCACTTCACGATGCGAACTATGACGCCGCCTTTCCGATTCCGGAATTCCCGCCGGTAACGCGTCGTGCTCCGCCCTGCGTTCGTTGTGGATGTCTTCATTGACGGATAGTGGTGGTGGAGTTGGCAGCACACTGACAGTCGCTGTCGACGTTCCTGAATTTCCGCTCTTGCTTCTGACGCGCAATCTGACCGTCACTTCTTCCGGACCGTCAATCAAACTCGCATCAAACACAGGGTTCTGCCCCGGCGTTTCGAAGTCACCGTCTTGGTCAAGGTCTGCGATGGCCCAGGAGTGGCGGACTCCGGACGGGGCTTGTTTTACGCCGCTATTG
>CAZGYE010000010.1:0-42297 GCA_964530165.1 uncultured Planctomycetaceae bacterium
TTGGATTGTGCTCGCGGCCAAGGCGTGACACTGCATTTCGTCGAGGAAAACATTCACACGGACGCTGCGGACGCGGCTGGATTGCTCGTCGCCATGCTGCACACGCTGGGGCAGGTCTCAGACGAACCCCGGCACCGCGCGATCCGCGCCGGCCTGGCCAAACGGCGGGAACGCGGGTTGCCGTCGAACGGCGAGAGTCCGCTCGGCCGCAAAATGGTCGGCAAGAAGGGGTCCCAACGCTTGGTGGACGACCCCGAAGAATTGGCACAGATGCAGCAGATCTACGAGTGGCGGATGCAAGGAATGGTCTTCGAGGAAATCTACTGGTCATGCGACGGGAGAAAATCACGTACCGCCGCCGGGGCAAGAACGGGCGGTGGACGCGACGTGAATGGTCGCTGTCGAGGATTCGGAGAGCATACGATGGGTGGATCAAGATGCAACACGAGTCAGCAGAGACACCGGCCGTTTCGGCTGGCTTGGCGGATGTGGAAACCGTCGTCGCGTAAATTTGCTTCGCGCGCGGTCTCTGGCGTGCATCAGGTGGTGTCGGTGACGAACCAGGCGTTGACGGGCCGCGATGGTCCGCTGGTCGAAGGCGTCTGGGTTTCGGTGGATCCCTCACGCCGCATCAATCCACTCAGCCGCAAACACGAACGCCCCATCCATCAGATCGCTACCAGCATTGTCGTCCAGGACGTCGAAGGCGTCGCTGCCGACCAGCGCATCGGGGCTACCGCCTTGGCCGTTGAGGTCGTCGGCACTGTCGTGGTCGATGAGGAGGTCCAGGTCAGCCCCGCCTCGCAGCGTATCGGTTCAATTGTTGCTGCCGCGCAACTTCTGCAACCGATACATCACCGACCAGACATCGTGAAGCGAATGCTCGTAAGCGGCTCCGTCCTGCCCCTGGAAGCGAGCGACTTCTGATTTGAAGTTGTCGTAGTCCAATTCGTCGCTCAAGCCGGCAAGCACGTGTGACCAGATCGGCTTTTCCACGAAGATTCGAAAGGCGTAATCGGTGCCTACGAATTCCTTAATCTCGCATTCGGCCAGTAGCTCGGAAAAATGCTCCTTGAGTGCCTCCAGGTGTTGCCGGACTCTGGCTCGCACCATGATCCGATCAGGATCGACAGGTTGGCCGTGTGATCCATCGCCTTGACGGGCACAGACGGTCGAGTAAAAGCCGTATTTGGTGAAGAGCCACATTGGATGTCATTCCTCCGGTTCTCGCTGCCGCACGAGTGTCGCCGCTCATGATGAGCAGCACGAAGATGCCTTCTCCCACACGCCGTTACGTCATACCCAACGCCTTCATCGCCACCATCATTGGATCTGAGTAGAAGATCGGATCGACTCTCTCCATGATGTCGCCCGAGACTTCGAGGAAGTTGCGCTTGTTCTCCAACGGAATCAGGGCTCGGCGTGCGCCGTTTTCCATGCCGATCTGGAGTGGTTCGACGAGGGATCGCATTGACTTGATGTTACCTTGGATGCTGAGGTCGCCGAGAATCATGAGACCCGGTAATACCGAAGCCTTCTTGATCGCTGAATAGATGGCGACGACCAAGGCGATCCCGGCCTCGCAGGGCACTCGGTTGGCCAGCAGATCGATGGCCTCAACGTGAAAGTCGGTCGTGTCCACCTGATGGCCGACACCCATGGCGACCTTGTGACCGTTGAGGTAGGCGAAGGCCCGGTTGATCGATTCTTTCATCGTGCCTTCAACGCCACCGGCGATTTTGAGTTTGCCAGTGCCCGGCGATGTGCCGACTTCGAGACGGTACAGGCCGACCTTGCCCTGATCATCGACGGACGCCGTGTAGATCGAACCGGGAGCCAAGGGATCGGTAGAGATCGTTTCACCGCCGCCCTGTTCGGGAACGCCGACGAACCGCTCTTCCCGGCTGTCGTTGTCGATGTACGAGAAAGAAGTCTGGTGGTACTCGAAGGAACCCATCTTCTTCAGTTGCTCTTTCACCCGTCGCCGACCCTCAAGGGCAATCTCCACCATTTCCGCCAACTCCTCGCTCGTCACCTCGCCGTGGGGATAGAGAAGCTTCACCAAACCGGAAACCGTCTTTCGCACGGCTTTCACGTCACGAGCATTGAGATGCGATCCGAGAGAGAAATGCCGGTCGATCATCTCCGTAAAGTTGTGTTTTCTCAGTTCACGCAACGCCTCGGCCAAGTAGTCCACCACGAAGCCGTAGTGGTCCGTGAAATACTCAATTCGCATCTTGGGAATTTCCCAACCGGGAATGTAGAAGTGAAGGCGGTCGAGAAACGCCATGTCTTCCCGGATCACATCCGGCATCGGCATGAACAGGTGCGATGACCGAACCATCACCTCGACCGGCTGGTTGGTGTTGCCAAACATGGCGATGGACGCCATGCCGGAGAGGACTTCCTTGCCACGGGCGAATGTGCCGGATTCGCAGAAAGTCTTGAGCGTTGTGACGACCTCCTTGGGCATCTTCTGAAGGTCGGCCACTTCGTCGAAGCCAACGACATCCCAGATCCCCACCAGTCCCATCTTGCCGCTCGCCATGTTGTAGAACAGATTGGCAACGGTGGTCGGTCCTGTCAGCAGAATCGTGTAGGGAGACAATTCCTGATACGCATAGCTTTTCCCAGTTCCCCGTGGTCCAAGCTCAACGAGGTTGAAGTTGTGCTCGCAGAGCGGAATCAGTCGGGTCAGAAAGAGCAACTTCAGCCGACGATCAAAGTGGCTCGGCTCCAGACCGATTGTTCGCAGTAACAGATCAATCCACTCTTCGGTGTTGAACTGAATCCGGCAGTCTCGGTACTCGTCGAAGTCGAAGCTGGCAAGTTGGATGGGTTTGAGGTCGTCGATCCAAAACGGACTGCGTTTCCCTTTCTGTTCCTCGTCGTACTGGTGGCGGATTTCGACCTGCGCCCAAACGCCCCCCATGAGCAGCCGGTCGAACTCTCGCAGGTAATGTTCGGGAACATGAACGAATTTGTGTCCGAAATTGACCAGTTCCGCCCAGTGCTTGTCGCCTTCCGACAAGTAACGCACCTTGATCTTGTCGATCAGCGTGTACTTGCGCTTGTCTTTGACTTTGGACTGAACGGCGTTGGCTTCGTCTGGCCGCACGAAATTCTCGGTGAGGGTCGTGTTGACGACTCGCAATCCAGCGTCGATGGCGGCGTGATCATCCGTCGCACAATATTTGCCCAGCAGGTATTCCAGCACGAACACCGGGACATTCGCACCGACCTTGATCTTGCGGACAAGATCCTTGCGGACCACCTTACCGGCGAAAACCGATGTTGTTTTTTGATCGAGTTCTGGCATCGGTCAAACCTCAAAAGGATATGGCGACTTCGAGCTTGTCGAGGGTCGCCAGTTCTACGCCGCTGGATGCGTCGAGAAGCACCAAAGAAACAGTCTTCTGCGAAATCTCTTCGACCAGCATCACGGCGACGGTGTTTGGTTCAATCTTCTTGGAATCGTTTTCCATAACACACAACTGGACTTCGCCCGCCCCATCTTCGAATCCGTAGGAGGCGCTGACCGGACGAGACACGCACTTCCCTTTGGCTCGGATTTCGACTCGTACTTTTGGAGCCTCCATTCCGAACAGACTGCCCCCGCTTTGCTGCCCTGCGATCTGCACGGAAAAGAAGCGGGTCGTCAGCTTGGCCGTGCTGGCAACAAGTGTCCAATCGATGCCGGTCGGCGGGCCAGCCTTCGCTTGGGCCGTGGGAGACATCGTGACCACCGGGATGATCAATTCTTGTGGAGACAAGCCGCCATGGAAATAGGCTCGGGATCCTCCCTTGGACTTGAAACAGGCGAAGGTGTACGGAGCGGCGATGTCAAATTCGCTGTCGATGCCCAATTCTGACAGCGGCATTCGGACATAGGACGGTTCCGACGTGCCACCGACGCCGACCCAGACTCGGCGATGCAGGTCGGCCGTGTCGCCACCGGGAGCTTCGATCTTCATGTCTTCGGTGAGTTCTTCGGCGAACAAATGGCCGTGGTCGGCTACGAGTACGATGGTCTGGATGCCCAGATCGGCCAGCACTCGCACACCACGGCGTAAATCGACCAACACGCCATCCATCTGACGGCGAGCCTGCGTGATGTTGTCCTGCTCGCAGAGTTCGTCGATCTCCTGCGACGTGATCAACACCAACTGGGCATTCTTGATTCCCTCACGAATCTTCTTGTTCGGTTTGGGAAGGAGGTCATCGAGCTTCGCCTCGAAAAAATCGACGTAGGCGTTCTGCTTGAGGAAATTCACCCGGTCCTTACGGTCCTTGATGACCGTGCCGTTGATGTCCAAGGCGAGTTTGCCATTGCCAACAGAGACGATTTTTCCGCCCGTGGCTTTGGGCAATAGCGAAGCCATGCCGATCTCGGTGATCGTGGGAGCCGTGGCGATGGCCGGTTCGATTTCAATTTTGAAGTCTTCGCCTAGCACCTCGCACAACTCACGAGCCATCTCAAAACGCAGGGCATCCACCCATAGGTATGCAATCTTCTCTTCTTCCTGATTCGGCTGGATGAGAGCGTCAAAGACTTCGACCTGCCGCCGAATGCCTTTGACCGGATGATTGGCTTTGGAAAGTTGTGTGATGAAATGCTTGGACAGTTGCGAGCCGACTTCCGTGTAGCGCTGCCGAGCCTTGACGATCAGCTTCTCCAAGCCTTGCTGTTGCTCGCCGGGATCGAAGTTGTGCCAACGGGTCTCCATGTGCCGGTGGTGCGTGTCCAGCAGGCACCATGGGATGCTGCCCTCGGCGTAGTGCTTGATCAGCGCTGGAATGGTGGTGTGCGGTTTCTTCAGATCCTTGGCCACCCGGTCTGCTTCGAGCAGAACCTCGGCGGCAGCAGCGACCAGTGCCCAGTGAGCCTGAATTGAGGGCATCACGTCGGACCAGAAGCGGGCCAGCCGAGATGTCGCCAGTTCCAGCAGTTCCTCGCTGGGGGCATCGACCAGTTGGTGCTCCACATGGTTGAGCAACGCTCGCTCGATTGCCAGCACCGACTCCAGATCGGTGATCGTGGCGGGGTTGTACTCGACGTTGGCAAGAGCGTATTCCTGTTCGACGGCGTTGGCGGCGACGACGTAGGAATCCCGGTAGTCCCGTATCTGCCGCCATGTTTTTGCCAGCCACACACAGGAATCGATACCGGTTGGCGTCGTAGCGATTGTCACCGATCCCAACGATGACGGAGATTCCTTTCCCAGTCCGGCGATCAACTCGGTCAGCAGGATATGTCTTGCCAATCGTTGCCGGGCTTCGACCAGTGACGGAGCATCGGTCAGCGTGATGTCCACCGCTGGACCGATGAGACTGCACAGTTCTTGTTGGGCTTCCTTGGCTTCGATCTCTTTGTCGAACTTGTCGCTGGCCACAAATGACAGAGCCACTTCCTGCGGGTTTGCTGTGCCGAAAATCAGCTTCAGCACACCCGTGGAAATGTCGATTCCCTCTTCGGCCAGTGAATCAAGATCGGCCAGCGACAGCTTGCCCGATTCCACCTGTCGTACAATTTCACCGACCTGATCCTCACCCAGTATCGGCTTGAGGGCGTTGCGGGCCACGACGGACAGGCGAGTGTTGCAGGGCGGTGGCTGTTGCCGAGGCTGGATGACGACGCCCGCCACCTCCAATTCGATGAGAGCGTGATGCGTCTTGCCCTGATCGACCGGAACGTAGACCACCAGACGAGGTGGTTCCTCACCGCCCAGCAGAAGGGCGATCTCTTTGCGTAGCTGAAGGAAGCTGCCGTTGTAATGAGAGAGTGTCGTGTTGGTGAATTCGAAGCTGGCGGCGGCATCCGTGTAGGCGCATTCCGGGTCGTACCAGACGACGAGCTTGTGGTCTTCGACCTGCTTAGCGATCAAATCGAACAGATGCTTGGTCACAACGCCCATTGACTTGTGTCCGTTGTCATTCGACCTACCACAATCTCGTAACGCCATAACTGTCGAAGTCCGAATCAATACTGACGACACCAATGTTCTCGACTCTCGCCTGAGCGATGATCAGCCGGTCGAACGGGTCTCGATGGTGAAACGGCAACGTGCTGACGACGGCTGTGTGGCGGGTTTCGATTGGCAGGATCTCGAATTGATTGCCTTCGATGCCACGAGTCATGAAGTCCTCATACGAAGCGTGCAGGTCGAGCTTGTGCAGACTGACCTTGATGGCGATTTCCCAGTAGGTCGCAGGGCTCACTAACACGTCATTGGCCGGATCGGCGATCAATGCCCGTGCCGAACTGCTGAGTTGAGGGTTGTCGAGGACAAACCACAAGAAGGCATGTGTGTCGAGCAGGAGTCTCACGGCATGTACTCCTTGAAGTCTTCAAGGTGTTCGTCGTCATCGGAAACAATCGTGAGCATCCCCTTGCAGCTCCCGGGCTTCCGAGGCTGGCGGGCAGCGGGGGCTTGGGCGACCAGCTTGGCAACCGGCTGGTTGTTCTCCGTGATGATCACCTCATCACCGGGCTTGAGCTTGTGGATTAGCTCTGTCAGCTTGGACTGTGCTTCTTTAACTGAGACGGTACTCATGGTCGTGTTCCTTCCCTTTGAAAGTGAGCGGCGTATTGCTGCGCCGCCTCGATATCCTCCTGCTTGAGTGTCGGATAGCCTGCGAGAATCCGGTCGGCCGTTTTGCCTGCTCCCAGATTGTCGAGGACCACCGACACCATGATCCGAGTCCCCTTGATGCACGCCTTGCCGTGGCAGATGTTCGGATCAACGCTGATTCGATCTTTCCAGTCCATTTGGTTCTCCTTTGGTCTTGGCCACAGATGAGCACGGATGGACACAGATAAAGAAAACACCGACATCTGTGTTGATCCGTGTTGATCGGTGGCTCATTTCACTAATCCTTTTTCACGCAGTTGTTTGCCGATGGAAGACCATTCGTATTTGCCGTCCATGAGTTCCTTCCAGTATTTTTTGGCTTCTTTCCACGGGACGAGTTCGTGCAGCGGGGCGATGTTCAGCACCACGCCGTCGTTGAGATCGGGGACGAGGTGCAGGTCGGCGGCTCGGCGTAGCTTGCCCTCAAAGTCTTGTAGTTCGGACAGGAAGTCTTCCAGCTTTTCGATTTGTTTTTCCAGCTTCTTGATCTCTCGCCCCGTCACGCCAGCGGCCCGTGCCTGCTCCAACTGCCTTCTGCCCTCTGCATACTGCGTACTGACCTGCCGAATCTTCGGCTCGACGTAATTCAAGAGGGCCTTGAACAGCATGTCCTTGTCGAGCCGGTGGTAGTAGAGCCAGAGGGCGTAGTTCTTCTTCGACGATTGCAGCAGCCAGTAGATCGGGCGTTTGCGGTATTTCTTGGTGTGGTCTTTGAAGAACTGGTCGGCCAGGTGGTTTCGCAGCCGGTCGTCCCGTTCGCCGCGAGTGCCCAGCGCGGCAGCGACCAGCTCATCGACGGCCGATTCGCCGAGCATGATGTCCAGCGCGGCGAGGGCTTTGCCGGCCAGGTCGTCGGGGTGGCCGGCGTCAAGTGTGACCAGCCCGTCGCGGTCGGTCAGCCCAGCCAGACGCTGGACCGTGGCCGAATCGAAGCGCCCGCGCCCCAGTCCGTTCTCCTCACCCGGCTGGAACTGCTCCATCACAATGCCCACGGCGTAGCTGATCCACTGTTGCGCCAGTGACTGAAGCGGAGCGGAATTCGTAGCGGCTCGTGTCACAAGCAACCCTCCGCCTTCAGCCGTTCTGTCACTTCCCGCACAAAGGCCACGGCGTTGTCAATATCGTTGGTCACGTTGGTACTCCTTCCCGCAGCACATTGGCGACGAGGGTACTTTCCGAGGCCGGACCTCGCTGGAATTCTTCCCTGTCCAAAACAACCGTGGTGATCACTACGCCGCGTTCCAAACCAACTTCCCAGGCGATGTCTCGCAGGGCACGGTCTGCCTGGCGATCGACATGATCCAGCACGATCAGGCAATCCAAATCGGACTCCGGTCCGGCATCCCCGCGGGCCCGGGAGCCGAACACCCAGATGCTGGCATCGGGAAACCGCTGCCGGACGCGCTCGGCAAACTCTTCCACTAACTTTTTGTCTTCTCGTTTCATCATATCGGTTCGTCCTCCGCTTGTTCGGTTTCCTGATCGCAGACCAATCCACCGCCTGCCAGTTCCGCCTCGATGGCGGCGCGGTCTTCGTCCGAGATGCCGTAGAGGCGATAGACCTGTTCGTCGATTGCGCGTTCGATTTCGGCCAGTTCGGCATGCCGGCGGGCGACCGCTTCGATCCCGTCCGGCCACGCCGGCGGCGCGATGAAGTCCCATGTCGTTTCGTCCTCCTCACTGTCGACTTTCGCGAGATTAATGGCATGGCGCACGGAGCAATTTATTGCAGTGTTCCCACCGCAAGGCACGGGGATTCTTCCAACATATCCCGCGTGAAAGTCGATTGTCGGTGAGACGAGATTAATGAGGTAGGAGAACAGCGAGGAATTCATTAAGCCAAGAATTGAAATAGGATCGTCGGTAAACCCAGAGTCGCTCTTGTCAGAGAATACAAACCCCTCTGGCATGTGTCGTACAGACAATCCAACGCTACTCATCGAGTTCCACGTTACGCCTTTGCGAAAATAGAACTGACGGCTCGGCAATCTGTTGCCCGAAAAACTCAGTATTTCGACGTCGTGCCGCCCGAACGCGAATACCCATTCTTGGTTACCCCACCAGCGCCGATAGCTTCCGCCCTTCATATACGGCACCCACCTTCGCTGTGACTGGAAGACCTCGTCGAGCGACTTACAACTACGAGCAATTCGCCCGACGCCGACTTCCCACCAAAGACGGCCAAACCGAAATAGGTCCCCGCCGTGCATACCAGCCCTTAACTCAGCGTTATCCGATAGCTTCGGAAGAGTTTCGAAGAGCTTGCGCAGGCCGGGCGTGATCCAGTAGACCCAGGGGCTGCCGGGGATGGCGTCGAAGTCGGCCTGGCGGTAGCGGTAGACGAGGGGGTCGGGTTGCCGGGAGCGGAGATGGGCCGCCGCCCGCTCGAACCGCCGCTGCTTCGCCTGGCTATCCGGCTGCTTCACCAGCCGAAAATACGTCCCCACCGCTGCCTGCCGAACCGCCGCATCCCCCTCGCGACGCAACACGAACGCCACCGTGTTGACTTTCTCCCCGCTCACTTCCTCGAAGGCTCGCGGTCCCACGTGCAGAACAACCTCGATCGCCGACTTATCCAGCAAGTCCTTGCGGAGCTTCTCGTAAGACGAAATGAACATAAAGGACTGCTGCGCGATCATTCCCACGTACCCGGAGCCGCGCAACCATTCGCTGCAGCGATGGATGAAACACGCGTAAAGATCGGACTTCGCTAAAGGATACTGCTGCTGGACCAACTTCTTCAGCGTTGAGTTCATGTTCCGACTCGTCATGTACGGTGGATTCGTCACAACGACGTCGTAGCGCTCTGCCATCAGTTCCAGCAGCCGCAGCCCTTTGGTCGTTTCGCCGGCAAAGAAGGCCTGCTCCGAGCCGAGCCCCGCGTGCTCGCGGGCGAAAGCGTCCAGCGCCTGGCCGATCTGGGTTTCCAGCACCTCCCAGAATTCCCGCCTCCCGGCCTCGGTGCCGAACGTCTCCCGGTGCCAGCCGAACAGGTCCGGCGCCTGACCTTCCTTTTCATATCGCTTGCGTTCTTGCTCGATCAACCGGCGGATTTCGTCCTCGAGCCGCAACAGCGAACCGAGCTGTTCGGATTCCTTCAGCCGCTCCTGCAACGCCGAGAGAATCCGGCGATAAATCGGACCCAGCCCGGACTGGTCGACGAACTGCTGCAAATTGCCGCCGTCCAGCATGTGCACGTTGGCGCAAGCCAGCCGGCTTTCGGTGAGCTGCGCTCGGGGATTGAGCGTCTTGGCCTTCAGGTACAGCGTCAGTGCCGAAAGCTGCACAGCACGCAGGTCGATGTCGATGCCGTGAATGTTGTGGGCGATGATCGCCGCAGGAATCTCTTCTTCACAGGCGACCGGCGGCTGATCCGGCCAGCCCGGCCGACCGGCGTTCTGCATCTCCTCGCGGTACATCTCGACGAACAGATCGAACGCGACGAGGCCGAAGTGCATCGTGCCGCACGCAGGATCCAGCAGCGCGATCTCCTTGACCGATTTTGGAGCGTGTCGTTTGTCACCAGTCAGTTGTCCTTGGTCCTTGGTCGGTTTTGTGTCGGAGCAGACCAGGTAGGAGAGCGAGTCGGCCAGTTGGGAATCGGGATGCCGCTCCAGCCACAAGCGGCTGAGCGTGTTTTCGACGAGATAACGGACAATCCAGCGCGGGGTAAAGAGCTGTGTGGCTGCAGGAATATCTTCAGGCCGCGCCTTTTGCTTTTCTTTGTACAACCGGTGAAAGACGTCCTTTTTCTCCTGTTCATTGAACCCCTGATAGACCCAGCCGATGGTTTCTTCGTTGCCGGGCTGCCAGGCTGCAGTCAGGTCGGGGTCGTTGAGCCGTTCGAGGAGTTCGCGGAGTGTTCTGGGCGCGGGCAGGAACCGGCCGGAGAGGGTGTCGGGATCAAACAGGACGCGGACTTCCTGCGACAGCCGGCGACACTGGTCCAGCAAGAACGCGCAATACGCCGCCTGCCTGCCGACGTCCCCGCCGCGTTCGTAATCGGACAACTGCGACTCGTGACTGTCTTCGGCCAGCCAGATTTTGAAGCCGTTCGAGTTCTCCAGCCTCGTGACCGTCTCGCGCACGATCCGCCGCGACTCCAGCATCTTCAACGCCACCAACCGGTTCAGCCAGGTAAAGGCCGTTTCGCGAAGGAACTGCTCGAGCGCCGGCTTCGACTTGAGTCCGCCCGATTGCAGATGGTCGAAATGCGCCAACAACTCCCGGCGAAACTCCCGTTCCTCGTCCGAAAGATGGGACATCCGGGCTTCGTCCTCGACCCGCACGGCATCCTTTTTGCCCGCACGAATGCCGAAATGCCCCTCAAGCCGCTGCGCAATGGACTCTTCCAGCAGCTTGCGGCACTGCGTCACGACGTTGCGGAGTTTGTTGCGTATTTTCTGGTCCATGGGAAATCAGCCACAGATGAACACGGATCAACACAGATTAGAGGCGGTATCGTTTGATCTCGACACGGGGCTTGCCGAAGTTGAGCAACAGACATAACGGCAGTCCCGTGGCTTTCAGGTAGTTCAGGCATTGAGCAACGAATACTTGGCTGATGTCTTTCGTCGCCTTGAGTTCCACGAGGATTGTGTCTGCAACCATGAGGTCAGCAAAATACTCGCCAACGACAACGCCGTCGTAGTAGACCTTGATCGGCTCCTGTTGTCTCACTTGCACCCCATTCTTGCGAAGCTCATGGGCCAACGCATTCTCGTAAACCTTCTCCAGAAATCCGCACCCGAGCGTATTCGACACCTGAAAAGCACAACCAATGATGCGTTCGCTCAATCCATTCAATGCGTCTTCAGACAATCTGTGTTTATCTGTGTTCATCTGTGGCTACTCCAAAATGATTACCAAGCTCTCGTCAATGAGCTTTTGCAAGGTGTTCCTCAACTGTTCCAAGGCGCTCTCCAGATCGTCCTGCGATTGAACCGGTCGGTCGAAAACATCCGCCACACGGACCCGCCTGACCGTCGCATCCGTGCTCTGTTTGACCGCCACCTCCTGAAGTTTCGCCAACGCTTGCGCCTTCAGACCACCGGCAGCGGCGATGTCGGATTCCATCTCGCCGAGTGTAGACGAGCCAAACGATTTGCGCTGTTCGACCTTGTGGCGGTCCTCATCGTTGCCCAGCCGTGATCGTAGCGGAGCAATGATCGTGTTCGCCGCCGCTTCATCCGTCTCGTCGGTCCATTCGGGCCGGTTGCGAAGTTCGTCAATCGCCTTGTCGTAGGTTTCACGCCGACTGTCGAACAGCGAAACGTAGGCGGTGCAATAGGCGTCGGCCATGGCCTTTGTGTGCTCGCCAACAGCATCGAGCTTCTCGATGACTCCTTCCGATGCCAGAAGTTCCCTGAGATGGTCGAGGTGATCTTCAACGTCGGTGAAGAGGGGATGGCCCGTTATTTTTGGGCCAAGGTCGTTCACCACTCGGCGAGCCTGCCGAATCAGATCGACGGCTGTGTCATCGAGGGTCGTCCGCAGGTGCCGTACTTTCTCTCGGGACTCTCCGAAGATGTCGCCGGTTTCGTTGAGGATGCGAACACAATCGTCAGAGGAGGACGACTGGATGCCAGCCAGCGTTTGCTGGAAGTCTTTGACCAGTCCGACAATCGGCAGGTTGTGAGCTTCGGCCAGCGCTTTCAGCGGCAGGAGTTTCTCCATCTCCTCGGATGCCAACCTCTTGAACGCCGTCGCAATGGCCCCTTCTTCGACATCGACTTCCTCGCCGGTCAGTTCTTCCAACTGCTGGACGGCCTGTGTCAGCGTCTTGAGGCCCAGCGATTGACGAGGTGAAAAGAGCGTCCCACGAAACGCCGGTGTGTTGGTGAAGATCCTGCGGCAGAGCGGATCTTGGTAATTGTGATAGCGACTGCCCTGATGCGTGGCCTCGATGGTTCCGGCTCGGAACAACGTGGCCAGCAAAAGCCTCAGCATGTCCAGTTCCCAGCCGTATGGCGGTCGGCTGAAGCGACGCTCCAGCGCTTTGCCGGTGCGGGTATCTTTGTTGCCGTATTCCTGCTCACTGACGAGGTAGTCGTAGATTTCCTTGCAGACCTCGGCGCTGGTATTGGGGACGTACTTCTGTCCTTCCTCGATCACCAACGCCAGCCCCTTGTCACCAGCGTAAAAGACTTCCGGCAGAGCCTTCAGATCGACAGTCTTGAGAAGCAATTCGGCGTGGCCCTTGTCGATGGGACGAGCCCCCATCTCCAGCTTCGGGTACATGTCGGGAACGACCTTGGCCATCAACTTCTTGATAATTTCGTCGAGACTCTTACCGAGACCGGCACCATCCCATGACACACCTCGGAACAAGGCCGTCCCCTGTTCCAGAGCATCGCCCATCTTGCTTCGGAGGCGATTCTGGTAGCCCAGAACGGCATTCTTTTCGTCTTGAAGGCAGGTGGCTGCGTCGGGGCTGATTTTGTTCTGGGCTCGCAACTGGTTGTAGTTCTCGACCATCTTGCGGGATGCGTGCAACTGGGCGACGAGATCGTCGATGTCAGGATTCAGTGCGAATGCCCAATAGACATCGTTCTCGTGCGCCGACTGGCGACTTTCCTCTCGGATCGAGTTGATGCGACCGGGAAGATCATCGTTGTCATCGGCAATGCAGACATTGATTGGGCGATCGCCGTCTTCGAGTTGCGAACCTTCGACCGTCAGGCCAATGCGGAAGGTGCGGCAATCTTTGTAGCGGAATGTGCGAAGTGATGGTTCGCTGAAGATCTCCCGCAGAACAGTGCGGTTGATCTCGTTGCGTTCCCGTGGTTTGGGTTCCAGATAACCACGGCGTTCGGTCTCCCAGTTCTTCTCTTGAGCAGTCTGGAGCTTCCAGCCTTCCTCGGTATTGCGAAGGAACTGGGCGGTATGCAGCCGTTGGCAGGCTGCTTCGACTTCGGTGACAGGGCTGGCTTGGCCAACTTCGCTGATCAGGAAGGCGGCGATGTTCTTCTCGGTGCGGGGAAGATCCCGGATGAACTCCAGCAGACAGATGACCTTGGCGACACGCAGCGCCCAGCCGTCATCTTCGTCGTCGTCTTTGAATCGCTCGTTGATCTCGTGGATGTCGGTACGCTTCTCGTTGGAGAGGTTGCCCTCGACCAGTTCGAACACTTTGTCCAGAGTGACCAGCGTGCCGACCGGTTCCTTCGCCATGGCCGTTCGGTCAGAGACAAGCATTTCGTAGGCTTGCTTGATGATCGTGCGGTTGCTGCCGCCGTAATGACGAGGTGCGCCGGGTTGCAGGCGAACGCCCGACATGATGTCGATGCACAAGTCGATGTAGTGCGGCGGGTACGGATAGAAGAGAACGAAGTCGTCCTCATTGATGTCAGTCTTCCGAGCGGTGCGCTCCAGTCGGAGGGCAGCGTTCAGTGCCCCTTGGTTGTCGTTAAACAACTTCTTGAGCAGGGGGATCGCATCAGACTCTTTTTCGGGCTTCTTCGCCAACACACGCTTCGTGGCAACTTCCCGGATGTCGGAAGGTGCGAGGTCCACTCGCCAGCGGAAGCGGTCTTGCAGTCTGGCAATGTCAACTCGCTTGGAGTCGATGGCGGCGACCACCTCGTCGAGCTTCTCCTGTGAGGTGACGATGATCCAGCAAGGGGCAGGAGCTTTGCGGTTTTTGACGAGGTTCCGACCGACCTTGCCGAATTCTTCGACGGTGGCCCGCAGGTCTTCGATCTTGTCGCCGCTACGGGCAACGTGCTGTCCCACTTCGTCGATGATGAAGACGATGGCTTTGTCGGGCTGACGACGACTTGCGAGTTCAAAGACCCGTTCAACGACGGTCTTGACAGTCACGGCGCTGTCACGACTCTTCTGAGTGTGCGCCCATGAGTCGGGAGTGTGATACGTGTCCGAGTCAATTTCGTGAAGCACTCGACTGGCACGGGAAACCTTCTGGGCTCCCTTGCGGACCTTGTTCCAGCCCTCGGGGTAAAGTTCGTCGCACTTCTCGACGAACGTGTCAAGCTTGCCCTCCTGCTCCAGTTCGATTTCGAGTTCGGCAATGTCGAAGTCTTCAGCGTAGCCGAGTTCTCGCAGCAGAACGGTGTAGATCAACTCGGCAATTCGTTCTGTGACTTTGCGAGTGTCCCGTTCCTTGGCAACTTCGAACAACACGACTTCGGTGGGAATGCGAGCGTTGATTGAGTCCAGAAGATTCGTGACTTTCTCGTCATCAATCGCTTCCTTGAACAGCGTCGAGAAGTCCTGATCCATCACCTTGCCATTCTGCAAGGCGTAGCCGAGGTTTTTGGCAAACGAGCTTTTGCCAGAACCAAAGAAACCAGAGATCCAGACACCAACGCTGTCATGCGGATCAATCGGTGCTTCGGCGATGGCCTTCAGCAGCGTGGCGTACTGTTCTTTGATGCTGTCCGTGGCAATGTACTCAGTGATCTCCGAGTAGAGATCTTCATCCTTGTCGGCATCGACTTGGATGACCTCAACGATTTTGCGTTTGAGATCCCGTGAAAGGAGGTCGCCAATTGTTTTCATTTTGTCAGCCTCATCCGTAGATCTTGACTCGATAGTTGCCCAATGCTTCTCGGTCCTCGAGATCCATGAACCGCAAGCCAGTCGTTCCTTTGATGGACCCTGGATAGAACAGGATGGTCGTCATCCGTGTCTTGCCCTGCATCTGGTCGAGCAGTTTGGACATGTGGTAAATGCCCGGAGCCATCGCCGCCACTCGTGTCAGGAAGGCGATGCTGTTTCCCGGGTCATGCTTCTCCAGCCGCTCAGCCAGCAGGTCTGCCAACGGGCACCAATCCCGATCCGAGAGGTATGTCGTGACTTGTTCCTGTGCCTCCAAGTAGCCTCGGTCTCGTTCCAACTCGACGACCGCTTCCAGCCCTTCGCTTTTCTCGATGGCTTCCCAGAGAAGTTCGGACATGGAGATCGTATGGACTTTCCACCCCGCTTCTTGCAGACGAGTTGCCAGCAACCGGACCTCTCGTCGCAACGACCACTCGTCGTGCGTGTCGTAACGCAGGATGGCAAACGGCAGATCATGGTAGACGCTGATCCGCTGCGGCACGGCGTTCAGATCGGCTTCGAGGAGTTCAATGCGCTCTTTCAGCGATGGCATTCGCATATTCCTCCAAGGTGTTGGCGGGGAACGTTAATCGGGTCACGGTGCCCGCTGCATGGTATTCAAGCAGTTTGCTCTGATGGGCTTCGAACAGAAATCGCTCGACACCCTCTTTGGATAGGAAGAACAGCTTCCAGTCGGGCAGTTCAAGCAGCTTGGCCCCAGACGGTTGATGCTGTTTCAGGTAGAACATCACGTAGGCGAACGCTTCGGTGGGCAAGTAGGCCGGGGCGATCTGTTTGTTGACCGCTCCCTTCAAAACACCGAAGTCCCGCAATGTCGAAAGAAGACCCTGCGCCACACGCCGAGTCGTCGGCTCGGACCACTCCGCCGTTGTACGTTCTTCGGCGACCCACTTCGCCAAGTCACGTTCAAGATCGATCACATCGATGTTCGATATGCCTTGCCTCATCCGAGTGGGCAGGATCTCTGTGACCACATCGTGAAGGAGACAGTCGGCCTTGGCGGAATGGAAGTAGAGAATGCGATCCAGCGATACCGTGGGAAATCGCTTCTGAACGAGAACAACCAACGCCCTCGTGGCTTCTTCCTCTTTGAGGTATCGCTGACGGAAGATACGCAGAATGTCCTCGACCCTCGACCGGGACGCCTTCCCAAAAATGTTCTCTCGCTGAACACGCCGTAGATTGTCCTGAACTGAACAGTCCAGATCCCAGTGGGCGAGGAGAGTTTTCGTGTCGGCCAGCAGCGCACCGGCTTTGATGATCTTGGTTGTGTAGCGGTCGGGGACGGGGAAAGCCTTTCGGCGTCTACCGTCGTTTTTCTTCGTCGCCATGACCACTCCGTCACGAACTCCGTTCCACAACATCGTTGCGCCTCGGCCAGCCCCATACTGGTCCATTTGCATTGAAACAGGTTTCCACTCCCCAAAGCCGGTTGTTGACCAACAAGTGCAACGAGCCTACGAGAATTGAACCACCTTGGCAATTAGCAGGCGACTCCGCAAATGCAGTTCGGACAACGAGTACGCGTACTTCGCAAACAGCATAACCTGACCCAGCGGGAGTTGGCAGCCAAGCTGGGCGTCAGCTTCACCTACATCTCGAAAGTCGAGAACAAAAAGCTGCATTTCGGCGACGACCGTTAAACCAAACACAGTCATCCTACATTCACGAGCCGACGAAGTAGTGCCGTTCGAGGACAGTGGGCAACTCGTCAAGAATAGTGGACTGCCAACGGATGCGTTAATCGACGTTGGTAGCAATCATCGCCTTGCTGATGCAGAGCCGTTGGAGAGGATGCGCAGGGCGTGCGAGGAATGGGCCTGCAACGCGAAAGGCAACGCCCAGTAGATGTGCACATCCCGAACATTCGCGTACGCCCTCATGCGCCATGCGGGGAAAGGTGTTGACAGATCGCAAATTCTGAAAAATTCCACGGACGGCATATAACATATACGGCGAAGCCGGCCGGGGGCAGACGGGTGGTCGCGCCCTGCCCACGTCATCGCGTTCCCGCCTCTCCAATCAAGCCTTCTTTCGGCCCTGTTTCGGCTTCGTTTCCGCCCTCTTTCGCCGCTTCTTCCGGCACAATTCCAGGCCGAGATAGTCGCACACCTTGTCGATGGTGTGGGCCTTGATGTTAGGACGCTCTCCACTGACGAAACGATCGATGATAGAGATGTCTACGCCCGTTTCTTTGCCAATTCGATAATGCGTTTCGTTGCTCGCCTGGATGGTCTGTCTCAGCCGTTCGCTTACCGTCATTCGTCATTCCTTTCAGCAAATGGTGAAAATCACATCTCCGTTTCAGTTCGCAGTATATGGCATGCGACTAACATTTTCAAGATTTTTTCGTTGACGGGATATGGCGTACGCCGTATAATAAATGCTATGTGCTTGGAAAGAACGCCAAAACAACCAGAAACAGGGGAGAAACAACTATGCAACTGCACGAAGAATTCCGGCCGAAACGATGGGACGATGTGATCGGACAGGACAAAGTGATCGACAAGATTCGCACGATTGCCCGTCGCGGACTGTCAGGCCGGGCGTTCTGGATCAGCGGGCCGAGCGGCGCCGGGAAAAGTTCGATCGGCCGTCTCATTGCGGCGGAAGTCGCCGATGAATTCTGCACGGAGGAGATTGACGCAACGGATTTGACGCCGGCAGCGCTTCGTGACCTGGAGCGCTCGATGCGATGCCGTGTATTCGGTGCTGGAGAGTAATCCTTGCGGCAACGGGTGTCAGTGACACCCGTTGGGCGGTTTTTGGGCGGTTTTGGGGGGTGTTTCGATGGGTTGCAAGAGTGCGTTTGAGCCTGCAAAAACAGGGGTTTACAGCGTTTCTGCCGTGAATCCCGCTTGCATTTTAAGTCCCGTGCGTCTACCAATTCCGCCACTCGGCCAATCGAAGGGAAACAGCATTGAGCAAGTCTAGCAGGTCTCGCCGCGGGGGCAAACGAGAGAAATCCTACGCCGAGTACTCGTTGACGCCGCACCCGTTCGGGCGCTGGCAATTTATTTCATCGAGGGGAGTGATCATGGTTTCGGCCGCCGAGTTGGCGAAGAAGGACGAAGAAGGACCAGGAATACCGGGCCACGCTGAGACAAACTCGGCATGACCAGGCTCTCTGGGAAAACCGCAGGATTCTGGACGACCAGATTGCGTGGCTGTACTTGTCGGAGTCTTCTGCGGAAACGGAAATCCGCGAACTGGCCACACAGGTGCTCCAAAATGATGCCATGGTCGCCGCGGTGCTCCAAGGCGTTCAGGATGAGGAACAGGTCGCCCTGCTGGAAGCGTCGCGTGCCGTGCCGCGCGACAAGCAGCCGGCCAAGCCTCCGCCGTCGGCGCGGCGGCGGCGGATTTGGGTGCTGGTGGGCTTCAATGTTCTGCTGGTGACCTCTCTGGGCGAGGCGGGTTGAGATGACTTACGGAGCAAAGCCTAATCTTTCGTGCCGCGCAGACTGAAGCTCACATACAACGCGCCCTGTTGGTCGGGCAGCACATAGCCGCCGGTCGCCGGCAAATACTTTTGGATGGTCTCGAAGGGGGGCAGCTTCGTGAAGTCGATTCCTGTGACCTCAACGCCGGCCGTTCCAGAACGGAGCAGTCCGTAATAAGACTTGAGCCGTCTTTTCTGCTTCTGAAAACTGAGGACCGAAACCTTTTTCGGATAATGCGCGGCAAGCCTGCGGTACTCGGGCGACTCGGCAAGTGGCTGCCGGTTCTTGTCAGGCCGGACAATTTGCTCCAGTAGCGCGACATCATTGGCAACCATGAGATGTCCGTTGATCACGGCCACTCCGCCTGTTGCCGCTGCATCCTCACCCAGGGCGCCGCCGGTCGGCATTTCGTAGAACGTCTGCCCTTGGAATTCCCGCGGTTTACCTGGAAAGCCGGGCGTCTTGGCAACCGAAGCCAAAACATCCGTCATCTTCGCGGCATCTTTGACCGCCAGAGCGACCAAAAATCGTTCGCCCTGGGGATCGTCGTTTTTGGGCTGGTCGAAGACCAAGTGGATTCGTCCGGTTAGCTGGTCGATGACGTCTTTTTTGGGATGCAGCTTCGGCCCGGTCGGGTCTTCGGCCATGCCTTCGATCAGCTTGTTGAAGGTTCCAGGTCCTTTGAAGACATCGACCAGGGCCTCGACGGCCGCATAGGCGCCGGCCACGTCCCAATTGAAGCCCACATAAGTTGACGCGCTGGAAGCGACCCATTTCGGCGGCGATTGCTCGGTCGCCGGAAACTGGAGCGCCTTCAAGATTCCGCTGGTCGGTAAATCGACGTAGGCCAGCGTACGGCTGATGGAATCGTAGTCTCCAGCGGCCATGTCGAAGGTTCCACCGATCGCCTTGAGCTTGGTGAGGCCCAGCGTCGGCAGAATGGCAAGCATCAACTGCGCCTGCAGGTTTCCCTGCCCGAAAGAGGTGACGGCGGCAGTCGCCAGACCGACCGGATTCACGTACCAGGTGAGGACCGGTTTTGCACCTTCGCCCCGGCAGTGATCGATGATGGTGCGATACGTCTGGTTCCCGGCAAAGGTCTTCTCATGCTGACCGTCCCAGCGGGCTACAACGCTCTTGAGCACCGGGACATCGTTGCCCACCACGAGGTGCGAGCCTTTGACGAAGTAGGCGAACTTGCGTTCCGCCGGGTCATCGGCCCCGGCATCGCCGCCGCCGCCCAACTTGTAGACAATCATCCGCGTCCCTTCGGCCTCCTCGACTTTCCGTTCGGCCCCTTGATCAGCCAGCGCCTTCTCTGCTTTTTCCAGCAGCTTGTCGACGGTCTGCCGGCTGTCACCGAAATCCAGCAACGCGACGACGCCCAACTTGGCCTCCGGTGGCTGCACAACGGCGACGGCCACTTCGCCGTCGGGAATCGCGAGCAGATCGCTCAGCGTGACGCCGAGCTGTGTCTTCACCTCGTCGGACAGTTTATCGAGTTGTGCCTCTACGTCTCGCCAGAACGCGGCCAGGGCTTTCTCCTTGCGGAGTTGACCGAGCAGTGACTTTTGCCACTTCGCCTTCAAATCGGCCACGCTGGGAATGCTCACGTACACGTGCACATCGGGGGACAGCAGGCGATCGCTGGGGACCTTTTCCGCAGTCCACGCCGGCGTGGTTCCGAATGTCAACACGGCCAAGAGACACAAATCCGCGTAAAGGAACTTTCGACGCATCGTTTTTTCCGTTCTGTGTTCTTGGTTCTTGTGAAAGAGTTTGTTCATCCTCTTACCGGCGGGCTGCCGCGGTGGTTTCAGGCAGTTTCTCGCCGGATGCCGGGCGAAAACTGCCTGAGTTGTAATGATTTCGTGAATTCAGGCAAGGGCACAATGACGCGGGACCCATGAAGCAAGAGCCGTTCAACTTTCCCGGCTGCGTTGACTGTGGGACGGCACCGGAGTTTATCATTTGCAGTAAATCGGAAATTTGCGGAAAAAGGAGAGCCTGTTGACTGGCATGTGAAAACTTTTCGTAGTATTCATAGGAGGTAGAGGCGATTCGACCCGCCCGGTGTTCTGATGGAATTCCCGGTTTTTGAACGGCGCGACCCCCGCTCGCGGGTTATGGTTCAGTTAGTGGATGCCGAAAGGTCGTTGAATTTCGGCATTTTTTATGGTCTCACGAGAAAACCGTTTTTTGAAGCTGCCCCAACCAAGCAGATGCTCAGACGGCAGCAGGGAAGGAGCAATCACGATGAAGAAACTGATGAGCTTGGCGGTAGTGTGCACTCTGTTGGCGATGGTGGCAACAGCCTCGGCCGGTGATCGATTCGATGAGGTGGTCTTGTCGCCGGGTCCGTCGGTGTTTGGAAGCTCGTTGTTCTTTGGTCAACCACCGCCTGCACCTGTGCCCGCAGGTGAGGAGGCCAAGCTTGTGCCCGCTCCGGGACCGGTTGTTCCACTCTATGAGTGTGTGAGGTACAAAGACCTCCACGAAATGCATCCGTGTGCCGTGCCGAAGGTCGTCTCGGTCAGGGCGCCGTCTTGTGGGGATCGGTGTTCACGCCACAGGCGGAGAACTTGTCGATGCGGCAGGCCGGTTGCCTGCTCGTGCTGCCAGCCGAAGTGCGTGAACGTGAAGATCTGCGTTCCGCCGTGTGGTTGCGAGCGGGTGAAAGTCAGCAGGGATGGTCGCCGAGTCCGGTATGACTACGGCAAGTACGCGGTCGATATTCGTGTGAAGAGAGGTTACATCGAAGTCGACTACCAGGATTGATCGACACCCATTCGGAAATCTCCGATCATTGAAGAGGCATCTGTTGAACGGACACCACGGTTGATTTCCGAAACGTTGGCGGCCGGAATGATGAGGGAGCCATTCCGGCCGTCCTTTTTGCGCGCGACTCGGGCATCACCAGTTCTGCGCCAGCCAGTACGTCAGCCAGATGATCAAGCCGACCAGCCCCCAGGCGATGACAAATCCGCCGAAGCCGACCCAAGTCGGTTTGGCAACCTCGACGTCCTCCAGGTTGAACAGCCTCTCTCCGAGCGGCGCCGGGTTCTTGGGCAGCGTGCACGGGGCCTCAACGACCTCTCCCGGCGTAATTGGCGTGTGGATCAGGCTGAAGAAGGCGTCCAGCTTTTCTTTTGGTGTGCGGGGCGTGATCAGGCTGATCAGAATCCCGGAGAGCACTCCGGCCGACAGATAGCTGAACATCTGCCAGGCGTCGAACATCACTCTTTCTTCATTGAACATGAAATCTAAGTATTTGCTGTAGACGAGCCCGGAAACCAGCGTGCGGACCATCGCCGGCATGTCGTCGCGGGTCAGCGCCGGCCAGTACACGACAAACGCCCACATGCCCGCCGCAACCAACGTCGAGACCCACACTGCAACCCAGTTCCAACGCCGCCAGACGATGCCGAACCACAGGCTGACGCCGATGGCCGCAGGCGTCTTGATGATCACCTTCAGAGCGTCGATCACATCGGTAAAGGTGCTCTGCAGGATCAAGGCCAGAACGACGATGAACAGTCCGGCGATTCGCCCCACCCACAAATAGTGAGACTGGGACCGGTTGTGCATCAGGAACCGGCGGTAGATGTTCTCGGTGAACAGGCCGCTGGAGACGACCATCTGCGCGTCGCTGGTACTCATGACGGCCGCCAGCAGCGACGCCAACAACAAGCCGACCAGCCCCGGTCCGATGGTCGGCAGAATGTCGTACGCCGCTCGACCGAACAGCGCGTCTGCGAATTCCTTGTCGAGCCCGTCGACTTCCTTCTGCTTTGCTTCAGGCATGTGGTTGTAGTCGTCCGCGGCTCGTTGGTGCAATGCCTGGAAGGCGGCCCGGTCGAGCTTGATCTTCTCCTGTTCTCGAACGGGCAGGGCCTGAAACTCGGCCGATGCGTGGTCCAGCGGTTTGTCGGCATGTTTCAGCGGCGACTCGGAGCCGAGGTACCACACTATGCACGCCAGCCCGGTGAAGGTCCAGGCGATCGTGCAGAACCGCTTCATGAAGTTCCCGAACGTAAAGCCGAACCGACCTTCGAACTCGGTCTTGCCGGCCCCGCAAACGCCCATGATGTGCGGCTGCACCACGATGCCGGCCAGCGCCGTGACCGACAGCATGAGCACGTAAAACACGGTGATCGGTTCTCGTCCAAGCTCAGCGGCGACGTCAGCGCTGGCGACCAGCTCGAACATGCCCCGTTTCAATTCCCCTTGGTCGTGCAGGTGGCCGAATCCGCCGATCATCTTGAACACAAATGGAAGCAACAGGAATGAGAACGTGATCGTCAAGATTCCTTGAATGAAGTCCGTGAGAATGGCGGCCCCCAGCCCGCCGGCCATTCCGTAAATGACGAACATCACCGTCATGGCCAAAATGGCGAATTCGTATCCCCGCAGTTGCCTGGTCCCCGGTTCGAAGCTCTTCGTTTCCGAGTTCCAGCTCATGGAGGGAACGGTGATGTCGGCCGTTTGGGCGATCCGGTCCAGCTCGCCGCCAGTCAGCGCATTGACCATTTTGCCGCTGCCGTACAACCCCCCGGCGATGAACACGATCGACATGATGATCCCGTAAAGCGAGTACAGCGTGGCGGTGGCAGTGTTGTAGCGGGCCTCGAAGAAGTCGGCGGTCGTCAAGGCCCGCATGCGGCGCATCACCGGAGCGATGATCCAATAGAACGGCGTGGCCCACAGCCACAAGAACTGCCACCAGATGCCGGCCAAGCCGGCCCGCCACGTGCCCGCCACCACGCTGATCGCCTGCTCGCTGCTGGTGCCGGCTCCGAAAGCGAAGAACATCATGAACACCTTGCCGAACCGGCGCCCCCCCATGAAGAAGTCCGACATGTTCTTCACCCGCTTGTACGACCAGACGCCGATCGCCAGCACGACGACGAAATAAGCCGCCAGCACAATCCAGTCCAGCACGCCAAGGCCGAGCCATTGGCTTCCACCTGCTCCGGCGGCGAACACTGTTGTTTCTGCGAGATTCATCAATGCCTCTCTCGGGGTGGAAACGTGGTGTCGCGCGGCATGCTGCCGTGGATGCGAACGGTGGTGTTCCCAGCGTACATGCGGCCCGAGGGTGTTGCAAATCATCGGGAATGTCGAGAAGGCATTTTGCCCTTTCCCATTCCGGGCGGAGTTGGTATGCCTGGAGAGAATGAGTGGAACGCTCGACATCGTTGATGTGAAGGGAAAACGGGTCACCGTGATGGGCCTGGGCCGATTCGGCGGCGGGGTGAGCGCGGTGCGATTCCTCGTCGAACGCGGCGCACGGGTGACCGTGACCGATCTGCTCTCCGAAACCGAGCTGGCTGATTCATTGAGCGAACTGGACGGTGTGCCGCTCGAGGGCGTCCATCTCGGCGGTCATCAGGAACGCGATTTCCAGAGTGCCGATCTCGTCGTCGTCAGCCCGGCCGTCCCGCGAGACAGTTGCTATCTGGAATTGGCCCGGCAATCGGGCGTCCCGTTGACCAGCGAAATGAACCTCTTCTGGCAACACAACTGCGGGCGGGTGATCGGCGTGACAGGCAGCAACGGGAAGTCAACCACCGCGGCGATCTTGCATTCCATCCTCGCCGCCACCGGCTTTCGCTGCTGGCTGGGTGGAAACATCGGCCGCAGCCTGCTGCCGGTGGTCGATCAAATCGCGTCGGATGACTGGGTGGTCCTTGAACTGAGCAGCTTCCACCTGAACGACTTGGACCGCTTGTTTACGAGTCCGCAGATTGCCGTCGTCACGAATTTCAGCCCGAACCACCTGGACTGGCACCACTCGCTGGATGAGTATCGGCGGTCGAAACAGACGATCCTGCGCTGGCAGCTTGACCAACATACGGCCGTTCTCAACCAGGACGACCCGGACGTCGCTCACTGGCCGTCGAACGGGCGGCGGCTTTACTTCGGAACACAAGACCTCGGCCGGCACGGCATCTTCGCGTGTGGGGCAGGCTTTCCAGCCACGTGTGGGGCAGGCTTTCCAGCCACGTGTGGGGCAGGCTTTCCAGCCTGCCATGACGAGTCGGCAGGCTGGGAAGCCTGCCCCACTGCCTCTGGCGGTTCCTCGGAAGAGCACGTCGTCTTTCGCGACCAACGGGGCGAGCAGATCCTGGCCCTCTCCGAATGGTTAACGTTGCCCGGCCGTCACAATCTGCAGAACGCGCTGGCCGCCGTGTGCACCGCGCTGGCCCTCGGAGCAGGTCCATCGGCAGTTCACCGGGGACTCAAGAGCTTCGTCCCCCTGCCCCACCGCCTCGAAAAGGTCGCAGAAGTGGCCGGCCGAACGTTCTACAACGATTCGCTGGCGACCACTCCGGAGTCGGCTTCTATCGCCTTGGAAGCATTCACCGCCCCGGTCGTGCTGCTCGCCGGCGGATACGACAAACAGCTCGACCTGAGCGACTTCGCCCAAGCCATCGCCAAAAAGTCCAAAGCGGTGGCGCTGATGGGACAAACCGCCGAGCCGCTCGCCTTTCTCATCGAGAAAAACGCTCGGCAGCGGACAATCCCCTGCCAGGAATCCCCATCGCTGGAAGCGGCGTTCAACTGGGCGGTCGACCAATCAGCCCCGGGCGACGTCGTGCTGCTCTCACCAGGCTGCGCCAGCTACGACTGGTTCAACAACTTCGCCGAACGCGGCGAACGATTCACGGAGCTCGTCAGGGCGTGGGAGTCAGAACCGCGATGAGAAACAAAATGGGCAAAGTCAGGATCGCGCCCAGGGCATCGTTGTTTGTTTTCATGGGGTTAGGCTTGAATCTCGCCGTCGCATGGGCGTGCGCCGCTTGGTCCCCTTTGCAGCGCACCACGAAGCTCCCAAAACACGAAGGCCCCGGCTACCCCGACGGTTGGCTTGGCGGGCCCTACGAAGAACAAGGTTGGTGGACGACCGAACGGGGTCTCGGCTTCGTGCAGTGGACCTCACACAGCGCTCGCGGCGCCGAGGGGACCTTTTCGTACTGGGGAGGAGGTCTGATCCCTTATCGCCGAGCAGGCTGGCCCATGTTGTCGTTCCAGTCCACTGTGAAGCCATATCACAGTTCGACGCCGCCTCATGAACCCCGACGATGGGAACTTCCTGTTGCCGTCATCCTTGGACGCGGGATACCGACAGATGACCTACCGGCATTCCTCGACGCGCTGCCGGCCAGACGCCTCCCTCTTGTGCCAGTCTGGCCGGGATTATTGGTCAACAGCGCGATGTATTCGCTTCTGGTTCTCGGTGTCGTGAAACTGTGTGGGCTTCTGGCCAACCGCTGTTCCCAGTGAGGTCTCGCGGGTGCAAGGGCAGTCGTCTGCACAAGATGCCCGTGACGCACGCTTGGGGAGATTCCTGGTTCAAATCAACGGTGTCTTGTGCGGCCGGCCGGGGAGCTCGCGGACGTAGCAGGGTACTGCGTATCCCGGCAATCGGCGGCGGAGTTGTTCGATCAACTCCCGGCCTGTCTCTTCGGGCACTTCGAAGTGGGCCGTTCCCCTGACACGGTCCAACTGGTGCAGGTAGTACGGAATCACGCCGAGGTTGATCAGCCGTTCGCAGAGACCGAACAGCACGTCGGCCGAATCGTTGATCCCCCGCAGCAAGACGGCCTGGTTCAGAACCGTCAGGCCCGAGCGGACCAATCTCCGCAGCGCGTCGGCACAATCGCCGGTCAACTCGCGCGGGTGATTGGCGTGGACGACCATGATCGGCGTCAAACGACCGGTCGTCAGCAGCTCGATCAAATCAGCGGTGATCCGCTCGGGCAGCACGATCGGCAGCCGGGTGTGGATCCGCAACCGCTTCAGATGGCCGATGTTCTCCAGCGCTGCAATCAGCGCCGAGAGACGGGCGTCGGTCAGCATCAACGGGTCGCCGCCGCTGAGGATGATTTCCTGTAGCGAGCGGTCCGCGACGATTGCGTCGAGCGCCGGCTGCCAGCCGTCGAGCCGCCGCGGTTCGGAGCCGTAGGGGTAATGCCTGCGGAAACAGTAGCGACAATGAACGGCACAGGCGCCCGTGGCGATCAGCAGCGCCCGGCCGGCATACTTGTGCAGTAAGCCCGGCACACGTCGCGCGGCGGCATCGCCCACCGCATCGGTGACGAATCCGGGAACGTCGGCCGTTTCCGCGCCCAGCGGCAAAACCTGCAGAAGAAGCGGATCGGTCGAGTCTCCCGGTTTCATTCGCGCCAGGTAGCTTCGGGGCACCATCAGCGGAAACAGTTCCGCCGCCTGCCGAGCCGTTTCGCGGTGCTCGTCGGCCAGTCCGAGCAGATCGATCAACTCGTCCGGATCGCGGACGGCTTCGGCCAGCGACTGATGCCAGCTTTCAGCCGAGCCCGGCCGGCCGGATTCCGGTTGTGTGGCACGCCCAGAGCGCAGCGAGGGGCGTGGGCGCTGCGAGCCACACCCCCCGAAAGACTCCGGGCGTGCCACACCGACGTGAAGAGATCGAATCTTCGGCATTCCCCCTCTCACCGGCATTTGTTATCCTCTTTCTCAAAGCGACCTTCAGGAGAGAAACGGCACACAGTCTTCGCGTCCTGCTGTCACTGATCGCTGAATGCTGACTGCTGACTACTTCCATTTCAAGAGAAAGATCAATGCCTCGGATTAACACGGGTGATTTCAGGAAGGGGATCAAGGTCGTCCTCGACGAGGATCCGTACGAGATGCTGGAGTGCAACTTCGTCAAGCCCGGCAAGGGACAGGCGCTGTACAAGACAAAGCTGCGCAACCTGCTGAAAGGCACCATCCTCGACCGCACCTACAAGAGCGGCGACAGTCTGGAACAAGCCGATGTGCATCGCGGCGAGGGGCAGTATTTGTATCGTGACGCAAACGGGTTTGTGTTCATGGACAACGAAACCTACGAGCAGCACACCCTTTCCAAGGAGGCCTGCGGCAGTTCGGCCGATTTCCTGCTCGACGCGGCCATCTGCAGCCTGCTGTACTGGAACGGCCAGTTGATCGAGATGACGCCGCCGGCGCAGGCCATCGTGGAGGTCACCTACACCGAACCGGCGGCCAGAGGAGACACGGCCACCAACGTCACCAAGCCGGCCACCGTCGAGACCGGAGCCACCGTACAGGTCCCCGCCTTCATCCAGACGGGAGAGAAGATCAAGGTCAACGCCCAAACCGGCGAGTACATCGAACGGGCAAAGTAATCACCCGGGAAGAGGGTTCAACCATGGACGCCTGGCGCCTGCTTCTGTACGCGATGGCGGCGCTATTGGCTCTGCAATCGCTGGTTGCGCTGATGGCAAACCATCAACGGCAATTCACGCGGAAATTGATCGCCCAAGAAGAAGCCAAACGCAAGGCCGAGGCCACTCAGGCCAAGCCGAAGAAGGAAAACGAAGAAGAACAAGACGGCCAAGCCGGTCCGGTTGCCGCGTAGCGAACGATCCATGCAGAAGAGTATCTCCCACGACAGGCGGCACCCCGCCGATCACAACCGCAAGCTGTTTGTCGAAACGGTTGGCTGCCAGATGAACATGCTCGACAGCGAGCTGGTGGTTGCCGCCCTGCGCAAAGCAGGATACGAGCTGACGTCCGACGTCCGCGAGGCCGACACGCTTCTGCTGAATACCTGCAGCGTCCGCGAGCATGCCGAGCACAAAGTCTACAGCCGCTTGGGGCGTTTGAAATACAGCAAACGGCGTCGACCACGGCAGGTCATCGGCGTGCTGGGATGCATGGCCCAGAAGGACCAGGAATTGATCTTCCGGCGGGCGCCGCACGTCGACATCGTGGTCGGCACCGGTCAACTGGCCGACGTGCCCCGCTTGATCGACGAGGCGCGCCGCAACCGCCGACAGACGATGGCCGTCAGTCTCGACCGCCGCGATGGGACTCGCCAAGCGGTTTCCGACAGCTTCCAGAGCTACGATCCGTTGCGGATGCCGGAGATGCGGCCGTCGCCTTACCAGGCGTTTGTGCGGATCATGATCGGCTGCGACAAGTTCTGCACGTATTGCGTCGTGCCAATGACCCGCGGGCCCGAACAAAGCCGCCGACCCGGCGACGTCGTCCATGAAGTCCGCGTCCTGGCCGACCAGGGGGTCAAGGAAGTCACGCTGCTGGGCCAGACAGTCAACAGCTACCGGCACACCCAGGACGGACGCCTGTTCCGGCTGTCCGACCTGCTGGACGAAATCCACGACACCGCCGGCATCGAGCGGATCAAATTCGTCACCAACTTTCCGAAGGACATGGGCGACGATTTGCTCCAAGCCGTTCGCGATCTGCCCAAAGTCTGTCCGTACCTGCACGTGCCGGCTCAATCGGGCTGCAACGAACAGCTCCGGCGCATGAAACGCGGCTACACCGTCCAAGAGTACCGGGAAATGCACGACCGCATTCGCGAGATCGTCCCCGAGTGTGCCGTCTCGAGCGACTTCATCGTCGGTTTCTGCGGCGAAACGGAGGAATCGTTCCAGAAAAGCATGGACCTGATTCGCGAGTGCCGGTTCAAGAACAGTTTCATCTTCAAGTACAGTCCCCGCCCCGGCACAAAGGCGTTCGAGCACTACGCCGACGACGTTCCGGATGAGACCAAACGCCGCCGCAACAACGAGATGCTGGCGCTGCAGAACGAAATCAGCGAAGAGGACAACGCCCGTTTCATCGGCGAAGAGGTCGAGATCCTCGTCGAAGGCCCGAGCAAAACCGCCGTCAAGTCCAACCAGGCGAGCGGGGGGCGTAAGCCCCCTGCTGAAGTTCCTCCCGATTCCCCACTCCAAACCAGCCGGCTCACACCGGCCGCTCGCCCAACACCGGCCGCTCGCCCGCCGATGCAACTGGTCGGCCGCACGCCGTGCGACCGCATCGTCGTCTTCGACGGCAATCCACGCCTGGCCGGCACGCTGGCGAAGGTCACGATCCACGACTGCACCAGCACCACGCTCATCGGCACGATCGTGACCCACGAGTACCAGCACGGCAGCTCGAAACTGTTGCCAATCCTCGGGCAGCCGTAAAACGTGTCCCAGCGGGGTGTTCATGCCATGTTCGCGTCAGGTGGGCAGACCCAATTGTACTCGGATGGCCCGCTCGACGGCTTTCAGGTCTGCCTCGGAAAGCCGACCGATGCGATTCTCCAGGCGTTTCTTGCTGACCGTGGTGAGGGCCGAACCAACTCTTCGATGAACCGGCTGATACGCCGCCGCCCCACCACCGTGTGCAGCCCTCGATAGACGCGCTCGTCCAATGTGATGGTCAACTTCTTCTGCATGGCCGCCTCCGACTCAATACGTGTTTCTACACGTATTGAGTCGAGTAGGGTGGGCTTTGCCCACCACAATCTTCAGCAAACAATGGCAATTGGTGGGCAAAGCCCACCCTACTTCACTTTTCCCAGCGCGTGGCGCAGCGCGTTGTCGAGTTCCGGGTAGCGGAATTTGTAGCCGGTCTCCTGCAGGCGTTTGGGGATCACCCGGGCGCTGGCCAGCAGGAGTTCGTCGGCCATCTGGCCCAGTGCGAGCCGGGCCGCGAAGGCCGGCAGGGGGACGAGTGTTGGGCGGCGGAGAACTCGGCCGAGTGTTTTGGTGAACTCCCGATTCGTGACCGGGTTGGGAGCGACGCAGTTGACCGGGCCGTCGAGCGCTTCGTGCGTGATCGCGTGGTCAATGGCGCTCACGACGTCGTCCAACGCGATCCAGCTCCAGTATTGCCGGCCGCTGCCGATAACGCCGCCTGCGCCCAACTTGAACGGCGTGAGCATCTTCTCCAGCGCCCCGCCGTCTGCACTCAGCACGACGCCGAGCCGTAGGGATACCACGCGGATGCCTCTCTCGCGGGCCGGATGGGCGGCGGATTCCCAGTCGCGGCAAACGTCGGCCAGAAAACCGGTCCCCGGATCGCTCGCCTCGTCCAGCTCCGCGTCAGCGCGGTCTCCGTAGAAGCCGACGGCCGAGGCGCAGACGAGCACCTGCGGCGGCGTCTGCAGTTCCGCCAATGCCGTGGACAGCAGGCGGGTCCCGTCCACGCGGCTTGTGCGGATGCGGTTTTTCCGCTCGTCATTCCAGCGGCCGGCGGCAATGTTCTCGCCGGCCAGATGCACGGCGGCGGCGATGCCTCCCAATATCTCACGGTCGATCGTTCCAGCGGCCGGGTCCCAGCGAATCGCGTCGTCCTGGGACGCATCCGCCCGCACCAGCCGAGGGACCTCGTGTCCGCCGGTTGTTAGAAACCCGACCAGTTTTGAGCCGATCAAACCGCTGGAACCGCTGACAAGAATTCTCATGGCACTCAGGAATTTCCGCGGGTATTCACCCGTGGCTGGGGCGACTCTCACACGGCTGGCTGACCGGTGAAGAATTCCGGCTCGCTACCGGTCTTCCACTTGATGTTGCAGCCGATGCTCGGCTTCTGCTTGGTCGGAACGGGCCGGCCGGCAAGCACGGCGTCGCAGGCGGCCCGCAGGTCGGCGCCCGTGATGGGGATGCCGCTCTCGGGACGGCTGTCGTCGAACTGGCCCCGATACACCAGTGAGCGCTCCCCATCGAACAGAAAGAAATCGGGCGTGCAGGCGGCCTTGTAGGCTTTGGCCACGTCCTGCGTCTCGTCGTAGAGATACGGGAACGTGTATCCGGCCGTTTGCGCCTCTTCAGCCATTTTCTGCGGGCTGTCGTCGGGGTACCCGGCCACGTCGTTGGAGTTGACGCCGACAACGGCCACGCCTTTCTCTTGGTACTCGGTGGCAAACTTCGCCAGCTCGTTTCGCAGGTGAATGACGAACGGGCAGTGATTGCACATGAAGATTACCAACAGCGCCGGCTTCTCGGCAAAATCGGAGAGCGAGACAGTCGTTCCGTCTACGTTGGGCAACGAAAAATCGGGCGCCTTGGTTCCGAGGGGCAGCATGGTGGATGCGGTCTTCACCATCTCCGTATCTCCTTAGAATGTTGTGAACCGTGAGTTGTCAATGGCGGGCGGACGTGCGCCGGCGGCTGTAGAAGGACCGAATCAGGGACTGCTCGCTGACGTCCGGTACTGCTTCAACAGCGGCCCGATCATTTCCTCGGGCACGAAGGCTTTCAATTGTTCGGTACTGTCCGCCTCGCCCAGTTGCGCGATTTGCTTGATCAGCGTGCTGGAGATGTGTGTGTACTTCTCGCCGGCCATCAGGAACACGGTTTCGATCTCCGGCGCTAACGCACGATTGGCCAAAGACATCGTAAACTCCGAGTCGATGTCGGTCAAGGTGCGCACGCCGCGCAGCATCACGGCCGCTCCGCACTCTTTGGCGAAGTCGACGGCCAGGCCTTGGAAGCATTTCACCTCGACATTGGAGATGGGAGCCAACACTTGCCGGGTCAGGGCAAGACGTTGTTGCGGCAAGAGCAGCGGCCTCTTATCGGGATTGATGCCGATGCCCACCGTTAATCGCTCGAAGACGCCCGCCCCTCGGCGGACGATGTCTTCGTGCCCCAACGTGAGTGGATCGAAGCTGCCCACGTAAACGGCGTGTCGCGGGTTGAGCCGGTCGGTCATCGCATCACCTTTGCGCTGAAAGTTGGGGGTGAACGCCCCCATTCTACTGAAATCCACGGTAATTTGCGGGTCATCTCGCAGGAATTGTTGCCGAGTGGTACACTGTTTGCAAATCGTTTGACGAACAACCGTTTTTTCAAAATCACCTGGCGGCTGTCCTGCGGGCGGCGAAGGTGCTTTTGATGAGCCGGGAGCATCGGCAATGCCACTGTTTCGCTGGGGGCAAACCTGGGACGCATTTCGCGACCTCGAACGCGAGATGGATCGCCTGTTTCACAGCGTGAACCTTACTTTCCAGGGTTTGCGGCTCGGTCGTCAGTATCCGCTCGTGAATCTGTACGAACTCGATGATGAGTACCTGCTGACTGCCGAGTTGCCCGGAACCCGCACCGAAGACCTCGAGCTGACCGTTGCCGGCGGCATTTTGACGCTAAAAGGCAAACGTCACGATCCCGACGGCATCGCGGACGACAGTTTTCGCCGGCACGAGCGATTTCGTGGTTCGTGGCAGCGGTCGCTGTCGATCCCCGATCGCGTGCGGGAAGAGGAGCTCTCCGCCGAGTTTCACGACGGTATTCTTCGAGTTCGGCTGCCGAAAGCCGACGAGCTGACGGCGCGGCAGATTCCGGTTGTGGAAGGAAACGACTGAAAGAACTTCCCAGCGCGGGGTTCCTTGGCCCGCGCCGGTTCACTTTTCGATTGACGCCGACCAAGAGGACCACGATGTCGGACGACCTTGTTTCCAAATCTGAGCAGGAGAAACACGAGGGCGAGCCGGCCCGCGACACCCCGACCGAACGCTTCCTGTTCACACCGCCGATCGACATTTACGAAACCGATGAAGGACTCATCCTGCACGCCGACTTGCCCGGGGTTGCCGTCGACTCGCTGGAATTGCAGGTTCGGGACAACAAACTCACGCTGTTCGGCCGGGTGGCGTCTTCGGTCCCCGAGAACGCAAGAGTGCTGCATCGCGAGTACGAAACTGGAGACTTCCTGCGATCGTTCATCCTCAGCGACGAGGTCGACCACGAGAAGATCACCGCGAAATTGAACAACGGCGTCTTGAAGGTTGTTCTGCCCAAGGCGCCCCAAGCCGAGCCGCGCCGAATTGAGGTCAACGGCGACTAAACGGAAAAAACAACGGAGAGCTCCATGATGGCCGAAAACGAATCACAGCCCGAAAGCCCCTTGACCGCCTCGGTCGAAAAGCTGCGTCACGAATTGGACCGCTGGCTCGAATTCGCCGTCACCAAGGGCGAGCGGGCCATGGAGGCCATCCGCCCACGGGGCGACGAGTTTCCTTGGACCCCGGCAATCGACGTCGTGGAATCGGCCGACGAGATCCTCATCATCGCCGATCTGCCCGGGATCGACCCGAAATCGGTCGACCTCTTGCTGGCCGGCAACATGCTCACCCTCAGCGGCCAGAAACCGGCGACACCGACCAAAGAGGAACAAACGGCCCACGCCAACGAGCGGACGCGCGGACCCTTTTCGCGTTCGATTCCCATGCCGGCCCCCGTCGATCCCGACACTGTCTCGGCCGAGTCACGCGACGGCGTCTTACGGGTCCGCATTGGGAAAACAGAACGGGTAAAAGCACGACAAATTCAGGTGGGTGCGACAAGTGAATCGACCTCAGCGGAAGCCCCCCCAGACACGAACTCCTGACGACGACAGCTCGCCGGGGCATTCTTTACACTCTGTTATGCTTCCGGGTGCTGGGTTGTGATCAGCTTCTGTAGCCCCTGGCCGGTCGGCACGTTGATGAACAGCACGCCGAGGAAGTCTTCGCCGGTGTTGCGGAACTCATGTTCGCAGCCGGGCGGCACGTAGACGACGTCTTCGGCCCGCACATCCTGGGTCTCGTTGCCGATGATTGCCGTCCCCGTGCCGCGGGTGATCACGACGATCTCCTCCGCATCGGGGTGAATGTGCAGCTCGGCGACGTGACGGCCCCCCGGGGGGATGAGCATGTGGTGCACGAACTGAACGGTTTCCAGACAGGTCCTCTCCGGCGGAGTCTCGGTTTCGTAGAGTCGCCGCACCGGCGCCGATATCTCCGCCCTGTTCCGCCAATTGCCGTCGGCATCCCGCACCTGATATTCGATCACGCGGCGCCGATTGTTGAACAGCAGACTCTGGACGACGCCGAAAACTTGCGATTTCCAGTTGGAGACAGGCATGACAAGGTTCCATTTGCATACAAAATTTGGGTGAAGTGACCAAGCGGGAAACTCATCCGTTCTCGTTGTCCGGTCACCGCTCACGTCGTTCCGGCGGTGTTGGGCCGCCAGAGCGGCCCCGCGGAGGCCGTTTGCCCACAGAGGGTCGGTACGGCCCACCTCGCCTGCCGCCCGGGCGGCGGTGCGGGCCGCTCGGACGACGGAGTCCGGCCCGGGCGGCCAATTCGTACACGACCTTGCGCATCTTTGCCGTGTCGACGGGGGACTTGTCGCGGTGCTGTAAAGCATAGAGCAGCACCAGGCGGCGCTGCGCCTGCTCGGTCGGCAGACGCATGATTTCGTCGCGGCGGACATCATCGAGCTGGACGAAGAATTTATTGATGTCCTTCTCGCTCGGTTTGTGCCGTTCCGCCTCGGCATGCAGCTCGGCGACCAGCCCCGCGACGATCAACTTGACCAACTCTCGCCGCCGACGGTCGGGTTTGGGAATGGCGGCCAGCTGCTTCCGGATCCCCGCATCGCTGACGGCGGCGAGCATCTTCTGGATCAGCGGTTCGCTCGGCCAGGCTCTTCCCCCCGAACGCCCCAAAGCGGCATCGGGCTTCAGCACCGCTTCCAAGGCCAACAGGTAGCGGTCGAGGCCCTCGTGTTTTTCGAGTTCTCGTCGCACATCCCGTGACAGCGGCACACTGTTCTCAGCGACTTGCATCACGCCGGCCAGATCCGCCGAGCTCAAGCGGCGGCCGAATCCGAGGAAACGGCCGAGGTTCGGCCCCAAACTACCGGGGTAGACTCGCCGTGGTCGGGCTTGTTTGATCTTTTGCTCCTGCTTGAACTTGCGGATCAGCTCCATCTTCTCCGAGTGGTTGGCTGCCTTACGAAGCTCTTCCCATTGCCAGGGTGAAAGGGTTGTCAACCAGTTGTAATAGGCGTGCATGACCCGGCGCAGGTTGCCGCCGGCTTGCTCATCCGCTTCGAGCTGCCGGTCGAGTTGACGGTACACGGCGCGCCGGCTCTCGGGGAGAGAGAGAAACGTCTTGAACTTGCGTTTGAGCCGTTCGCGGTCTACGACCGACATCCGCTCGATCTCTTGCCTACGGGCTTCAGCAACGTCAGCAGGCATCTCACCGGGATTCTCCGCGCCGGCGCCGGAAAGCATCGTCAGCGCCGCCATGCAGACCAGGCTCGCAACGAACACCCGACGAGGCTCACTCTTGTTTCGGCTCATCACTTTTTTCCGGTTCGTCGGTGTCGTCGGCGACATCCGAAGCGAAAAACCCACTTTGTTGAAGGTCTTTGACAAAATCGATGTTGCCGACTTCGATATAAACGTCGATCTCTTGAATCAATGGGAGCTCCTCAACCAACTGCTCCGTCTCGACGGGAATCCAGCGATTGGTGATGAAAAACCCGAGCACAGCCGACACCGCCAGCCCCGCCAGCCAGCCGGCGGCGATCACCCCCTGCTGCCCCCGCTGAAACCAAACTTTCTCAGAGATCGGCTCGCGGTAGTCGTCGATTCTGATGGTCGACATTGTCCGCTCGGTGAAGTCGTCGGGCGCGTCGTGCAACGGCAAATGGTCGAGCATTTCCCAGGTGCGCACCAGCACCTCCACCTCGTTGCGGGCGACCGGACTGTGCGTCAAGATGCGCTCGATCTCCCGGCTGCCGGCCTCGTCCAGCTCGCCGTCGAGGTAGGCGACCAGGTCGGAACGCTGTTGGGTGCTCAAACGAGGAATCTTTTCCATAATTCCAGGCTATCGAATGTACGACTCCAATTTGCCTCGCAGATTGTCACGCGCCCGGGACAACAACGACTTCACCGCCGCGGACGACATGTCCATCGTCTCGCCGATGTCTGCGTAGCTCATTTCTTCGAACCTGTGCAGCAGCACGGCCAATCGCTGCCGATCGTTCAGCTCATCGACGGCCGACTGCACGATGGCCCGCATCTCACTCTTGTGGGCTTGTCTGGTCGGCATCAGGGCCGACTTCTCAGCAATCAGTTTCTCTTCCGGACGAATACCCAACGGCCCCGAATCACGAATGTTCAAAGGGACTTCCTTCCTGCGTCCCTTGCGTCTGCGCGAATTGCTCGCCAGGTTGTTCGCGATGCGGAACAACCACGTCGAGAATTTCGCCGTTGGTTCATACCCGTTGCGGGCGCGGTAAATTCTCAGAAAAACATCCTGGGCCAGGTCCTCTGCGGACTCCTGGTCGTGCAAAACGTGATGAAAGATGCCCACAATTCGGTCCTGATACGACGCCACCAACTGGGCAAAGGCCTCTTCGTCTCCTTCCTTGGTGCGCAACATCAATTGCACGTCGGGGTCGCGAAGAAACGCTCTCGCACTCGTGTCGCTGGTGACCACGTTCTTTCCAGTGACTGGTGAATTCTCTTCTAATTCAACCCGCTTCCGGGCCAAAAGTTCTTTTCCCACCTTGTCATTATAGTTTTTCTTGTCGGTCGCGGTTAGCATGAAGGCTACGGTAACTTCTAAAAATCCAAAACCTTACCACCGGCCTTTCTCTCGTAAGTCGTTGGAAGGGAGGGCGAAGCTCTCGCTGAGCCGGCAAAGCCCGCCGGTGGCAACCGGCGGGACCCACGGGTTGCCACCCGTGGGCTTTGATGCGAAATCGCGGCTCGGCAGGCGCCTCGCCCTCACGACCGACAATTCACGGGACAAAGCCTAGACTTGGCGCCGTGCAAGCTCCTCCAACAACCTGCAGGAAGAATCTTCGCCGATGACTCTCAGCACGCTGCCGCTGAGCTATTGTACTAACGTTCATCCGGGGCGAACCCTTGCCGAAGTCGACCAGGGGCTGGACAATTACACGGCACCTCTCCGCGAAAACTTCGGGGCGCCACTGGCGGCCGGGTTGTGGCTGGCGCAGCCGGTGACGGCCGAACTGCTCGAATCGGCCGATCGACTTGCCACGTTTGCCGAAGGACTCGATCGCCGCGGCCTGACGTGCCAGACACTCAACGCGTTTCCGTACGGCGATTTCCACAGCTCGCGGGTCAAGCGGAACGTCTACCTTCCCGACTGGTCGCAGCCAGAACGGTTGGAGTTCACACTCGACTGCGCCACAATTCTCGCGACTCTGCTGCCTGAAAACAGCGACGGCAGCATTTCGACCGTGCCGCTCGGATTCAAGGAGTTCGAACACCGCGCCGATTTCATTGATCGCTCACTCGACCAGCTCATCCGGTTGGCAGGGCGATTGAGTCAGCTCCACGCGGAGACCGGCAAGTTGATTCGTCTGGCCATCGAACCCGAACCGTTCTGCCTGCTCGAAACGACCGGCGAGGCCATCGCGTTCTTCGGGCGGCTGTGGGATCGGGCGGCTGAAGCAAACGCCGACGAACCCGTGCGGCAGCATCTCGGCCTCTGCTACGATGTCTGCCATCAGGCGGTCGAGTTCGAAGATGTGGCCGCGTCGATCCGAAACCTCACTCAGGCCGGAGTGCGCATCAACAAGGTGCACATCACCTGTGCGATCCAGTTGGATCATCCGGCGGAGAATCAACAGGGACGAGGGAAACTGGCGCGTTACGTCGAGCCGCGCTATCTTCACCAAACCATGGCCCGGACCCGTTCCGGCGAAATTCTCAAAGAAGTCGATCTCACCGAACGGCTGGCGCTCGACCCGGACTCGGCATTCCGCGACGCGGAGATATGGCGGGTCCATTTTCACGTTCCCGTCGACGCCGAACCTTTGGGGCCGCTCGCCAACACCCGCAACGAATTGAAACGCGCACTTGCGGCCGTTGTCGAACTGGACTATGCACCGCATCTGGAAGTCGAAACGTACACCTGGGACGTCCTGCCCGGCAGGCCCGAGACCAATCTCGTCGACGGCCTGACGCGAGAGCTCATCGCAACCCGCGAGTTGCTCGGCTGATCTGCAACCGTCGTTGGCGCACGAGCAAACTCCATTGACGAACAGCTAGCGCGGAGAGTATTCTGATCGCCGGAGAAAAGACATCGGAGGTTCCTCACACAAGGAAGTCCTGGCATGCGGATCATCAGCCGGAAGCTGAATGAAGAGTTCTCACTGAATGAGTCGGTTCGTATCAGAATCGTTGAACTGAACGAAGGCCGGGTTCGCATCGGGGTCGCCGCTCCGGACGACATGCCCGTTGGCCGCATACCGCTTCGGTCTGAATTCGAGGCCGGGCAGCTCGACTGCGAGTCGATGATTATCGCCGACGACTCGGCTGTGGGCGTCTAGCGTCGCCCCCCCTATCGGTTCGGCCCTTTCCGAACCGAGCGAGGGGTGGCTGGGGTCGAACATCGTGAGCCCCCAGGTCTTGCAGCATCTGTGGGGTCGCTTTGCTCCACCACAGCCACCCCGACGAACAGAGCGGGCATCCGGGAAACCGAACGCGTCCGACGGCCAATTGGCTTCTACCGGGCTGCAAAACGACGCCTTTCTTGACGGCACGGTCGCCAGCCGGGAACATAGACAAAACCACCGGCTTTCCGTCCGCCACCCAACTCATCGACCACCGAGAGATCGAGACTTTCACCATGCCACAGGCAACGACGACGCGACAAACAGATCTTGTGCCGTGGCTGCAGGCCGGAGAATGGCTGACCGGCCCCGCCGCACGCTTCGATGACGTCTACAACCCGTCGACCGGAAAAGTCATTGGGCGGGTGCCGCTCTGCTCGGCAGAACAGACTGGCAGTGTTGTCGAGGCGGCTCACGCCGCGCTGCCCGCTTGGAGCGCCACCGCCGTTGTGGAACGGGCCCGCGTGATGTTCCGCTTTCGTGCTCTTCTGGAACAATACTTCGAAGAGTTGGCCGCCCTGGTCACTTGCGAGCACGGCAAGACAATCGGCGAGTCTCGGGCCGAGGTGCAGCGCAGTCTGGAAGTGGCGGAGTTTGCCTGCGGCATTCCGAGTCTGCTGATGGGCAACACGCTGCCCAACATCGCCGGCGAGGTCGACGCCGAGACGGCACGGCATCCCGTTGGTGTGTGCGTGGGTATCACGCCGTACAATTTCCCGTCGATGGTACCGATGTGGATGATTCCGATCGCGCTGGTGTGCGGGAACACCTTCGTGTTGAAGCCGTCGGAAAAGGTTCCGCTGTCTGCCGTTCGCCTCGGCGAATTGCTGACGGAAGCGGGTCTGCCGCCGGGGGTTTTCAACATCGTGCACGGCGACCGGGAATGTGTCGACGCCCTGCTCACTCACCCGCTGGTCGCTGCGGTTTCGTTTGTCGGCTCGACGGCCATTGCCCGTCACGTGTACGAGACGGCCGCCAGTCACGGCAAGCGGGTGCAGGCGGCTGGCGGGGCGAAGAATCATCTGATCGTCATGCCCGACGCCGAGATGGACTTGGCGGTCAAAGGGCTGGCCGCCTCGGGGTTTGGCTGCGCCGGACAGCGGTGCATGGCCGGCAGCATCGCCGTTGCCGTTGGTGGGATCGGCGACACCTTGGTGGATGAACTCTGCCGGCATGCCGGTAGCCTTCGCGTCGGTCCGACTGACGGCGGCGCCGACGTCGACATGGGACCGGTCATTCGCGCAGAACACCGAGTCCGAATTGCCGACTATCTCGACATCGCCGCCGAAGAGGGCGCCGAGGTGGTGCTCGACGGTCGGCGAGACTTCGATTCCGACGGTTTTCTCATCGGCCCCTGTGTCATCGATCGTGTCGAACCGACGATGCGAGTGGCCACCGACGAAATTTTCGGGCCGGTGCTCACTGTCATTCGCGCAAACGATCTGGACCACGCGCTGGAAATCGGACAGAAGTGTCCTTACGGCAACGGCGCGTCGATCTTTACCCGCGACGGTTTCGCCGCCCGGCAGTTCAAGCAGCACTTCAATGCTGGGATGATCGGCATCAACGTCGGTGTTCCCGCCCCGATGGCCTGGTTCCCCTTTACCGGATGGAACCAATCGTTTTTCGGCGACCTGCACATTCAGGGTGCCGAAGGCATCATGTTTTACACCCGGCAGAAAGTCACCCTGACCCGCTGGTTCCGATCCGCTGCCGACTCGCACCACGACCCGGTTTGGAGAATGGAGCAGAAGCAGTAACAACCATAAACAGAAGGGATTAGGGGTTAGGGATTAGTCATACGGAATAGCGAATTATCAACAGCGGAATTCGATCCCCTATCCCCTATCCCCTAATCCCTCCCTGAGACAAATGGACTCAAATTCTTTTCAAATCACGGCCAACGTGGTCGACGTTCTGAATCGGCGGGTGTCCCCCGCGACCGTCGACGTGGCCGATGGGAAAATCGTCTCGGTCGCTGACGAGACACAGCCGCAGTCGACGTTCCTGCTGCCCGGTTTCGTCGACGCCCACGTGCACATCGAAAGCTCGATGCTGGTTCCCGCCGAGTTCGCCCGCGCGGCGGTCGTGCACGGGACGGTTGCAGCGGTCTCCGATCCGCATGAGATCGGCAACGTGTTGGGCGTCGACGGCGTCCGCTTCATGCTCGAAAACGCCGAGGCCGTGCCGTTCAAGTTCTGCTTCGGAGCGCCCTCGTGCGTCCCGGCCACGACGTTCGAAACCGCCGGCGAGAGCATATCGGTCGCGCAGGTCGAATCGCTGCTGGACGATGAGCGGATCGGGTATCTCAGCGAAATGATGAACGTGCCCGGCGTCCTTGCCGGTGATGCGGAAGTCACGGCCAAGATTCGCGCCGCCAGGCAGCGCGGCAAACCAGTCGATGGACACGCACCCGGCCTGCGCGGCGATGAGGCGAAAGCCTATTTCGCGGCCGGCATCTCCACCGACCACGAATGTTTCACGGAAGAAGAGGCGCTGGAAAAGCTCGCCTGCGGCGCGAAGATCATGATTCGCGAAGGCTCGGCCGCCCGGAATTTCGATTCCCTCTGCACCTTGATTCGCCACTATGCCGACGATTGTATGTTCTCCAGCGACGACAAACACCCTGACGAGCTGCTGGCCGGGCACATCAACCTGTTGGTCAAGCGGGCCGTTGAGCGCGGCACGGACCTGATGAAGGTGCTGCGCTGCGCCTGCGTGACGCCGGTCCTGCATTACGGCCTCGACGTCGGGCTGCTGCAGCCGGGCGACGATGCCGACTTCATCGAAGTCAGCGATATCGAGAAACTGAATGTGCTGCGCACTTTTGTCCGCGGCCGGCTGGTCGCCGAGAACGGCCGGACGCACATCCCAAACAGCCGGACGCAGACCGTCAATCGGTTTGCGGCTCAACAAACAACCGCCGACGCGTTTCGGGTCGAAGCCATCTCTAACCGCCAACGGCGGGCGAACCGCCAACGGCGGGCGAACTGCCAACGGCGGGCGAACTGCCAACGGCGGGCGAAGCGGATGAACGTCATCGAGGTGATCGACGGCCAGTTGATCACTCGCCGCCATACCGTCGAGCCGAAGGTAGAGCGCGGTCTGGCTGTATCGGATCCGCAGCGCGACATCCTGAAGATAACGGTCGTGAACCGCTACCAGCCGGCTGCCCCGGCTGTTGCGTTCGTCCGAGGTTTCGGATTGAAGCGGGGAGCCATGGCCTCGTCGGTGGCGCACGATTCCCACAACATCATCGCGGTGGGCCTGAGCGACGAGGAACTGTGTGCGGCAGTCAATCTGGTGGTCCGCGAGCGGGGCGGACTCGCGGTTGTCGCGGAGGGAATCAGCGAAGTGCTGCCTCTGCCGGTTGCCGGGCTGATGTCGACGGCGCCGGCGAGCGAAGTCGGACCGGCCTACGCGTCGCTGGACCGTCTGGCCAAAGAGTTCGGCTCGACGTTGCAGGCGCCTTTGATGACCCTCTCGTTCATGGCGCTGCTGGTCATTCCTGAAATCAAGCTCAGTGACCGCGGCCTGTTCGACGGAAACCGGTTCGAGTTCCTACCGCTGTTCGAATGAGTGTGTTCCGAACAGGAAGCCGAAGCATAACTCCAATGCACTCATTCGCTTTCGTGAAGCTGAGGGAAAGGTGTG
>CAZGYE010000011.1:0-39101 GCA_964530165.1 uncultured Planctomycetaceae bacterium
CGCCGCCCGTCTGACGTGCTTTGCGCTCGAAGCTGGTTTGATAGTCCATATCGTGGGTGGGCTGGCGCTCCGGCGGCGCGGCGAGTTTTTCGAACTGCGCGCAGTGGTCCATCATCGCCGAGATGACCTGGAAATAGTCTTCCACGTCGGTCCAGACATGTACCATTCCGCCGGGCATCAGCACGGCAGCGATCTGGTCGAGGAAGACATCGGTAAACAGCCGGCGTTTCTTGTGTTTCCGCTTCCACCACGGATCGGGAAAGTAGACGTGCACTGCCGAGACAGTGCCCAGCGGGATGTGCCGCTGGAGCGCCGCGCGGCAATCACCCCCCAGCACGCGGACGTTTGGCATCTCCCGTTTTTTCAGACGCCGCGCCGCCCGCCGGCCTTCTTTGTAGTCGAGCTCGAGACCGAGATAGTTGATCTCCGGATGTTCCAGTCCCGCGGTGACCAGAAACAATCCCCGGCCGCTGCCGACGTCAAGCTCGACCGGATTAGAGTTCCCGAAAAATCGGGTCCAGTCGATCATCCCATCGAGGTCGTCGAACGTGAGGAAGTACGGCTTGAGATCATCAGGAGGTACGGACGGCATACAAGTGAGTCAATCGATCTTCTGTTCGCGCACGATCGGCACGCCGATCATTTCGCCGCTGAAGATCATGCGGTCCTCGACGAAGCCTTGGAATTCAAACTCGGCCCGGCGCTGCGGTCGCAGTCTGACCACCCGCGCCATAATGACCAATCGGCAACCCGGAAAGACGGGGCTGCGAAAGCGGACTTTGTTCATGCCGCCGAAGCCCAGGTAATCGCCGCCGAGCATGTCGTATTTGCGCGCGTAAAACCCGGCCAGTTGCGCGGCGCACTCGCACAACATGACGCCCGGCATCATCGGAAAACCGGGCATGTGACCGGCGATCCAGAATTCCTTTTCGGTGATGTCCTTGAATCCCACGATGCCGTGATTCTCACGGTCGACGTGCACGATGGCGGTCAGTTGTTCCATTTCGTGCCGTTGCGGATTGACGCGGCGGATGTCGTCGAGCGTCATGATCGGATGGTCGAAGTCAAACCGGCTCAGATCGTACAGTGCTGGAGGAGGCATAATCTTCACCCGATGGACAAAACGTCTCGGATTTGTGTCAGATCGGTCAACAGGCGATCCGGTTTCAGGTTTGCATTTTTCATGTCCGCCTTGGAGGCCTGCAAACTGGTCTGATCGGCGGCGTACAGGGCCGTCCGCATTCCGGCCCGTTTGGCGAAAATAAGATCGTCGCGCACGCGACTGCCGACGTGAAGCACCCGGCTGGCGGTGATACCCTGCTCCTTGAACTGCTCGACACAAATTCTGTACAGCGAACTCGACGGCTTGCGGACTCCCTCTTGAAACGAGAGCGTCATGCAATCGACGGAAAACAGGTCGCCCAGCGACGGTAGTTTACCTTGCCGCCTCAATGCCCGCAACAGTTGCAGCATCGTGAACGACTGGGCGTCGGCCAGCAACCCTTGACACACGCCCGCTTGAGCAACCGCCGACAGCGCGGACAGCGCATGCGGCGCCGCTTCGACCCCCTGCAGGTTCGCATGGAAGAAGTAGGCCATCTTGTCGCTCAGTTCGTCCGGATTGCCGTAAAACTCCTTGTCATACTCGTACTCTTTCTGTCCCAGTCGATTCAGCAGTTTTCGCCAGATTCCGGACGCGTCGACCTCGGGGAAGTCTCCTTTGTGCTGCCGGCCGGCCATGCGGTATTCGTCCAGGAGGCGCCTGTACGGTTCCTGCAGGGACTGCGACGGAGGTCCCGGCTTGCGGGTCATGCTGTTCCACATGTTGAATTCGTGGATTGTCTTGTCCAGCGCCACCTGCATCCGCAAGGGCTCGGGGTGCTCAAAGAGCAGTCGGCCTTCCGAAATCCGCAGCAGGGTGCCGTAGAGGCTCCACGTGACGGCCCGGATACCGGGCAGCGGCTTGATGGAAGCAGTGGCCTTGACGGGTACACACTTAGGAGGCGCAGGCCAGATTAGCTCGTCCCGCTCGTCGAGCCAATCGGCATATTCCATCAGCGTCTTGACCATGATCACCGATCATTCTACACGATTGCGCGAGAATTTCTTCCTCAGAACCGGACATCCTCCGGTGTTCACCGGTCAGCAGCAGATGTTACGATGGAAGGGACGCTCGACGCGTCCCAGGTTTCTTTCGCCGTGGACACAAGCCACATGCTTCTGAGCCTTTTGATTTCTCGACACGGGATCGGCGTTTCATTCGCCCCCTCTGTGCGGGGTCCTCGCCGTTGCGGAAGCGTCGTCGCCATTCTGTCTGTCGCGATACTGCTCGCTTGGCCGAGAGATTCCTACGCCGATAATCTGCTCGACCGGATAACCTTTACCGATCCGTCGAAGCAAACCATTGTACTTGACGGCAAGGTTCTCGTAGAAGCCGAAGACGGCGGCATCCTGCTGCTGGGTCGCGACCGCCGGTTGTGGACCATCACGCCGGAACAGATCCAGAGACGCGAACAGACTGGCCGAAAATTCACCCCGTACACCGCCGATGAATTGGGCCGGCGGTTGAAGGCGGAACTCGGCGAGCACTTCGAGATTGTTTCCACGAAACATTACATCATCTGCACCAATGCCGGCCGAAAATACGCCCGCTGGTGCGGCGCGCTGTTCGAACGATTGTTGGCCAGCTTCCGCACGCACTGGCGAGCCAAGCAATTGGAGCTGCACACGCCGGAATCTCCGCTGGTAGCGATCGTGTTTGCCGACGAGCGTCAATTTGCCCGGTTCGCCGCGAAAGACGCCGACCAGGCAACCGCGACGTCCAAGGGGTATTATTCGATTCGGACCAACCGCATGGTGCTCTACGATCTGACGGCCGGCCCGCACAGCCGCCCGGCCGCCTCGCTGGCCGAGATCAATCGCAAAGTGGCCGCCTCGCCGTTCAACGTGGCCACCGTCGTCCACGAAGCCACTCACCAAATTGCCTTCAACAGCGGCCTGCACACCCGCTATGCGGACAATCCGCTGTGGCTGACCGAAGGCATGGCCATGTACTTCGAAACACCCGACCTGCGCAGCCGAACCGGTTGGCGAACCGTCGGCAAACCGAACGCGCTGCGGTTCAGGCAGTTTCAAGACTACGCCGCCAAACGCCGTAAGAATGATTCGCTGCTGCAACTGATCCAAAGCGACGACCGCTTCCGCGACGCCGAGCTGACAGCCGACGCGTATGCCGAAGCCTGGGCGCTGAGCTACTTTCTCATCAAGACGAAGCGCAAAGAGTACACCGAGTACCTGAAACGCATCTCGGCCAAAGGGCGGCTCATTTGGGACAAGCCGGAACAGCGCCTGGCCGAGTTCCAGACGGCTTTCGGCGAGGACCTCGCCAAGCTCGACCGAGACTTCCTGCGCTACATCAGCCGCCTGCGCTGAGGACGACGCGTCCAGCGCGTCGGGTGTGTGAAACACACCTTCTAGCGAACGCGCAAAACTTGGTGTGTTTCACACACCCTACTGCTGGGGCTATGCTGCCCTTTCCCTTTCGACGTGTGGTTTGTAGAATCGCCGATGCATTCACGAGGGACAGAGCAGACAACCGGATGCGTTCGAGGAAATTATGGCCAAGACACAACGCAAGCTGAAGAAAGCCAATCACGGCCGGCGGCCGGCCAGCGCGAAAGCGCGGAAGGCCAAGCGCAAGAAATACAAAACCTAGACGGACCGGCCGCTGCCGCCGCAGTTCATTTAGCCGGCGGGCTTGCCCGCCGCGTCGGAAAAGGGGACAGGTCCAATTTGTGCGAAGCACCCTTCGGGCCGTTCCGGCAAATTGGACCTGTCCCCTTTTCCGACGCCAATCGACCGTGTCACCCGATCACGGTTTATGAAACGCACTACTGAGACGTCTGGCGTTTGGAGCTCCACCACATCCTGTGGGGAATGGCGCCCAGCGCGATGACCGCCAGTTGGCTGCCGACGAACAGGCCCAGGGCCAGCAGCACGCCTTCGGTGAAGCCGTAGGAATGCAGTCCCACGCCCAGTTCGTTCACGCCGAACCACGACCAACTGGTGACGATATTGCCGCCGACCGCCAAGAGCGCCAGTCCCCGCTCTTTCACCATGCCGCTCCAGCGGGCGTGCAGGACCAGCGCGTTCCACAAGACGATGATCAAGGCGCCGTTCTCCTTGGGGTCCCAACCCCAAAACCGGCCCCAGGAATCATCGGCCCACAAACCGCCGAGCACCGTCCCGACAAAGCTGAAGAAGATCGCAAAGCAGACCGTGCCATAGATCATGCGGCTCAGCTCTTTTCCAACGGCCGGTGAGAGCGACGGGGTTAGCACGCCGCGAAGGACGTACAGCACACCCAATAATCCAGCCGCGTAGGTCGTCGAGTAACCCAAGGTGATGGAGACCACGTGCGTGGCCAGCCAAAACTGGGTGTCCAAGACCGCTTGCAAGACCGTAAAGGTATCGCCGTCGCCGGCCAGAAAGTGAGCGATGAGCAGGGTGATGAATCCGGAGACGGTCGCCAGCACGTTGCCGATGCCGATGGAAAAGACCATTTCGAGGATCAATCCCAGCACAACCGTCGCCCAGCCGATAAAGACCGCCGAGGAGTACAGATTGGTCACGGGCGGGCGGCCCGAGATGTAGACGCGGGAGATCACGGCGAACGTGTGCACGGCGAAGGTAAACGCAATCAGCCAAAACGAGGCCTGATTCAACGGGCGTCTGAAACCCAGCCAGGACAAAGCGACCAGCAGAAACGCCACGACGTACAACACGGCCGCGTGGTAGAACGGCTGGAGATGATTGAAGTACGCCTCGAAGTTGGTTTTGGCGGCATCGAGGTTCTTCGGCGGGTCTGCGTGAAGCGCGGCTAGGTGCTTGGCCACTAGGGTGTTAAAGGTTTGTGCGTCGTTTTCGGCATACGCGACGAAGATCTTGGCCATTGTTTCGGTGGCCGCGTGCGGTTTCTCAGCCTGAAATTCGCCTGCAAAGTGGCGTAAAATCAGGTTCCTGGTCCAGGCGGCCGCGAACGTTTGCCATTTCCCATCCTTTTCTTCCGGGGGAATCGCCAACGGGGGGTGTTGTCTGGTGAGGGCCTGCTGCTGCTTGACCGCTGTGCCCAAATCTTTGATCAAATTCTCTTTGGTTTGATCCTCGCGGATGTTCGGTGCAGCGAAGGAACGGACCAACAGATCGAGGACTCCGAGCTTGTTCTCCAGCTCCAGAATTTTCTTTTGGAAAAGGCTGAGCCGACTTGTCTCCAGCGAACGGGCCCGATCAGCCTGCTCGCTCAATTCGGAGAGTTTGCCTTGGATCTCGTCGACTGAGTAGCGGAAGCCTTGCCGCCGCTTCAGCTCCAACGTATCGAGCACGTCCAAGTTGTCGATGCGGACGACTTTGTGCTTGTAGCCTTCTTCGGGCTTGATGAGAACGTCCAACAACCAACGGATGGCGGGTTGCCGTTTTCCGTTTGCATCGACGAAGGTCTGCTTGTCCGAGATGATCCGCAGGCTGTTGCGGGCCAGCGTGTCGATCGGCTTCGGACGCCCCTGATAGACGACGGGAATCTTGCCGAACTCGTACAGATTCATCTCGCCGGCCGGCGGCGCGGGCAGTCTCGCTTTGCCACCCAGCCAAGCCGCAAACAGCACGACGATCGCCACGGGAAACAGCCTCGCGGCGAGGCTCGGCTTGCCGCCGGTTTTCGTCGTTTTCGGAATCTCGCGGAGCGTAGGCTTCTTGCGTTTCTGTTTTTTGCCCAGTGTCAACTTCGCCGCCATGGGAATCGGAACAGCGTTGAGCTCTGCGGCCGATCTGCGATTCAAGAAACGCAACAGAACAATCGAAAAGTGGGCCAGCATTCCCATCGCCACGATCATGCACGAGACGTAGGGGATCATCCAGCCGGTGTTTGTCACGACGGCTAGTGTGGTCGTCTCGCCGCCGGTTTGCGGATTCCGGTAGTAACCGCTCTGATAGAATGTTTCCCCAGCATAACGCAGTGGGTTGTTCATCCAGATTCTTATCTTGCGATCGACGCTGCGGCTTTCGTCGACCAGGCGGACCTGGGATGAATAGTTTTTAGGTGTGTCGGTGCCCATGTAGTCGTCCTTACGAACGTCGATCAGGTGCACCGAATACGGCTTGTAGTTCCTTTTGAATCGCAGAGAAATCTCGTAAGCGGTCCCGTCGTCGAGGGTGAGCGTCTCGGGCAACCCCTGAGCCGAAAGAAACAGACTCACCAGGTAGGTTCCGAGACTTTCAGAGCTTCCTTTTCTGGTGAGTTTGACGTAGGCGGCCGCCATGTCGACTCCGCCGCCGGTGTCGGTTCCGGCGCCGGGTCGGATCTCCTCGGCCGTCCACCGCAGACCGATGCCTTTGTCGGCCGGGCTGTGCTCGTCAGGCTTAAGTTGCCGAACACTGGCGTTTTTCAGGAATTTGACGACCTCGACGTCAAAGGGCAATTTCTCGTTCTGAATCACCCCCCCGGCGAGCAGAATCGATTCCGGGACGATCACCACGTCGTCCGTATTGGGATCCGAGTGATCGACGACGGCCAATTCCAGCGCGCGGATGTCCTGGACGAAGTTGACCGTCCGGCCTTCTTCGATTTGCATCTGCCCTTCGACGGCCATCGTGCCGACCAGCACTTCGCTTAGCATCATCAGGGCGATGCCCCCGTGCATGAGCACGATGCCGGCCCGCTTCTTGAACACCATCATGCAACCGGCCAGCAGCACCCCCCCGGCAAACGTCCCTTTGATCAATTGCCACAGAATGCGCATGGAGGAGTCGCCGAGCCTGGCGGCGTCGCCTTCGTAGAGAATCCAGCACAGCAGGCCGCCCAGCAAAAAAGCCACCGTAACAAGAGTGGCCCGCTCCGTTTTTCGCTTTGGCTGAAGCTTCAGGAGTGCAAAGGCTGTGGCCAGCCAAAGCACCGCAAGACCGCCTTTGAAGAATTCCCACAACACCGTCCATTCGAGCCACGTTGCCTCTTGCACGCCGGCTTTGTTCGAGCCGCTGGCGATCACCAGCCAGGTCATCGCCAGGCCCACGGCGATCACCGCCAGACCGGACGAGAGTCTGCTTCCAGCGGCCTGCGGCTTGAAACGCATCCCGTGTGCCGCCAGAAGGTTGAGGGCCATCAGAGCGCCGATCAACCAGCCGCCGGGAAAGTAGAAACCACCGGGCACCATCGGCTTGCCGGAAAAGAAGGAGGGCGGGAAAAACATCTGGAAATCAATCCAGGCAAATCCCAGCGAAGGCCACCACGGCACGCGGAAGTAATCCTCGATGACCTCCCAGATGTCTTTGTCCGCCTGCGCCAAGGTGCCGGCCAGCACGATGAAAATCGCCATCGCGAAGAGCACCACCGTCAGCTTCAACGAAGCGAGTGGCGCCAAGATTGCCCGAAGCGACACCTCCGAGGTTCTCGGCCACAACTCCGCACGACCGGCGTCCGCCGAGGGTGCTTTGCTGGGGGCTGGTTCATTTGCCATGGTCGGCTCCACCGGAGCTCTCGAATCTTACGGATTGGACAAACGCCTCGAATCGCTTCTTTTCTCGCTCAGCCAGTTCGGCATCGCCCATGAGCTTGAAGAACCAAGCCTTTCCCTCATGGATCGCAATCACTGCCAGAATCGATTTGCGGCTTTCGGCGTCTTCCGGGCCGACGAGTTCGATGTAATGTCCCGTGACCGGGCCGACTTTGATCTGCTTGATTTCCCGGTCGAGCTTCTCTTGGGTGACGGACTCCTCCATCTGAATTTGCCTGCGCCATCGCTTGATGTTCGGCAGCAGCTTGCCGGCTGCGGCGGCCAGGTCGATCACGGTGATGTCGACCTGCTGCCTGTTGCGGCGGACGCGAAAAGCGGCTTTCCTCATCCCGCCGGCCTTGCCCGGCAACCAGCCCTCGGGAGTCTCGTAAGTGAGGGGCCCTTTGGCGGCGGAGCTGGGGTCTTGTGTGACGTGCGGGTCCGTCTCTGCGCGCTCGACATGGTTGGCTGCATGGAGCACGTGCGGCTTGGGGACGGTGTAACGGGTGATTTGCTCTTCCTTTCGGCAACCGGCCGGCAAAAGGGCTGACAGACTCCCGACGGAAAAGAGGATGAAAAGTCGGCGACTCACAACACGGCTCACTCGTGCGGACTGGCAAATCACAATGACTCGGCGAAGAGGGCGGGATGTCGATCTTCTGCGACTCGCTCCAGCAAAACACGAGCCAACCAGTCGCGACATGGGGTTTCGGCAGGCCAAGTGACGTTCCGAAGTATTATAGTCCCGCCGGGACGAAAAAGTACACATCTTGGCTGTTTCTCCCCCAATGGCACAACTTCTGCTAACTCGGACAAGAACGTTACCAGTCACCCAATCCATGAGGAATGGTTCCCAAGATGAGTCAAAACGCCGAGAAATCGACCGTCCGGAGACGAGTGCCGAGCAATCGGCCGCGCGAACGCCCTCTGCCTGGCTCTGGCAGGTTGTAACAATCGCCGCTCGCTGTTGACAATATTACAAAACTTCAGGCATGGAGGCCGAAGTATGACGACCTTTTCGGTGATTCTGGTCTCTGCCGCCGCGTTGAACGCGGCAGGGGACAACGTTCTGCTCGACTTCTCTGCAACGTGGTGCGGCCCCTGCCAGCAGATGAGTCCGATCGTCTCCCGGCTCAAGCGGCAGGGATACCCGATCCGCAAAGTCGATGTCGATCGCGAACCGGCATTGGCCCGCAAGTACGGGATCGGCAGCATTCCCGCTTTCGTCTTGGTGGTGCAGGGCAAGGAAGTCGCTCGAATCGAGGGCATGACATCCGAGAGTCGACTCAGAAGCCTGCTTGCCAAAATACCGCGGCCGTCTGAACCGGCCAAGCAGCCGCCGATTCCGCGCGAGAAACCGGTCATCCGCGCGAAACACGATAGCCGCGAGCCGGCAGCGACGGCGGCGACCCTCGTTGATCCGCTTGCCGCCAGCGTCCGGATTCGGGTGAGGAACGAGGGTGGGGCCAATTTCGGTTCGGGAACCGTCATCGACAGCCGGCCGGGACGGACGATCGTGTTGACCTGCGGTCACATTTTTCGCGGCCTCAGACAGGGCGCGACGACCGAGGTCGACGTGTTTACTGGTGGACGGCACGAAACGTTCGTCGGGAACGTGGTCCTTTACGACACCCTGTCCGATGTCGGTCTGTGCGCCATCCCGACGGATACCACACTGCCGGTCTCCCAAGTCGCCGCGACAACGGCCCGCGTGGCAAAAGGCGACCACGTGTTTAGTATCGGCTGCGGTGGCGGCGACCCGCCGACCAAGCAGCAATTGCGGGTGACGGCGTTAAACCGGTATCTCGGTCCCGACAACATTGAGTGTTCAGGTGTTCCAGAGGAGGGGCGCTCGGGCGGGGGTCTGTTCAACCGGTCCGGCGAAGTGGTCGGCGTGTGCATCGCGGCCGATCTGCGGGACCGCCGCGGTTTGTATGCCGGGCTGAGCACGATCCACAAACTACTGGATCAAGCGAAGCTGTCGCAGCTCCATCAGCAACCTGCTTCGCTGGCGAAGTCACTCGCCCGGTCGGACGAACCGAGAACCGAACTTGCGGCAGGCAGTTCGGCTAGTGAAGCGGAAGTCGTGTGCATCATTCGCCCGCTCGACAACCCGCAAGCGGCCAGCCGTGTGGTGATCATCAACCGAGCGAGTCCCAAGTTCGTCGCGTACCTGACCCGTGAGATCCAGAGCCAGCCACAACCGGTCATGCACTCGGTCAGATTCTCCGCGTTGTCGCGCGCCGGCGCGCGTCATCACGCACACCCACGACGGCCGCAACGTTACCAGCGTTCGGCGGAATCGCGGTAACGGTCTTGCGGAAAGTGTCTGTTTCCACTAAGGTCTGCGATCCAATTCCGGACCGCTGGGTCCGCTCCTCTCGTGGGCGGTCACTCGGCCGGTTCGTAACTCCTCTCTCGCGGAACATCTCATCGTACCTCTGGTTGCCGGAAGGAAGTAGGCATGGGACGATTTTGCGTCCTTCTGTGGGGGATCGTGGTGTCGGCTAGCCTGATGGGGGGTTGTGGCGCGCCGCCGAAAGGGAACTGGTTCGCCCGGTCTGCCAGCCGCGGCACGAAAACGGTCCGTTCCGCTGAGAAAACGGCCGTTAGAAACCCGATTCAGCCAACCGGCCTCGATAGCACAGGGGGCGTCAAGGGTTCCACCAACACGATGCCGGTAGCCGGGCCCGATCGTGAGCGGGCCATTGACCACGATTCCGAGACGATGAGATTCATCGCGCAGGAACTAAGCGACGCGACTCCCGAAGAACGGGAAGAGTGGTATCAGAACTTGAGACAGCTCGACCCGTATTGGGTCCGTCAAACGCTGAGAAGCAGGCGGCTGATGATCAAGATGAGGCAAAGGGCCCAGCAGCGGCAGCAGATCGCCGGCGGCTCGGCGCCCAATGTGAACGGAGTCGTCGCCGTTTCCGGCGTTCAGAACCCCTCGGCGATGAATGGCGCCGCGGGGTTTGGGCGTCCGGCTGGATCACCTTGGGGCCCGTCACCGTTTTCGGATCCAGCGCAAAGGACCGTGGCATACCGTTCCGGTCCGGCAGCAGAGTGGAATCAACCCAACGCCCCGCTTTCGAGAGACCAGATGGGGCGGGCCGGCTACCCATTGAACCGGGCAAACGGATGGCAGAATTCCGTCAGCGGTTTCGCACCAAACGATCGTGGAACTCTGGGCAATCGAGCGACACAAGACCCGCGTTTCCAACAAGCGGCCCGAAGCGCCTTCAACACGCCGGCTGCGAACGGCACGGGTGGCTTTGGGCACCGCGCGCCCGGCGCGCAAAACGTTGCGACCGGTGGGTCGAATCCGGTACAACTCGGACCAGGCAGGCTCCGCAGCGCGCCGTGGAGTGGCGCCTCGACAACACCGCTTCAAAACAACCCCTACTCGGCAACGGTGCCGAATCAGGAGCCTCCGCCTGTCGCGTCATCGTCTTGGGGCATGCAGCCGCGCAGCCTGCCTGCGACGCCGGCGGATGGTTTCCACGAGAATTCTCCGGCCACGCGCCAGGCCGGACCGATGCACGCGCCTCCGCCGACCGGTTCCCCTGGGAAGTGGGACGGCGAGTTGCAGAAACTCATCTTGCTGGCCGAGGCCGAGACGGCCAAGCTCAGCCCCGGGACCACCGAAGTGGAGAAGGAAGCTTACATCCAGGGACACGTCTACCTGCGCTGGCTGTACCTGATTGCCGGACGGCAGGCCAAGGCGCTGGAAGCCATTCCCGGCCTGGAACCGGCCGACCAGGAATTCTGGCAACAAATGTTCTGGGCGGTGGCCAACTACTTCGACTCCGACGCAATGCCCGATGACGCCGAGAGGGCCTCACAAACCATCACCCAGTTGCACTCGGCCATTGGGAGGCTTCAGGAGAACGCGAAACTTGAACTGCGCAACATCACCTTCTGTCACAAGATTTCCAGTTTCGGAAACTACGAACGTTTTGACCGCGACGAGTTCAGCCCCGGGCAGCCGGTGCTCATCTATGCCGAAGTCGCCAACTTCAAGAGCGAACCAACAGCCGACGGGCAGTACCGCACTCTCTTGCGTTCGACCATCGAAATCTACAAGGCCGGTCCCGGGGGCGGATTGGTCAAACGCGAGGAGTTCCGGGCCACGGAAGATCTTTGCCGCAATCACCGCAAAGACTACTTCCACAGCTATCAAATCGACATCCCGCAGCGGATCACGCTCGGCCCACACGTCTTGAAGCTGATCGTCGAAGACCAGCTCAGCCGGAAGGTGGCCACCTACTCGCTCAAGTTCACGGTGAAATGATTCGCTCCCACTGGGCGAAGTCGACAAGCGCGGTCGATCGCATTGTGCGGTTTGTGAGGGTCCGCCAACGGTTCGTTGCCGCTCGGCCCGCCACAAAATCATCATCTCCGCACCGGGGAAATGCCGGATCGAGACGGAGAATCTTTCTCGAAGCCGCGAAGGGCAAGTCTGTGAACTAGATTTCATCAGCCGGTGGTTCCAGCCAAAAGTGCGAACCGCTCGGTGAACGACTTCCAGTGGCCTAGACACGGGACCGTTATGGCAAGAATGCGACGCTGGTCTAAGTTCATTTGCTCCCTGATCGTCGGGCAAGCGCTCTGTTTGGCGTTTGGCTTTTGGATTCACAACCGGTTGGTGATTTCATCTGCCGAATGGATCGCCGCGAATTCGGCAAACCAGGCGTCTGGGCGGGACGGCGCACGTCGAAGCGTCCAGGATTCCCAGAGCGGTGTGGCCCCGGCGGTGAGCGCCAAAACCATCCTGGAGGTCATGCCGTCGGTCGGCAGAATCGTGTGTGTTTGGATTGGCGTTCTGCAAGCCGGCGTGGCCTATCTCGTCCTGTCTCGCGCTCGCGGCGAGCAATCTCGCTGGGAAATGGAATCAGACGAGCAATCCCTCCAACAGACAAAGGAATTGGTTCAGACGCGGGACGCGGTGATCTTCGGTCTGGCAAAGCTGGCTGAATCGCGGGACCCGGACACGGGCCACCATCTCGAGCGAATCGCGCTGTACTCGTCTCGCCTGGCCTCGGCGATGCGTCGTCATCCTCGGCTCAAGAATCAAGTCAGCAATGCGTTTGTGCGGTCGATCGGGATCAGTTCGGCACTGCACGACATCGGAAAGGTGGGCGTCGAAGACGCGATCCTGCTGAAACCGGGCAAACTCGACGTCGAGGAACGCTTGAAGATACAGTTACACTCCACCGTCGGCGGCGACTGCATTCGCAACATCGAGCGAAGGCTGGGAAGCTCAAATTTTCTGAGAATGGCCAGAGAAATCGCGCTATGCCACCACGAGCGCTGGGACGGAACCGGTTATCCAGACGGTCTGGCGGGCGAGGAAATTCCGCTGGCGGCGCGGATCGTGGCCATTGCCGACGTTTACGACGCCCTGTCGTGCCGGAGGGTCTACAAACCCGCTTTTCCACACGAGAAGTGCGTGGCCGTCATCCGCGACGGCGCCGCCAAGCAGTTCGATCCGGACATTGTCGAAATCTTTCTGAGAATCGAGTCGCAGTTCCGCAAAATCGCGCAGCAGTTTCCAGAGACGAACGATGCCGCCCGAACGTGGCCCGACGTGGCCGAAAACCAAGAACCAGAAAATCGGCTCACGCCCGAGCAAGAGCAGATTCTCGTTTCGACGGTCGAAGCAAACGTTCCGAAATCTGAAGGTTTGATCAATTCGTCGAGGAATGGATGATGTCCGCCAAAACCAATCAGCTCCAGCGGTCCCTGGAAATTTTCCTTGTGTTAGTCGTCGTGGCACTCGCCTGCCTGTTGTTCAAAGTGCCCCGCTACAAAATGGTGGTGTTCAATCTGTTTTACCTGCCGGTCGTGCTTGCGGCCCTTCATCTGGGACGTTATCGCGCTGGAATTTTGGCGTTTTTCAGCGTCATTTTAGCGTCAGCGGTGGCCGTTCTTGATTTGTCGAGTTTTGCCGCCTTTACATCGCCGCTTGTGATTGCGCTGGCGGTGACGATCTGGGGAGCAGTCCTGGGCCTGACCGCCATTCTGGTGGGCACGCTCAGCGACGAACGTTCCCTGAAGATCGTAGAACTCCACGAAAGTTACGTGGGAGTGGTCGAAGTCCTCTCCAAGTATTTGCAGAGCGCAAATCAACACCTGAAAGACCGTTCGAAACGAACATCCGATTTGTGCCAAAAGGTCGCCGAAGAAATGAAGCTTTCCGAGAAAGAAATCGACGACATCTGCGTGGCTGCGCTGCTGCAGGACATGGAAAGCATTGAGATTACGGCCAAGGTCATCCGAAAGGCCATCGGTGATCTCGGCGACGACGAATTCGAGTCGACACAGCACACGTTTCACGGAACGGACCTCGTCCAGTCGCTGGGAACCGTGCTCAGAGGGGCGTTCCCGTTGGTGGTCACTCCCAACGGGTCGACTGCCGTGGAAGCGCTGACCGAGAACGCTCCAAGACCGAATGAGATTCCCATCGGGGCCCAGGTCATTCGCACCGTGCGCGCCTTCGACGCCCTGATGCATGAAAGCGCGACCCAATTCGATGACGCACAGGCGGTCTTCAGCGAGCTACAGAACGACGCCGACCACCACCCGGCGGTTCTGGACGCCTTAGAGCGGGTTGTTGCCAGTAGCGGCAGCGGAAAGCAAGCTGTCCTCGTCGGCTGCTGAAGAGAACCTGTTCCACAGCAGACCGCCGACGCCGCAAACTCAACTTGCATTTCAGCGTCACCGCGGGCGATCAAAGCCACGACACGCCCCGCGCGGCAGCCCCCCCGTCGAGCGGCTCACTGCTCACGAGCGTGTTTGGAAAGCCTCTTGTCAGTCCCGGAGGGATGTTCGTTGGTAGCCCTGGGGGTCCGGATCGAGTCCATTCTCCCCGAGCCCCAGCGGGGCGATCGAGCGCTGCTGCGACGAACAGCCCACACGTTCTGTCGCCCCGCCGGGGCTACACCGGTGGGTGCCCCCTCAGACCCAGGGCTCACGCTCTGGGCTACCGCCTTCCGCCCCGACCGGGGCTTTTCAAACACGCTCTCACGAAGATGGCCGAGTGACCTGTTATCACAGCAAACCTGTGCTTGTGAGACCGTCTGTCACGAAAGTAGCGATTCGTTGTCGCACACATTGACTGGGGATCAACGTGACATACCTTTGCGTGTGGACCTTTCACGGCATGCCGCCAATCGGTCATCCTTTTCAACACATCCAAACCAGACAACGAAACAGAATCGGAAGGATAGATGGGATGCAACGAACAACCGATAATTGTGCAGATGGTACAGGCTCTGCGTCGTTGCCGAGTCAGATCGCATGGCTCAGTCTGTGCCTGTTGGCTGCGGGATGGGGAACGGGGCTCGATCCGACTGTCGGGGAACTGTGGAAGATTTGGGGCCTCTTGGGGCTGGTCTCGGCGGCTGGATTGGATGTTGTGTGGCGCACTCGAATGATGCGCAGAAAACGAACGCAGCAAAGATCGGTTCAGCGGCGCGTCGTGCGGAGTTTGACAAACCTGGCAGCGCAGACTGAGACGAGCACAAGAATCGGTGTTGCCGTGCGTCGCATTGTCGAAGACCATCAACAACGCGACGGGACGCCGTCGTTGGAACAACGTTGTGACGGGCGGCTGTCTCTCCGGTGCACCGTGCGGGTCACACCTTTGGACGACCCGGCGAGCACCTCCGACGGCCTCCACAAGACCACGTTCACCGTTTGCGCTCGGGATATTTCAACCAGCGGCGTCGGCTTGGTGCACAACCAAACCATCAACAACCGGCACGTGATGTTTACCTTCGATCTGCTTGACAGTGAATCGATTGCACTGGTCGCTCATCTCCAATGGCAACACGTCGAGACAGATGGAAAGTACTCCAGCGGTTGGAAATTTGTCGAAGTACGAAATCCCCTCAACTGTCACTTGCAGGAGGCTTTACAAATCGCCTGAAGAGCTTTTCGTATGAGGAACAACTATGGGTGCAGCAACTTCGGAAACTCAAAACGCGCTTCGCGTCTCGGTGTGTCGAAACACGCGAAAGATTCGTGAAGCAGTCCGACGGATCAGGCAAAGCGAACAAAGTCGGGCCGTTCTCGAATGGGGTGAGCGTCGTGCTTCTTGGCGCATTCCCGTGGAAACAGCGGTTTACTTAACTCCCGTGGTGGTCGAAGGCAACCATCTGGAAATGTCCAGACGTGATAGTTCCATCATCGCGTATACGAAAGACATCTCTGTTGCCGGAGTGGGTTTTACTCACGATGAACCACTACAAACCCAGCACGCGGTTGTCACGTTCGATCTGTTCGATGAGCAGCCACTCTCGCTACTGATGGAGATAACGTGGTCGCGCTATGACAGCGAGTATCCGTACCTCAGCAGCTACGTGAGCGGCGGCAAGTTCCTGGCCGTGACGGAGACGCCTGAGGACGTCCGTTGTTCACATCCTGTGGACTCCGATTTGTGAACTCACTGGACAAAACCGAGTCGACCGACTAAAAACCTGGAGGCTGGATTGACGCAATGTGTGAGCCCTGTTCGGAACACACTGTTGACCGTTGAAGAGTGCAATGTCAAATCTCACAAACGCAGCCGCGTCCTTGGCGACTTGGCGGTGAATGATCCAGGCTAGGCCCAATACCGTTTAACGAAGCATAACTCCAATGCACTCATTCGCTTTCGTGAAGCTGAGGGAAAGGTGTGGCTGGGGCTGAGTCCGCGAAGCCCCAGATCTTACGGTGATCGACTCCCTGGGGCATCGAAGACTCTGACCCAGCCACCCATCACAAATCGTTTGCACATTTCCACATAGGCTTCGTTGAACGGTATTGGGGCTAGGCCCTTGTCGCGAACACCTGCAGGGAGAAAGGAGTCGCCGAAATGACCAAGCGGACCGCAGAAGTTGACGTCACCGCCACCTTGCCATCAAGGAAGCACCAGGCACAGCCCTATGGCGACCTCGTCCAACTCAATACGAAACGATTGATTGTCGATTCGGTGCGAGCAGACGTCCTCACGGACATCATAGACGCCGACGTTGATTTGCTCGAATCATCGGCGGCGATCTACGAATTGAATGGCGATTATGCGGCGGGCATTTTGAGTTCGGGATGGTGCCGGTTCCTGGATGCTACGTCTCGCAGCCTGTGTGAAACCGACGATAACAAGGAAGCGATCGAATCCGGTCAGTGGCGCTGTCACGAGTCCTGCTGGGAAACCTCGAAGGCTTCCATCGACAAGGGTGAACCGGTTGACTTGCCGTGCCTGGGGGGAATCCGGATTCTGGCCGTTCCCATTCGAGCGGGCGGAGAGATCATCGGCTCCATCAATTTTGGATATGGCGACCCACCGCAAGACCCCGAAAAACTTCAAGAGATCGCGGATCGCTATAACGTGAGCGTGAACGAGCTTCGCGAAAAAGCGGAAGCACACAAGCCACGTTCGCCTAAGATACTAAAAATCGCAAAAAGTCGTTTGCAGACTTCGGCAAAGTTGATCGGGACGCTCGTGGAGACCAAGCGGACGGAAGACGCGCTGCAAGCTTCCGAGGCCAAGTTTCACGATTTCTACGACAACGCCCCCGACATGGCTGTCTCCGTCTGCGCCAAGACGGCACTCATCCTTGAGTGCAACCGGACAGTGGCCGAAGCTCTGGGCTACAAGAAGGAAGAACTCATCGGTCGGTCTGTTTTCGATGTGTACCATCCTGATTGCAGGAAAGATCTCAAGGAAGCATTCCAGTCCTTTGTGGAAACCGGCGAAGTGCATGACGTCGAGCTGCAATTGAAGCGAAAAGACGGCAGCAAAATTGACGTCGATTTGAACGTCAACGCAATACGCGACGCGCAGGGCAACATCCTTCGCAGCCGCTCTTTCTGGCGAGACATCACCGAACGCAAGCGGGCGGAGAAGGCCTTGCGAGATAGTGAGGCAAAAGCGCGGGCTGTTCTGGAACACGCGATCGACGCCATCGTGAGCATCGATGACAAAAGCCTGATCCGATCCTTCAATCCGGCAGCCGAAAAGATGTTCGGCTACACGGAAGATGAGGTGATCGGAGAGAATGTCAAGCGGCTCATGCCGGAGCCGTACCGCAGCGAGCACGAGGGATACGTGCAGACGTACCTGGCAACTGGTGAAAAAAATGTCATCGGGAATGTGCGTGAGGTCGTCGGTCGGCGGAAAGATGGGACCACATTTCCGATCGACATTACCGTCGGCGAAGTCAGATTGCAGGACGGGCGACGCTTTGTGGGCAGCATGCGTGACATCACCGAACGCAAGCAGGCGGAGAAGGCAACCCACGCCGCCCAGCAAGAATTGATCCGGCGACACCGCAAGGAAAAGCAAATCGTTGACAAAGAGCTCGAAAAAGTGAAGGCCGAACTGGTCCGCTCGACGCGACTGGCGGCAATTGGCCAGGTGGCCGCCCAAATCGCGCATGACTTGCGCAATCCCCTTGGTTCCGTCCGAAATGCGGCCTTCTACCTCAAAGAAATCGTCACGGATTCGACTCACGAGTCAGCCGACGAGTTGGTGGAATTTCTGAGCTTGATCGACGACGAGGTGAACACGTGCGATGAGATCATCGGCAATTTGCTGGAGGCGACACGACCCAAGAAAGCCATCAGGGAGACGGTCGATTTGGGGCGACTGGTGGAGGCGGAACTCTCGCGGCTTCGCTTTCCCAAGGACGTTCGACCTCGGTTCAAGTCGGCGCCCAATCCGTTCCTCGTTCAAGTGGACTCCGTCCAGTGGAGACAGGTCGTCGACAATCTGCTGAAGAATTCTCTCGACGCCGTGGGCGATCGCGGCGAGGTCGAGTTTCGAGCCGTTCGCGGCGACGAATTTGACGAGATGACCATTCGCGACAGCGGTCCCGGAATCTCCAGCGAACACCGCCAGTCGATCTTCGATATGCTCTTTACCACGAAAGCCAAAGGCACCGGTTTGGGCCTGGCCATTTGCCGCCAGATCGTCGAGAGGCACGGCGGAACCATTGAACTGGCGCCGCAGCAAGACCAGGGCGCCACGTTTGTCATTCGATTACCCAGAAAACCGTCGATGTAGGGTGTGTGCAACACACCGATCCGGGGGGGTGCGTTCCACGCAGCCCACCGATTGTTCAGGAGATTGGAATGCCAGAGAAGAAACACACCGCGAAAAAGAAAATCTCCACTTCGAAGACCAGCAAAGAAGTGTCGCCGGCCGAGAACACAGCCCGTCCCGAAACGACCACAAAACGGCGCAAGATACAACCAAAACGGCGCAAGATACAACCGGCCCAAAACATATCGGTCTTGATTGCCGACGACGAACCAAACATGTGCAAGACGCTGGCCGCTATTCTGCGGCGCGAGGGCTACGACGTCAGCACCGCGGCGGATGGGCAGACCGCGGTCCAGATGTGCGAGGAGAACGAATACGAAGTCGTGCTGCTGGACGTGCGGATGCCGGGCGTCGACGGAGTCACGGCATTCCGGCAAATTCGCCGCCATCAGGAAGGCATCCGCGTCATCCTGATGAGCGCCTACGGGTTGGACGAGCTCAAGCAGGCCGCCCTGGACGACGGCGCCGTGGCGTTTTTGGACAAGCCGCTCGACGTGAACAAGGCCATTGAGCTGATCGCCGAAGCGACCGAGACCGCGATTCTCGTCGTCGAGGACGATCCCGATACGGCAACGTCGTTATCGGTTGCATTGGAATCGCAGGGTTACCACGTGACGGTCACTCATACGGCCCACGATGCACTGGAACTGGTCGAGCAAATTAAGTTCGACATCGTCTTCATCGACGTCAGCTTGCCGGCGATGAACGGCCTGGACCTGTATCTGGCCATCAAGAAGATTACCCCCACCGCGGTGGCCATCATGATCACCGGCATGGAGGAGGAATTCGAGCGGCTGGCAATGGAAGCCGTTCGGCAAACCGCGTACACAATGATTCGCAAACCACTCGACCTGGATTACCTGCTGACGCTCTTGAGGAAGATCAAGGGACAGTCGGCCTCCAACGCAATTCGCAAACCCCAGGAGAGTGAATGACGAATGCCTAATGACCAATGTCTAAAGAATGTCCAATGCCTGAATGTCTCATGGCGGATGGTTCACGTGAGAACGATGGGCTGGAAATGCTCCGACGGCGGATCTTCGCGTATTCGTCATTAGTCATTAGGAATTAGACATTTCGCGCCACGGAGGATACGGGTCATGTTCAGGGCGCCGAGAAGCCGAGAGGGCACAGATCTGCTCATTGTCGAGGACAACCTATCGCAATTGCTGACTTTGGCCGCGTTGCTGCAGCGGGAAGGCTTTCGAGTGGTGGGCTGCGGGTCGATGGCCGAAGCCGTCGAGCAACTCGACGGCGGGGAATTTGCCGTGGCGATCGTCGATCTTCGCCTGCCGGACGGCGACGGGTCGAACCTTTTCGAAACGTTTCAAGCCAAGGCCCACCAGACGCGAATCATCGTTCACACCGGTTTCGGCTCGCTGGAATCCGCGAAGAAAGCGTTGAATCACCGCGTATTCGCCTACGTCGAGAAGGCGGGCCATCCGGCGGAGTTGATCAGTGAGATTCACCGAGCGATTGAGGACTATCTGGGCGAGTCGTTGCAAGCAACGGAGACGCGTTACCGAATGTTGATGGAATCGGCGAATGACGCCATTTTCGTTGCCGATGCCGAGACGGGCATGCTCCTCGACGCCAATCAAAAGGCGCAAGAGCTCATCGGTCGCTCGTCCGAAGAAATCCGCCAAATGCACCAATCCGATTTACACCCGGCCGAGGAACGTGAGTATTACACGGAGATTTTCAAGCAGGCCGTGGCTCAAGACGGCGGCTTTATTGGTGATCTCCACGTCGTACACCGCGACGGCCACACCATTCCCATCGAAATCAGCAGCAGCGTGATCACAATCGACGGCAAACGGCTGATTCAGGGCATTTTTCGCGACCTGACCGAACACCGACGGTCCCTGCAGGAGTTACAGACGAGCAAGCGTCGCTTAGAAGAAGCACTGGACGAGTTAACACAGACGCAACACCAAGTGATTCAGCAGGAACGCCTGCGCGCGTTGGGCCAGATGGCCAGCGGCATCGCACACGACTTGAACAATTCGCTCTCCCCCGTTCTGGGATATGCCGAGTTGATGGCCTCTGCTCCCGATCTGCCGGATCACCTCCGAGAGTGGTTGGACTGCATTCAAACCGGTGCTCGGGACGCCGCCGCGGTCGTCGAGGGGCTGCGCGAGTTCTACCGACCCGAACCAGCCGGCGCAATCATCGAGGTGGTGAGTTTGGATGACGTGCTCAGACAAATCCCGGAGCTCACGCGCCCCAAGTGGCGGGACGAAGCCCAGCGGACCGGGCGGTCCATCGCATTTGAGTTGAAAGTGGAAGATCCGGTCATCGTGCTCGGCAATTCCTCGGAACTACGCGAGTTGCTCACCAACCTCATCTTCAACGCCGTCGACGCCATGCCCTCGGGGGGGCGAATCACACTGAGCCTAGACGCCACAGCCGAGTGTGCCATCGTGGAAGTCGCCGATTCGGGCGTCGGCATGACCGAAGATGTCGCCGGCCGCTGCTTCGAACCGTTCTTCACGACCAAGGGGACCGAGGGAACCGGATTGGGTCTGAGCGTGTGCCACGGCATCATCCAGCGTCACGGCGGTCAGATCGAAATTGACACCCGACCTGGGCGCGGCACGACATTTCGCATCGTGCTGCCCCTGGCAGAGAATAGCGGATCGCCCGAGCTTAAAGAGGTGAAAGCCCCTTTGCCGAAGCACAGGCTGCTGTACATCGACGATGACCATCGGCTGCGCGAAGTGGTGTTGACGTTGCTCGAACAACTCGGCCAGCAGGTGGACCTGGCTGACGGCGGAGCCACGGGCCTGGAGATGGTTCAGACCCACGATTACGACGTCGTGGTGACCGACCTCGGCATGCCGGAAATCGACGGGCGCGAGGTGACTCGCATCATCAGATCGATCCGTCCGGAGACGCCGATCATCATGGTCACCGGTTGGGGATCGCATCTCTCGCGAGTACGAATCGACGCCGCTGTGGAACCGGACCAGTTGGTGGCGAAACCCGTCACCCTGTCCAAGCTGCGCAAGGCGCTGGAAAAAGTGTTTGCGTAGTTGGACGGCGCGGCTGTGCGACGTGGGTCACTGAGGCGAGCGGCCGGTGTCAACCGGCTGGTGATGATGAGCGATTCCCACGCGGAACAGACCAGGGCCGTAACTGGCCCTGCTCGCCTCGCCAGTGACATGATTTTTTTGCAAGTCCTCAACGCACACCGACGGGCTGGCAGAGATCGTGATTCCGCTTCGAATTCCGTTTCCCAGTCTCCAACACGCGGTACAAAGTTCGGCGGTGCATGCCCAATGCGCGCGCTGCGGCCGCTTTGTTCCCACCGTGGCGACGCACAACCTCACGAATCAGGTGACACTCCATCGCCTTGAGGTCGCCGGCCAAAGGAACGGAAATTGCCTCGCCGTCCTCAGCCTGCTTGGATGTGGATGTCTGCAATTGCTCGCGCAACACGCTGTCGATCGCGGCCCGCTCGCCCAGCAACGCGAGGCGAGCCAGCACGACGGCCAGTTCCCGGACATTGCCGGGCCAATGGTAACCGTGTAGCAGCCCCCACAATTCCTCCGAAAGCTGCCGCGGGTATTGCCCGCCGTCGCCGTTCTGACGTTGACGGAATTGCTCCAGAAAGTAGATCGACAGCGGCCTGATGTCTTCGGGTCGCTTGCGCAGCGGTGGAACCGTAATCGGCATCAGGTTCAGATGATCGTATAGCCTCCGATGAAACCGGCCCGTGGAAACGGTTGCTTCGAGATCAACAGCAGTCGACGCAATCACTCGCACGTCCCCACGCCTTGCCGTGCTGGTCCAAGGGGTTGGCAGCCAGCTCCCTTCCACCACGTCCAACAACTGGACCTGGGCCCACAACGGCAATTCATCGACATCTTCGAGAAACAAAGTGCTTCCATCAGGCGGTTCGGTAAAATGATTCCGCTGCGGACCGCCTGGAGTCGCGGCCCTCCCGGAACCCAACAGTTCCGACTCCCGTGGCGCGTCGTGCAGCGCCGCACAAGCGACGTGTAAGAACGGGCCTTCGGCCCGGATGCTCTGACAATGGATCGATTGGGCCAGCAGTTTCTTCCCGACGCCCGTTTCACCCTGAAGTAGGACCGGGAAATCCAAAGTGGCGACTTTGGCTGCCAGCGCAACAACTTCCCGCATGGGGGCGCTCGCCGCCACAAGATTCACCCGTGGTGGTTTCCCCTTCGCGCGGCGGATAGCCGTTCCTGGCTCAGTGGCTTTCTTGAGGTCCCTTAAGCGGAGTGCCCGGTTCAGTGCGGTGGCGATCTTCTGGCGATCGATCGGCTTGGTGACATAGTCGCAGGCTCCAAGCCGCAGCGCCTCGACGGCCGACTCGAAAGTCGCGGCGCCCGTGAAAACCACGGCCGCCAATTGCGGACGCAATTGAAGCGATTTTTGTATGACGCTGATTCCGTCCTCACCAGGCAGCCGCAGATCGGTAAACAGAACATCGACGGCCTTGCTCCCAACGAGCGCCAGACCCTCCTCGGCGCTGTTGGCTAACAGAACCTGAGTCCCTTCGCTTTCCAGAATGGCGCCGACGAGCCGGCAAATGCTCGCGTTGTCGTCGATGACCAGTGCAAGCGTCCTTGTGGCCCGTTTCATCTTCCGCTCTCCTCGTGATCGACTATACATTGTCTTTGTTCAGTCGACAAGACGATTTATCGCCGAATTCACCGGCTCGGGCGCGCGGGCCAGTCTGGATCTCAGAAGCAGCGCGAAGTTGTCGGCCCGACCGTCGGTATCCGTGCCGCCTGGCTCAGCGGAACGATGGGGGCCTGCCTTTGAGTCAAACTCAGAAGAGTCGTTGCGATGATTGGCCTCATGATTTGGAAACCTCAAGGCCCACAGCAGCGCCAGGGGCGGTGGCCTCACAGTGGAATGGCGTATGGTGACGGACATCTCTCTTTCCTATTCACAATGCGCTCTCTCAGAGACTCGTTTCCAGAAACAATGGTCCTTCCCTCGGCCGTATCCACCATGAGACTGAAAGGCAGTGAAGCGTCTCTCGGCTCGTTTCCGCCTGGAGAAAGGACCATGTTTCGGGAGGCTGTTTGCTAGGGTCTACTCGAGTCTCGTTTGCAAAAAAATGGCCCTTCCACCGGCCGTATCCGCCATGAGCTTGATAGGTGTGGTAGTGACCGTCTCTCGGCTCGTTTCCGCCTGAAGGAAGGACCATGGCTCGGTGAGCCATTTCATCCTAGTTTTCACCGCTGATGCTCGGAGATGAGCGTGGTGGGCGATGAATCGTTGGACAACGCTTTTCAACCACAGGCAAGCTATCGTCAGCGCATCGCAATAACTTTCTGGAATCACGCAGAGTCGTTGATTTCGAGACGTGATGCGTCAGACGCGCACCGAATTCGAGACGCAACGTCACACCGCACTCAGCTTTTAGCGGTCAGCTATCAGCACTCAGCTATCAGCGGTCAGCTATCAGCGGTCAGCTATCAGCGGTCAGCTATCAGCGGTCAGCTATCAGTTCTCAGCGGTCCGTTTCTCCTGGCGGACCGCGGACCGCTGACCGCTGAAAGCTGCATCCCGTCTCACGCTCGGTGTGCGGCCGTGACGACGCGTCTCGAAAAAAGCATTTGCCCGTCCTGTCGCAAAGTGAAGATGGGAAAACGACGATAGCTAGAAAATGCAGGATGGCCGCGGGCGACCTCTGCGCGAGAGGCGCGACGGTCCGCGACAGGTATGAGGGTCGACGAAAGTGAGACAGGACATGATGACGGTTCGGCATGTGAACTCGGTGATCTCAAGCGTCGGCGGTTTGTCCCTGCTGCTGGCCTTGTTGTGCCATCCGCTCCGAGGACAGGAGTGGTCCGTTCCAGTGGCGCCGAACACCAATGCCCAGAACAGTCCGGTCAGCCCGGACACTGCGACACTCGCACCGGGTGCCGAAGAGGACATCCTGAATCTCGATATCGATCAGCTCGGCCAGGTCGACGTTGTGGTGCCCTCGTTCGACCTCGAGGTCACCTCGGTCGCCAGGCGTGCAAGCACCGTCGGCAAATCGCCGGCCGCCGTCTTCGTCATCACGCAGGAGATGATTCGCCGCAGCGGCGCCACCAGCATTCCAGAATTGCTGCGGATGGCCCCCGGTGTGCAAGTCGCCCGGATCGACGCCAATCAGTGGGCGATCACGGCGCGAGGCTTCAACAGCCGGTTTGCCAACAAGCTGCTGGTATTGATTGACGGCCGCAGCGTCTACACGCCGCTTTTTTCCGGCGTCTATTGGGACGTTCAAGACACGCTGCTCCAGGACATCGATCGCATCGAAGTCATCCGCGGTCCGGGAGCAACCTTGTGGGGCGCCAACGCGGTCAACGGCGTCATCAACATTATTACCAAGAAAGCAAAAGAGACACAGGGGGCGCTGATCACCAGCGGCGGCGGCAGTGAAGAGAATGCGATGAACGGTCTGCGGTACGGCGGAAACGTGGGCTCGAACTTTCACTACCGGGTTTACGGCAAACATTTTGATCGCGATACCGGCTTCGATCCCGCCGGCGCCCACGACGACTGGCGCCAAGGACGCGTCGGATTTCGGACCGACTGGGAACTGGACGAGTACGCCTGCGACACGCTGACGTTTCAGGGCGACTATTACGACGGATCTTCCGGAACCGCCTCGCACTTTCCGACTTTGACTCCGCCGGGCAACTCCCTGGGCGCGGGCGACATTCAGGTCTCAGGGGGAAACTTCCTGACCCGCTGGACACATCGGTTCGACGAGGAGTCAGAGTTGACGCTGCAGCTCTACTATGACCGGGCCGAGCGACGCAGCCTGTTTTTGGACCAAGAGATCGACATCTTCGACGTCGATCTGGCCCACCACTTTCCTTTGTCGGATCGACACGGCCTGACGTGGGGGCTTCACTTCCGCCGCGTCAGCGACGACCTGGGATCCCCCGACCCGTTTGTGCTGAGGTTCGACCCGCCGCGTCGACAGACCGATCTGGCAAGCGCCTTCGTTCAAGACGAAATCACCCTGATCGACGAAACGCTCATGCTGACGCTGGGCTCCAAGTTCGAACACAACGAGTTCACCGGATTCGAGTTTCAACCTAGCGGCCGGCTGTTGTGGACGCCCGATCGCAAGCACGCCCTCTGGGCGTCGGTCTCGCGGGCCGTGCGGACGCCGGCTCGCAGCGAGGACGACATGCGTCTGGTCTTTGCCAATATCGCTCCCTCTCCACCCATGTTCCTGGCGATCTTCGGCGACCGAAACATCGAGTCGGAAGACCTGCTGGCCTACGAAATCGGCTTTCGGGAGCAAACCACGGACGAGTTCTCGTGGGACCTGGCCCTGTTCTTCAACGACTACAACGACCTGATGGCATTCGCTCCGGGAACACCGGTGCTGCCGCCACCGGCGCTCATCATCCCCTCGGTCCCTACGAATCGCATGGACGGAGAAACGTACGGAGTCGAACTGGCGGCCGACTACGCGATTGCGAACTGGTGGAGGGTCCACGGATCGTACAGTTTTCTGCAGATGCAGCTGCACGCCGACGCGGGCACCGCTGCGGATGCCGAATCGGCAGAGGGAGAGAGTCCGCACAATCAGGCATTTCTGCAGTCGTCCTGGGATCTGCCTGGCGATCTTGAGTTCGACCTGATGGGACGATACGTCGACAATCTTCCTGCGCTGAATGTCAGCAACTACATCACGCTTGACCTACGGCTCGGCTATCGGCCCAACGAGAGCTGGGAGTTTTCGGTTGTGGGCCAGAACCTGCTCGAAGAGCATCATCAGGAGTTCAGCAGCCAGGACCCCGTGCACAGCGAAGTGGACCGGGGCGTCTATGCCCAAGCAATTTGGCGGCGTTAGCAAAATCGAACGTCAACGGAAAGAGTAAATCGAGTGAACTTTTGGCAGCACCAGGCGCAGAGCGACACGGCTTCACGATCAACCGGTCGGGTGGCACGACCTGCTGCATGGATCGCTCGTCTGTCGATGATCCTTCTCTTCGGGGCCGCGCCGCCAATCATGCAGGCACAAGAGGGATTTGTTGATCGCGAATATCAAATCAAGGCGGCCTACCTCTACAACTTCGGTAAGTATGTGGAGTGGCCGCCGGGCGCAATGGCCGTGATGCACAACGAGCGGCCGGTTTTCGTGATTGGAATTGTGGGAGAAAATCCGTTCGGCGAGGCGCTGACGACGATTGCCCACAGCAGGAAGCTAAAGGGCAGACCAGTCGTCATCCGGAAAATTCGAAAGGGAGACGATTGTCAGCCGTGTCACATCCTCTTTTTCCCAGTCGGTCAGCAGCAAGACCTGGTCGAAGCAGTCCTGAAGCGGGCGAAGGATTCGCCGACGCTCGTCGTTGGCGAATCGACAGGATTTGCAGAGAAGGGCGGCATGATCAACTTCTACATCGACGACAACAAGGTGAGGTTTGAGATCAATCGGGATGCGGCCAATCGGGCCGGACTGAAAATCAGCGCGAAGCTGCTCCGGTTAGGACGGATCGTTCACGACGAACAGGCACATGAAGAATGAACAATGGCAAACCATGAAATCGTTTCCTGACCTATCCATCAAGACGAAACTGAACCTGTTGCTGGCACTGTCGGCCGGCATGGCGCTGCTGCTGGCGGGCATTGCCTTTGTTGCCGACGACGTCGCGACAATGCGCAAATCGACCGTGCAGCATCTGTCGGCTGTTGCCGATGTCCTGGGAGCCAATGCCGTGGCCGCGGTCACGTTCGACGATCCGGACGCCGCAACAGAGGTGCTCTCCTCGCTTCGTTTGGAACCGAACGTGCGATTTGCGTGTGTCTATGACAGCGACGGTCAACCGTTTGCAATCTATCAACGAAACGACCTTTCAGGGCTGCTGCAACCGCCCGTTGTACAAGAAGACGGTCACGAGTTTACTACCGACGGAACATTGCAGATTTTCACGACCCTCTCCGACACGGAAGCCGTTGTGGGCACACTCTACCTGCAAGCGGGCATGGAGCAACTGTACGCAAATCTCAAGCAGGATGCCGGCCTGGCAGCCATCGTAGTGGTGGTTTCACTCGGGGCGTCCATGCTGCTGTCGTTCAGGTTGCAGAGGGTTGTTTCGGACCCGATTGCCGCCGTGGCCGCAGCAGCCAAGCGAATTTCCGACGAGAGTGACTACTCGGTTCGAGTCCCAAAAACCGCTAACGACGAAATTGGAACCCTCTGCGACGAGTTCAACCGCATGTTGGCGCAGATTGAGGCCGGTCAGACGGAATTGCAGAAAGCGAACAATGAACTCGAATTCCGCGTAGAAGAGAGAACTCGGCAACTCTCAAACACCAACACAGAATTGAGCCGCCAGATCGCCGAACGGACGCGGACCGAGCAGGAACTTCGAAAATTGTCCGGGGCTGTCGAGCACAGCCCAGCCTCTGTTGTCATCACCGATGCCCAAGGCACGATCGAATACGTGAATCCCAGGTTCACCCGCGTGACCGGCTATACCGCGCAAGAGGCCCTCGGTCGGAACCCGCGTATTTTGAAGTCCAACCGAACGTCACCGGAAATATACACCCAGTTGTGGGAAACGATCACGGCCGGTCGCGAATGGCGCAGCGAACTGGAAAACAAGAAAAAAAACGGAGAGTACTATTGGGAATCCGTCTCCATCTCACCGATCACCAATTCCGAAGGCGTGATCACGCATTTTGTTGCTGTCAAGGAGGATATCACCGAACGCAAACAGGCGGAGGAGGTGCTGCGCCAGAGCGAAGAGAAACACCGGATTCTGTTCGAGAGCTCCCGGGACGCCATCATGACCCTCTCGCCGCCGTCCTGGGGGTTCACGTCGGGTAACCCGGCGTGCATCGCGTTGTTCGGGGTAAGAGACGAGGCCGAGCTCACCGCATTCCCGCCGTGGGATCTCTCCCCGGAACACCAGCCGGACGGCCGGCTCTCGGCCGATGGGGCCAGGGAAATGATTGAAACGGCGCTGCAGAAGGGCTCCCACTTCTTCGAGTGGACGCACAAGACCGTCGACGGCAGGGAATTCCCCACCGACGTGCTGTTGACACGGGTAGAGCTTGGTGGGCAGGTCCTGCTCCAGGCCACCGTCCGCGACATCACTGAACGCAAGAAAGCCGAGGCGGAGCTGGCAGAGCTGAACAAGCGGCTCATCGACTCCTCCCGTCGGGTGGGCAAGGCCGAAATCGCCACCAGCGTTCTGCACAACGTGGGCAACGTGCTCAATAGCGTGAATGTGTCGGCGAGCCTCGTCTGCGACAAGCTGCGCCAATCCGGCGTGTCGGACCTGACGAAAGCCGTGGACGTTATGGAACAGCATCTTGACGACATGGCATGCTACATGACCGAAGATGAGCGTGGAAAGCACCTCCCCCGTTTTCTCATCGCTTTGAGCCGGCAGATGGCCGCCGATGAAGAAACAATTCTCGAGGAAGTCCAATCGCTGGTCAAGAACATCGAGCACATCAAGGAAATTGTCGCGCTGCAGCAATCGCACGCCGGCGTCTCGGGGTTGATTCAAGAGGCGTCGCTCGCCGAGCTGTTGGAAGACGCCATCCGCATCAATATTGCGTCTGCTGAGCGCCATGGAATCAAGGTCGAACGCGAGTTCGAGGAATTCCCGCCGGTCCGCGTCGACAGACAGAAACTGCTTCAGATTTTCGTCAATCTCGTCAGCAATGCGAAGTATGCGTTGATCGAGAGCGACAGCACTGACAGACAGATCGTCGTGCGGCTCCTGCGAACCGATGACGGACTGGCTCGCATCGAAGTTCAAGATAATGGAATCGGTATTCCGGCGGAAAACATGTCCCGCATTTTCTCCCACGGCTTCACGACCCGCAAAGAGGGACATGGTTTTGGCCTTCACAGCGGGGCCCTGGCTGCCGAGGAAATGGGGGCCACGCTGACGGTTCACAGTGACGGTCCCCAAACCGGCGCCACGTTTGTCCTGGAAATTCCCTTCAAGACTGCCGAGGTCATCCCATGCGCGATCGAAATGAAATAAAGCCCGAACTCAGCCACCGCATCCTTGTGATTGACGACAACGAGGCCATTCATTCGGACTTCCGCAAGATACTCGGCGGCGACGCCGACACCACCAGCCAGGCCGAAATGGCCAAGGCGGCGTTTTTCGGCGTCGAATCAGACGCAACACAGCGTGGAGCGTTCGAGATCGATTCCGCGTTTCAGGGGCGGCAGGGGCTCGAAATGGTCCAGCAGGCCCTCTCCGAAGAGCGTCCGTACGCCATGGCGTTTGTCGACATCCGCATGCCGCCGGGCTGGGATGGAATCGAGACTGTCAAACGCATCTGGGCGGAATACCCGGAACTACAGGTGGTCCTCTGCACGGCGTATTCCGACTACTCGTGGGACCAGATGGTGGGAGAGCTGATCCATACGGACCGTTTTCTCATATTGAAAAAGCCCTTCGACCTCATCGAGGTCCGTCAACTGGCCACCGCTCTGACGAGGAAGTGGCAATTGGCGCAGCAAGCCAGGCTGAAGCTCGGCGAACTCGAAACGATGGTCGAAGCGCGGACGGCGGAATTGAAGCACAGCGAGGCCCACATGCGGGCCATTGTGGAATCGGCCGATGAATGCATTGTCTCCATCGATCATGAGGGGCGGATCATCGAGTTCAATCCCGCCGCAGAGAAAACATTCGGCTATTCCCGTGAAGAAGTCATCGGGAAGCGCATGGCCGAGCTGATCATCCCGCCCTCTCTGCGAGAGAAACATTGCTGTGGTCTGGAGCGTTTTCTCGCGACGGGTGACAGTTCAGTTCTGGGCAAACGGTTGGAACTGGTTGCAATGCGACAAGATGGCGGCGAGTTCCCCGTTGAGATCACTTTGAACGTGGTCCAGAATCAGGAACATCCGATCTTCACCGCGCTTCTGCACGACATTTCTGAACGTAAGCAGATGGAAGAACAATTGCGGCACGACGCGCTGCACGACGCGCTGACCGAACTCCCGAACCGCACCCTGTTTGTCGAACGGGTGGACCATGCCATTCGACGCTCGGAACGTCGCTACGACTATCTGTTCGCCGTGATGTTTCTCGACCTTGATCGCTTCAAGAACATCAATGACAGCCTGGGCCATCTGGTGGGGGACAAGCTGTTGGTCGAAACGGCCCGACGCTTAGAGAGGTGCATTCGTGCATCAGATACCGTGGCCCGTTTAGGCGGAGACGAATTTGCCGTTCTCGTCGATGACATCCAGAATGTGACCGACGCGGCACGCATCGCCGAAAGGATTCGTGGGGCCTTAGCGCGTTCGTTCAAGGTAGACGACGAAGAATTCTACACGGGTGCGAGCGTCGGAGTCGCGCTCAGCTCAACGGGGTATGTTCGGGCGGAAGAAATATTACGGGACGCCGACACCGCGATGTACGAGGCTAAGGCACGCGGAGATGTGCCGTATGTGCTGTTTAACTCAAAGATGCATGCTCGCGCCAAGGCGATTCTGAGCCTCGAGAATGATCTGAGGCGGGCTCTCGAACGTGGGGAGTTCCGCAACGTTTACCAGCCCATCGTTTCCCTGGAAACCGGCCGGACCGTCAGCTTCGAGGCACTCCTGCGCTGGCAGCATCCGGAGCGTGGACTTCTCCCGCCGTCGGAGTTTCTGACGGTTGCGGAAGATTCCGGGCTGCTGCTACCGATCGGCTGGTTGATGTTCCGCGAAGCATGTCGCCAGTTGCGGCAATGGCGGGAACAGACTCCGGGAAATGACTCGTTGACGGTCAGCGTCAACTTTTCACCGATGCAGATCATACAACATAACGTGGTCGATAGAATCTGTGAGATCCTGCGAGAGACGGACATCGGCCCACAAGGTCTGGTGCTCGAGGTCACGGAAAGTGCAGTCATCGAGAACGCCCGACTCGCAGCAGCCACATTGTCTCGGTTGAAGGACTTGGGAATTCGTTTGAGCATCGACGATTTTGGCACCGGATACGCGTCGCTGAGTTACCTCCAGCGTTTCCCCTTCGATACGTTGAAAATTGACCGTTCCCTTGTCGGTGGGATGCACGATGACGAGGGGAACTGGCACATCACACAAACAATCGTCACATTGGCCCACAACTTGAGAATGGACGTTGTCGCCGAAGGCGTGGAAGTAGACGACCAACGGACGCGGCTCGAAACGCTGAATTGCGATTACGGGCAAGGGTACTTGTTCTCCCGGCCGTTGGCGCCGGACGCGGTGTGCGCTTGGCTTGCCAACCAAGCCGTCTCTGCGCGTGATGAACTTGCCACCGCCAAGCTTGCATCTGGCTAACCCAGATTATTCATAGAAACCCAAACCGACGACTTGTCGTCGCTGGGTGTGCCATGCAACCAGTGGATTGCGACAACAAGTTGTCGGTTTGGGTATTACAAGGGCAAGAATAGTTCGGACTCAGGTGATTTCTGCACGCGTCGTTTGCCGCTGTTGTGCCGATGTGATGACACCTACCTTATGCTTTGTTTGTCACAGATTGCAGTCCCATGTGAGACGCACCGCCACGTCCATCCTGAAAAGTGTTGTCTGTCGTCAATGGAGTTTGCCTTGAACCGTACGCGTGCCGATACGTGGTAATGAAATGGAGTCCTTGTGGGCCAGCGTTGAAAGCTTGCTTTACATCCGTCGACGGCACTGAGCCGGCGAACTTGCCGGAAGACCTGTCGGCGTCTGTTCCGGGACGACGAAGAATTGTCACCCACAAGAACGGAGTGTGCGCGGACTATCTCATGGAGGAGAGTCGTACGAAATGCCCATTCTCGCCTGTGAAGAGGATCTTTTCCCAAATGATTTGCTGGAAAGCGAACGGCTCGGCAAAGAACGCGACCACCGGTGGTGGGCGCTCTATACGCGGTCCAGACGCGAGAAGCAGTTGATGCGGAAACTGCGGGCCATGAGAACGGCCTTCTATGGACCGCTCCTTCCCAATCGCTTTTGTTCTACCGGCGGACGCATCCGCACGTCCCATATCCCTCTGTTTTCCAACTATGTTTTCATGTACGGCGACGACACCAGCCGGTACAAGGCCATGACGACAACCTGCGTCTCGCGCTGTCTCGAAGTGGCCGAAGAAGGCAAACTCGTGTACGAATTGCGGCAACTTCGCCGGTTAATTCAATCGGGGGTTCCGCTGACAATGGAATCTGGTCTGCAAGCGGGAGCACGTGTACGGATTCGTTCGGGCGTACTTGAGGGCCAAGAGGGAGTTGTCGTGAATCGCCGAGGGAAGACGCGGCTGGTCGTGAGCGTCGACTTTCTACAGCGAGGCGCCTCGGTCCTGATCGAGGACTTCGACGTCGAGCGGATCGTTTGAAGGATTGTTGCGAGAAATCTCTCCATGAATGCCACACGGATTGTTTTGATCCTGAGTCTGTTGGGATTCGCATCCGGCTGTTATACGACCCGCCAGGCAGCCGACGACGTCGCTGTCTCGATGCAGAACCGTTTCTTCGCGATGTGCGCCTGGCAGAGATGCAAGCCGGAATTCGGCGACGTCGAATATCTCCGTCACTTCAAGAACGGATTCAAGTCTGGCTATGCGGCTGTTGCCTCCGGCCGAGACGGAAGCCCGCCGGTACTGCCGCCACAAAAGTACTGGTCGGTCTTTTACCGCAATTATGCAGGTCAAGAGAAAATGCAGGCGTGGTTTAACGGTTACTCTTATGGTGCCTTTGCCGCCGAAAACGAGGGGGTCGCATCGCGAAGCTACATGGTGACGTCTGGAGTACACGACGAAGGTCCGCCGACGCACGCGGGCCGACCAGGTGGAGACGGCTGATGACACGCTTTTTTCACAGGCGCGCCCGCGGCTGAATCCAAGCAGTTGGTTGTTCACACGCACAACAGAAATCGAAGGCGACGGGAATCCAGGAAAAGCGGAACACGATGTTTCACTCTGCAAGACATGGGCTGTATCGACAGTGTCTCCTGCCACTTCTGCTTGTCCCACTCTCCGGGTGCAGTCTTGTTGGATCGCTGCAAGAGATCAAAGCGGTCGCCCCCGATCGCGTTCCGCCACAATTCTTGGGCATGCCCCGATCGGAGATGGTGAAACTTCCAATGTCCCGCCTGCGGCAGACACCACCACTGGTCTACCGACTCGCACCGAACGACATTTTGGGCGTCTACATCGAAACGGTCATCGGGGATCCGAAGAATCTCCCCCCAGTACACTTCTCGGATGACAACAGTCGTCCTCCGTCGATCGGGTTTCCGTTTCCAGTCCGAGAAGACGGGACAATTGCACTTCCACTTGTTCCACCGATCATGGTCGAAGGCCTCACGCTGGCCCAGACGACCGACGCGATCCGCAAAGCCTATGTCATCGACCGCAAAATTCTGCCGGCGGGCATGGATCGGATCATCGTTACATTAATGCGTCGGCGCACTTACCGAGTGCTCGTGGTGCGTGAAGAGTCCGGCGGGCAGGAAGGTGTTACGAAACGCGGGACCGGCCACACCGTCGATTTGCCCGCTTTCGAAAATGATTTGTTGCATGCACTGAATGCAACGGGCGGCATGCCCGGACTGGATGCGGCAAACGAGATCCTCATCTTTCGCGACACTTTCAACAACGATCTCGAACGCGGCAAGCTCCTCGGCGAGTTGAACGCCACCCGCCCTCAACACAACCAGAATCGCTTGGCTCTCGACCATTCCGGCGTTGTTCAAATTCCGTTGCGGTACTACCCGGGTCAGGCGCCCCGACTCGATGAGCAGGATATCATTCTGCACACCGGCGACATCGTCGTCATTAGCGCACGCGACCGCGAGAAATTTTACACGGGTGGAGCCCTTCCTGGTGGAGAACACCTCTTGCCGCGCGACTACGACCTCGACGTTCTCGCTGCCATTGCGCTCACTGGCGGCCCGGTCGGCAACGGCGGGATTGGTCTGTCGGATCTCGGCAACCGCAGCGGCGACTCCAATACGCGCTCTGCCGGCGTGGCGCCGTCCCGAGCTGTCGTTTTGCGAAAGTTGCCCGGCGGCGGCCAATTGCCGATCCGCATCGATCTCAACAAAGCGCTCGTCGACCCGCGAGAGCGAATCCTCATCCAGCCGGAAGACATGATCGTCGTACGGTACACGTTGGCTGAGGAACTTTACAACGCCGTACTGAATCTCGTCCGATTCAACTTCCTCTTCAGCGGATTCAATGGAGGACTGTAGACCGAATCTCACAGTCGGCGTCGGTTTTCTCGGGTGGTGCAGCGCTGTCGCGATGCGTCGCGCCGTCCCTGGGAACGTCTCGCCTGAGACTTTGTGACACGTTTTTTCCCAAATGTCTTGCGACACTTGATTCTAGATTACCACGATCTACGTTTTTTCAGTCAGCACACCTGAAAGAACAGACGTCAAACAGCAAAGGGCAAAACAATGCAATCTCGCAACACGCGTTCCATGATACTCGGAGGCTTACTACTTCTCGTTTTGGCAACGTCTAGCGTCGTCACGGCGTTTAGTTCTCAACCGCGTCAACTTGACACTGAACCGGGGATCGCTCCATCAGCCGCCGACGTGACGCAACCAAAGCAGCTCCGTGTTGTGCGGGAGACGCCGCAGAATCGGCCGCCGACAAGCAACAATGAGAGGAGAGTGTTGACCGACCACGACGCAAGGCGGGAGACTTGGACCAGCCGGACCCCCGTCGAGTCGACGCAAGACGCCGTCGTTTCGAGTTGGCTTCGTCCCGCAAACAATGGGACGGTGACAGGGCGTCTTGTCGTCATCGATTCCAAAAGCGGTAAGGTCTCTCCGGCCGCCGCCACACGAATCTATTTCCTGCGCGCTGGTGAAATTCGTGTCCAGGCCAGATCGAATGCGGACGGCATCTTCAAAACGAAACTACAACCCGGTTGCTATTCGATCATCGCCCTGAGTAGCGATGGATTTCTGGCCTCTGCAGTCGAAGTTCTTCCTCAGCCAAGCGGTGAGGTCAACACGACACCTGTGGACAGCGATCTCGGGAAGACCACCGCTCCCATAGAGGCGGTCGATGTGGCTATGGTTCCGATGGAGAATTCCACCGTCGTCGGTCAATTGATTGGACAGTTCGTGCGCATCAACTTGGAGGAAGCTTGCTCAGCGGCGACTCAGACGCCCGAACCTGATATCGACGGGCAACGATTGTCGTTGACACGATCGGCAACGACGAAGAGCGTGCATGGTTACGAGGTCCGGTTACAGCCCGACGGGAAGCTGGTCGGACGGATGCGACGCATTGACGCTCAGACGGACCGATGGGTCCCTGCGAACCGGGTCGGCGTCTCCTTTGTTCGCGACGGCCGATTGCTGCTGACAGTTGCGGTCGACGCAGACGGCTACTTTGCAGTCGATGGGTTGGAACCTGGCGTTTACTCGCTCGTGGCAGCCGGCGCGGATGGCTTCACCGCTTACGACGTCCAAATCCTACCGGCGCGCCACGCGCAGCCGAACTCGGATCCCGACGAGCAGAACGTCTTGAAAACAGTGAGCAGCCAGCAGCCGTCCCCAGATCGTGCCGACGTGATCGAGTTCACCGGGTCGCTGGTCAATCCGAGTGACGTCGAAGCCGTCTTCACTGCCCAAAATTCCACACAAGACCCGGGAGTACCGCCCGCCCCTACGGAAGAGTTTTCTCCTGGAACAGGGGAGTCAAACAGCTTTGGAGGTGCAGGCTTTTCCGGCGGCGCGGGTGGCTCCAGCATGCTGGGGACGCTGCTGGGGCTCGGCGCCGGTATCGGCGCCGGTATCGGTATTGGGTATGCGGCCTTTAATGACAACGGAGAGCATAGAGCCAGTCCGTTTACTCGGAACTGATTCGGTGTGGGAACGAGCGTGAATGAACTGGCACAACGGTTGCAAGTGTCGCGCCGATTGCAGGACAGTCGTGAGCAACTTCACCGAGTGCTGTTGCAGCTGGCACGTCTGTGTACTCTGGCTGTTGTTGCCGCCGCCCCATGGCTGTTGGGGAGCGTCGCACTCTCCGCGCAACGAATCGTCTACGGCGTGGTGTTGGTGGCCCTATTCTGCTGGATAGGCGGCCTCGCGTGCGCCCCGCCGCAGAAACGACGGCGTCCGGTGGTCCTACCGATCTCGATTGTTCCACTCATCCTGGCAATTTTTCTCGGAGCCGTTCAACTGGTCCCGGTTGCTCAGACTCTTGGCTTGAAGCTGAGACAGATCGGCCGGCCGGTATTCGCAGAGGCGTTCACCGAGGACGATCGGCAGGGAAGCCCCGCCGAGCTGGAAGCGACTTTTTCGGAGCGATCGACGATCAGTCACTATCCGGCATCGACCCGACTCGATCTGGCGCAGTTGTCGATCGCTGCGGTGACCTTCTTACTGGGAGCTTTGCTGTTTCCAACACACAAGAGCCAACTGTGGCTGTGGGGAGTGTTGGCAGTCGACGGCGCCCTTTTGGCATTTTTCGGCATTGTTCAAAAGTTGACTTGGAATGGACGACTGTTTTGGACGCTGCCTGTGTCACATGGTTCCCCGTTCGCCTCGTTTGTGAACAGAAACAATGCGGCCGGATTCCTCAACCTTTGTCTGGCGTGTGGATTAGGTTTCCTGATTTGGGCCACACATCGTCGTGCTCGAAAAACCACCCGTTGCGAGCCGCAGAAAGCCGCTCAAGAATCGTGGCACACCGGCCGTCGAGTGGGTGGGTGGCGTCGGCTGATCTCGTTCAGGCGGCTGATCCAACCGGATGTCGTTCAGCTGACGGCAGTGCTGCTTGTGTTGCTTATCGTTGCTGGAGTTCTAGTCACGCTTTCTCGAGGAGGGGTCTTGGCCGCTCTCATCGGAGCGTTCGTGGCCTTTGCGGCCCTGTTCCGATCACGTCAAACGCGGTTGAGCACCCTCGTCATCGCGGGCGCTGTAGTGCTGGGTGTTTCCCTGGTCAGCTGGCTCGGCATGTCTGGGGACTTAAGGGCGCGTTTCTCCAAGATGACTGACACGGGAATTGGACGCGAGGTCAGACTGCTCAACTGGTGCGACGCCGTCAAAGCCGGGACGGATTTCTGGTTCTTGGGAACGGGCCTTGGAACGTACCGCTATGCGTACCAACCTTATCAAGACCACCCGATCAAAGAATGGTTCTACCATGCTGAAAACCAATACTTGGAGGCATTTGTCGAAGGTGGTGTCGTCGGACTGTCGCTGTTATTGGCTGCCATTGTCCTTAGTTTTACTGCCGCACAAACATTGATTCGATCCGGCGCTCACAGTTCGACAATTGGGGCCGGCGTGGCGGGTCTGTTTGCGCTAACCAGTCAGTCCGTCCACGCGATCTGCGACTTTGGTCTTTTCATTCCGGCCAACATGCTGTTGTTTGCATTGATCTGTGGCGCCGTCACCGGCAGAACGGTCCGTGGGCTGAGCCGCACGTCGCAACCGTTGTTGCCGGCATTAGCCGTGCCGCATGCACGATGGTTTGTCTTTCCGGTCATCGGACTTCTGGCTGTGAATGGGCTACTCGGGTTTCACGAGGTCTCAGTCGCTGCATCAGTGGACGATGCAATCAGCGGAATTCCGAAGTTGAATACAGCCAGGTCATTGGATCGGGAAAGCGTCGATCGGGCCATCAAACGAGTGACATTGGCGACAAACGTGCGTCCCGACGATGCCGAACTGCATTCACACTTGGCAAAATTGTGGATCTATCGGTATCGACTGCAAACCTACGACGTGTTGAAGGCCGAGCGCGCAGCCGCCGATGCAAATCCGAAGCCTGATCTGTGGAAATTGACCGATATTGGAGTCTTACATCATCATGCGAACGCGTTGCGGCGAGCGGGTCGCCTCGCCCAGTGGCAAGCGATCCGGGACGATCCTTTGGTTTCCGGCAACCTCGCCTCGGCGGTCGAACACCTTCTGGCAGCGAAGGCGGCTTGTCCAATTTTACCCAAGATCGATCTGAAGCTGGCAGCGCTTGCCTTTCTCACCGACGCCGAAACGGCAGACGGCGGTCGGCGCCTTCGGCAAGCGGTACGTCTTGCACCGTCGGACCCCGATGTCTTGTATACAGCGGGTCTCTTGGCAGACCATGCACAGCACGAAGCGCTTGCCTACCGATGTTGGCGGCAATGCCTGTCGTTGAGCGGGCGCTTCCAGGCAGAGATTCTTGAAAGAACTGAGTCAAGACTAGGACTTGCTGAGATGGTAGACCGGCTGCTTCCGCAATCGCCCGAGTTCTTACTGGATTTCGCTCGCGAGAAGTTTCCGGATCAAACCTTCCAGGAAGAGCGCAGACTGCTTGCTTCCAAGGCAAGACAGCTCATCAGGGTTCAGCACAGTCGGTTCTCTCCAGGCAAGCGGCATTATCTCAACGCCGTCGTCTACAGACTCGCATACCGACCCGAAGAGGCCGTCGAGTCGTACCAAACTGCTCTGTCGCTAGCCCCCTGCGAAGCCGACTGGCGATTGGAATTGGCGACGCTGCTCAAGCAACAAGGCCAGAATACAAAACCCCCCCCCCCCCCCCCCC
>CAZGYE010000012.1:0-39101 GCA_964530165.1 uncultured Planctomycetaceae bacterium
GGTGGCGTCGATAGAGCGTGGCTCGCGATACGCCCATCATCCGACAGGCCACGGCCGTGTCGCACTGATGTTGGTATAGAGGGAGCCAACGTTCGTCGGCGCAGCGCAACTGATCGTGATAGAAGTAGAGTGACAATGAGTGAGATTCTGCCGAACGTCGAGCGTCGCGAGTTGTCGTACGGTGATTACCGCCGAGACGCCCGGGACTGCGATATTCTCCTTTGGGAACCGACCTCCTGGTACGGCCATGTGATCGCCGTCGGCACCGATGGTCCTTTCTCACACGTTTCATCGGCCCTGTGGTGGTCCGCACGGCTGATGTCGGTCGGTTACGAGGAAGGCAAGGACGGTGTCGTCGAGCCGCTGCGGAGCGTGGTGCGGCGATTTCCCAACAAGCTGTCCATCTTCCGCGTTAAAGGACCGTTCGACCGTGAAGCCGTCAAGGACCGCATGATTCGCGACCTGGGCGGCAAGTACCAGTGGTGTAATATCCGCCTGATCGCGCTGATGAACTTCCCATTCATCCGGTGGATCAAGGCCACTCCGGCCATACGGCGGCGAATCGCCGAAGCCAGTCACAAGACGGCCGGCGGCATCTGCTCTCAATTCATTGCCCGATCCTTCAGCGAAGATGAAGTATCGTTTGTCCGGAAACATTACTCGGTCACCACGCCGAATGATTTGGGGAACAGTCCGAAGGTCGATTACTTGGGGACGTTGGTATGAAACGGTTCGTTCTGGCAATCGCCATACTGCTGACGTGTGTGAGACATTGCTTGGCGGACGACCATCGGGCGGTCGTCAAGATCGTCGGCGGCTGCACGGCCGTTTGCGTCTCCGAGTCGGGCCTGATTATGACGGCCAAGCATTGCACCGGGTCCAAGCAGCAAACGGTCGCGGTCCAGTTCGGCGACCGCCGGGTCAGCGCCCGCCGCGTCTATGTGTCGAGTGAATTGGATGGTCCAGTTGTCTTCGACTGCGAGGGGGGCGGCTATCCGTTTGCGTCGGTCGGCACACAGGCCCCACAAGTGGGAGAGCAAGTCTACTGCGTCGGTTATCCTGGCGGTGACACCGAGAATCGCGTCGTGATGCGGGGCAAGATCACCGGCGGGGCGATTGTGGGACCGGGATTACGGGTCAATATGGTCGACTTCCAGACGATGCACGGCATGAGCGGCTGCCCGTTGTTCAACTCCCGCGGCGAAGTCATCGGTTTGTTGCACGGTGGGAACGCTTCGAGCAGCGTGTGGATCACCTTCGCGGCAACTCGGGCCGCCTACGACGCCGTCAAGGGGTTAGAGGGAACGGCAACCAGCAAGCCGACCCTGTATGTCTTCACTTTCCCCGACGGGCAATGTCCGGCTTGTGATGTTTTCAAGGCCGATGTTCGCGCGGGTCACTTTGACCGATACCGGGTCGAATACGTCACCTGGCGCAACGGAGGTTGGGACCGCCCGGAGGTCGCCGAGGCGGTCCGGGCCAAAACAAAGTCGACCCTCGCCCAAGCGCCGACATTCTGGCCGGCCGGTTCTGAAGAGGTCCGATCTGGATACGAACGGCAAAGTCGAAATCATTTCTTGGAATGGCTGGACGGCGTCTTTCGAGCATTAGTGGGAGTGCCTCAGGCGCTCATCGGCGTTCCGCCTCGGCCCACACCCTCACCCGATCCCATTGCGACACCGTCGCCGCAACTTGGTGCCTCCCAAGGGTCACCGCCTTCAGCGATCCCCGAACCGGCCGCTGCAGCAGAATTCGACTGGTCTGACGTCACGTTCGTCGGTCTTGCCTCAACGGAGACGCCGAAGTTCTTGAGGTTCTTGAAAGGGCCGGCCAAGCGGGCCATCGCCGAGCTGAGCGGAGGGAAGGCGGTTCTGAACATCGTGGCCGAGCGGACGCAGCCGGCCCGATTCGAAGCGACCGTGGACGCATCCGGGGCGAATCCCGATCCGCTCTACCTGCTGGTGCTCGTGGAGAAGCAGCATCTGGGCCTCAAAGGGCTGGTTGTGAAGTTAATTGAAGAGAAAGTCAGGCCGCTTCTGGGTGAGCGGGAAACGCTGCCCATCGACGTCATCTTTCGCCGGGCGCACCCCGACGACTACGCGGCCATCGAAGTCGCGTTGGAGACTCAGGAGATCGAACATTTTGAGCGATCTGAAGAACGCGGACCGGCTTCCGCTGAGTCAACGGACGTCGTCGATGCAGAGAAAATTCGCCAGATCGTCCAAGCGATTGTCGCACCCCTCGCCCGAAAGGTTGACAGGCACGAGAAACTCCAGGATTTCGTCGACCGGCTGGAAAAGAAGGCCAAAGACAAGGACGCCCCGATCTCCTGGTTGTGGGGTCTATTGGCCGCGCCGCTGGCTGCATTCCGACGGCACTATTTGGATGCAGGAGCTTCCGCATGACTGCGCTCATTTCAGCTTTACTGAGCTACCTCGGCGCCGACTTCTTGATGGCCGTGCTGGCTCGCTTGGGGTTCGCCGGTACGAGAGCGGCCATGATCACTCAGGCCACAAAACGCCTCGCCCCGGTGGCTGTCCGGATCGTCGCGCGTCTCAGGGAGCGGCGGAACCAGCTCGACGCCGGCTCCAAAGAGCATCAGGAACTCGACGAAGAGATCGAGGCGCTCAGCGCGGCGCAGAAATCATTGACCGAGGGGTGGTTTCGGTGAACGAGAGATTTGTGTTTCGAGTGAGCCTCCCGACCGGAAGGCCCAAGGAGCAGAAGGAATCGTGAGACGTCTGATTCTTGGACCGCTTCACAGTCCCGGTGACAACTATGCGCGGTACAAGTTGTCCGAATCAGTACTTCGAGCAAATTGATTGTCTCAATTTGCAGCGTCGCGCCGCAAATCAGGCTTCGCGTACTACGTTCACACTCCGAGCCTAGCGCAGCACATTGGAACAACATCAACAATCTGGCGCGCGAGCGGCGCAACTGGTCGTCGCCTCGTCCTCCTTGGCGAGTTCCGGCTCATGCTCATGCCACTGTCCTGGGCAATCGTCCGGTCCAGACATTCCGCCCGAGTTCTACGATGACGACGATCCCGATTACTATGAGTTCTCCGTCCCCGAGGATGCCATCTTCGGTGATGCCGTGGGCAACGCGTTCGCCGACAATTTCACGGGGGATCCTACCTACACCATCACCGGCGGGGATCCCACCGACGTCTTCGGGATCGATCCGACAACCGGCCAGCTCATGGTCGCTGTCCCGTCACAGCTCGTTGACGGTGACATTTACCTGCTGAACCTGGAAGTGGCTGATGCCTTCGGCACGGACACCGGTACGGCCCAAATCACCGTTGTTGCGGCAGCGGGCGCCGCCCCTCCAGCGGTTGGGTCTATTACGAATTCGTGGAACTTCGTAGGCAGCTATGGAGGAAAGGGCTTTACATTCTCGGCTGGTGCTGTACCAGAGCGAATCAGCTTCCGCCAAGTTAGAGGGCCAGCTACTATGCCAATACTTCCATTTCCGCGCACCGACTACTGGTATGGTCAATGGGGCCATCGTACGGACGGTAGCTTAGACGCCATCGCCGGGTCGACAGGCGTCACCGGAACAAATACAATTGAACGTGGCAATGTATGCAACACCGTTGGTGGCAAAGATGCGGGTACCATGACCGTTCGCGCACTGGGCTTCGCGACCGGTGCCAACAGGTTTCGAATCGAGTTCCAGTTCAGCGTTGCCGCCACAGAGAAGAAGACTGGAGGATTTTGGACAATCCGCCCGGCTGCCGGTGTTGCCGTGTTATCAAAAACCATTGTTGCCCAACCGGCGGAGGGGGGTGGCGCGCACACGGAGCAACAGTTAGGTAATGTCATCAGCGGATATTGGGAACCACCTGGGGCTAACGCCGGGACGACGACAAAGTCGTGGAGTGTCAGATACGACGTGCAGATCTTCTATGGCGGCGCCGACCCTCTCATCGAAATCTACGATTTGATCACCTTTTCTCCGACGACGTCACACCGGCGCGGCGGACCCGCGACGCTGAAGTCGACTGTGACGGTGGACGCAACCGTCACTATCCTTCCATAATACGATTGCGTTGATTGGCTTGCTTGGTCCGAGAGGCCGATGGAGATGCTGGAGAATGCGGATCAGCTTCATCACGCTACACTGGAGGAAAATTGTGATGACGGCGCTCGCGGTTTGGCTTGGTTGGCTCTGGTTTGCACCCGCGGTGGAGTTTCATTCGCAGCGGGAGGCGGTCTGGCTCGCACATCCCGCAGCAATCCGGGATCTGCATTACGCTTTGGGGGGCGAACTGCTTGTCTCAGTCGGCGACAACGGCGCGGTCAAGTTCTGGAACACGAGCGACGGCTCAGAACGCAAAACCGAACTCGCGAAAGCCTGGCACGCCGATCTCTCTGCCATTTCGAATGACGGCAAGCTGTTGGCCGTCGTCGATCGAGAATTTGTGATCCACATCGCGGATCTCGGGCGTTGGAAGGAGACCACAACGATCGACCGTTTTTCCGCCGACGGCGTGCAATCGATCGCTTTCTCGCGCGACGGCAGAAGGCTGGGCGGCTACAGCTTGGCGGACAATACAATCAGAAGCTGGAGAACGCGCGACGGCAAAGCCGCCGGTCCGAACATTCCCGCTGGCTTTCCCGGCGCGACACACGTCGCCTTCCGGGCCGATGGCTCGACGCTGCTCACGGCCAGTAGGGATGGATATCTTGTGAAGGAATGGAGTCTGAAAACTGGAAAGCGGATTGGCCAATACGGCGTTGAAGATGTACTTTACAAACGCCCGGAGAAGATCCTGGTTTCACCGGATGATAAGCGTGTGCTGGTGTCGACGTGGCTGGGACGGGTCGTGGAATGGAACGCCAAGACGCACAAGATGACCCGCTGGATGCAGGCGCACAAGATTGGGCTGGACTTCGCCTGTTTCGCGATTTCGCGGGACGGCAAGACCCTCGTAACGGCACAAAGCAACGGCGGGTTCTATTTGCCCTCGCATCTCCGTGTGTGGCGTGCAAATGACTGGAAACTGATCCGTGAATTCCGAACTCCTCGCCCCCTGGCGGTTTTCACCGACGAGGGTTGGACTTTCACGGCACTATCGATTAGCCCGGATGGCCGCTGGATCGCCTGCGGCCACGCCTGCGGTCACATCAGTATTTGGAAGAACCCCAACTAGACATGCCCTAGAGAGCAAGAAGATAAGTCCAATTAGCACGCGGTCACCGTGAGGACTTCAGAGCCACGTAGGGCCGGGTATCCCGGCCGATGATTCATCCCAGCGCGTACATGAGAGTGGCCGGCATGAGCCGGTCCTACGTCACTACGCTTGGCTCATATTGTTCACGATCGCAGCGTGGGCAGTGACCACGATGGTCCGGTTTTGCAAGCAGGTGCCTTCGCTGTGGATTGCCGTGGGCGCGGCACTGCTCCTCTACGCACCGAGGAGTCAGGTAATAACATCAATGGACACTTCACGACAACTCCCAGCCACTTCGGAACGGCGACCACAAAGTCGTGGACGGTAAGAGACGAATCTCGACATAACGTTTGGACTTCTACCGCCGTTCAGAGAAATCTGCGATATCATCACTTTTCATCCAACTTCATCAGACACGCTAGGCGGGCCGTCGACGAGGCAGACGACGGGGTCGCTGGCAGAGGCGAGACGTTCCGGAGACACCGCGCATTCGGCCGATCCGATCTCGGTTGTGATGCCCGCCTCGAACTGCGAGAACTTGACTCTCAACTGCCTCAACCATCTTGCATGGTATGGAGGACCGTTGCAGGTCGTCTATGTCGACAACGGATCGGAACGATGGGTGCTCTCGGTCGTTCGGGAACAAGCGGACCTCTTGGGTTTGAAGCTATCCATCATCCGAAATCAAACAAACGTTGGTTTTACACGGGCCGTCAATCAGGGACTGCAAGTGAGCCGGGGCAGACATGTCCTGGTGCTGAACAACGATTGCTACGTCGGCCCCGCTTGCATTCCGAATTTGAGGAGACAACTGGAGCACTCTCCACGGGTGGCGCTGACAGCACCGTTGACTGGTGACGAGGGGCACCAATCGCTGCGAAATCCGAGACGCTTGGCCCTGGCCGGTCTGAAGCAGACGCCGGCAGACTTATCCGACCCTGTGACCTGCGCCGAGCTCTGCCGGCGTGACGACGTGACGCCGGAGCGAACCCTGGCCTTCTTCTGTGTGCTGTTGCACCGGGACGCGATCGCCGAGCTAGGGCCGCTTCGGGAGATTCCGGAGTTTGAAAGCGGTCTGGGCGCCGACAACGCATGGTGTTTGGGGGCGCTGCGTGCGGGGTGGAAGAACTTGCTCGTCTACAACGCTTTTGCCGCGCACAGCGGGGGTGAGAGTTTCCGAAGATTGGGAATCGACCGACCGGCGCTCCTGAGGCGGGCAGTGAAGAAGGTCGGCCAATTGTCGAAGTAACGCAAATGTTTGAGCATCTGAAGGTTTTCCGAACGGTGCTGGTCACCGGACCGCAGCGATCCGGAACGACGATCGCGGGCAAGATGATCGCGCACGACACCGGGTACCAGTACGTCGATGAGAACGAGTTCCATGTCGACAACCTGGACGAGTTCAAGCCGATCGTCCGTCGTCGTCCTCGAATCGTCGTCCAGTGTCCCGGCCTCTGCCGGTTCGCCCACCATTTCGCTGACAACCAGACTCTTGTTGTGCTGATGCGTCGGCCGATCGCCGGCATCCGAAAATCCGAGAAGCGCATCAACTGGAGCGAGGAGCCACGGGAGCTCTGGAAGTACGGCCGGCGCGCCGGCGTGATCGCAGAGATCAAGTATCAATACTGGGATGAGAAACAACGTGCGGCCATCCCGCACACCATGGAAATCGAGTACGAGTCGTTGGCCGCCCATCCGCTGTTTGTGCCGAAAGAAAAACGAGCCCATTTCAAGCCGCGGCAAACGGTCCCATGAAACACGGATACTTGTACATCGCCTATGGTGAATGGCATCTTGCCGAGGCCCGCCAATCGATGGCGCGGCTGCGGGCCGTCGATCCGGAAACGGAAATCGCCGTCCTGGGCGACTCGGGTCATCAAGGCAAGTACGACGCCAAGATCTTCCAGCTCGGAGAGTCACCCTACGAGAGGACGATCTACTTCGATACCGATACCTACTGCATCGCCTCGCCCAGGCCGCTGTTCGATCTGCTGGACTGCTTTGACGTCTGCATGGCTCCGGCACCCAAGGAGCTCGACATCCGGCAGTCTGCAGCACCCTTTCATCGCCGGGAGGGCCTGCGGCCGCCGAACAGTGGTGTGATCGTCTACCGGTCGGGCGACGCCACGCAAGCGATGTGGCGGCTGGCAGCCGAGCGCTACCGAAGTCTAGACCAAGAGGGATTCCTGGCCGGCCACCCTGACCCCCAGAAGCCGGATCAGCCATACATCGCCTCAGCCATTGCCGATACGGACGTCCGCCTGCACGTGTTGCCGAGCGAGTGGAATTTTCGCACACAGTTTTTCGGCATTGCCCGCGGCCCGGTCAAGATCCTGCACGGCCGCGGCGACATGCCCGCTGCAGCCCGCGACGTCAACCGCACGCACAAGGAGCGATTATGGAATCCTCACACGAACCAGGTTCAAGTCTTCTGAGCCGCTACGAGTTTCACCGACGAAACTTGCTACACGACCTCCAGCAGTGGGAAAAGCATTTGGCCCCGCTGGTCGACGGTCCCGTCTCCTATTTAGAGATCGGCATCCTGGAGGGACGCTCCGGCTGTTGGATGCTCGATCACGTGCTGATTCATCCAAAGTCGCATTACACAGGGATCGACAATTGGCACTGGGGGACCGGCAAGGTCGCGCACCGCAATCTCTCACACCACGCAAAGAAAGTCACCATCTACGACGGTCGGTCTCTCGACGTGCTCAGAACGTTATCGGGCGACAGCTTCGATATTGTTTACATTGACGGGGACCACTCTGCGCCGATGGTCCTGTTTGACTCAATTCTCTGTTGGGGGCTCCTGCGATCCGGCGGCTTCTTGATTTGGGACGACTACGCACAAATCAGCCAACCCGGGCAACCCTGCAACGTCCGGCTGGCAGTAGACTCATTTCTGGCATGCATGCCCAAGTCTATATACCGCAAAGTGTGGCAGGACTATCAGCTCGCGATACTGAAAACAGAAGCCGTCGAAGGAGCGAATCAACGGGACATCCGTGATCGCTACACCTGAGGCAATAGCGTTTGAACGGCGATGCCCACACTGGATCGACCGCTCCAGCCGGTTGCAGCACCGTGCATTACACGTCGAGGTCTTTGACGTCCAGTGCGTGTTTTTCGATGAATTCGCGGCGGGGTTCGACATGGTCGCCCATCAGGACGCGAAAGATTTCATCGGCGGCGGCGGCGTCTTCCATGATGACCTGCAAGAGCACGCGCTGCTCGGGATCCATGCTGGTCTCCCACAGCTCCTCGGCGTCCATTTCGCCCAGGCCTTTGAAGCGGGTCAGCCTGAGACCCTTCTCACCCATGTTGCGCAAGGTGGGCAACAGCTCGCGCAGGCTGCCCAGCGGAAACCGGCCGTCGTCGTTCTTGATGACGAACGGGAAAAACTGTTCTCCGTTGCGGTTGCCGGCCGGGAGGAGATCGTGCAGGGAGATTCCGTAGTCCTTGAGTTTGCGCAGCGTCTCGTTGATCGCCCGGACTTCGTGCAGATCCACGACCTGCAGTGTGGCTTCGGGAAGCTGTTGAAGCTCTTGGTCTGTGTCGACGGTCTGTTCTGCAGCGGCCGGCCCAGCGACTTGTTCGGCCTCATTGGCGACACGCAACTCTTCGCCCCGGCGGGCTTCCTCGTCGGTCAGAAATTTGTCGACGTTCGCCTTCCGCGCGAACCAATGCTGCTGCGTGCCAAGAAAAACACGATACCGCGGCAGTAAACCTTCGTCGGTTGGCTGGTGTGTTGCCAGGTAGCGGAGATCAATTCCGCGACGCTCCAGCGTTTCCAACGGTTCTTCCAGCTGGCTGACTAAATCGACGAGCTTGCGGACGTGGTCCCCGTCGAACACGGTGCCGTCGGCGCAAAGGACCGAACTCCCACTGAGGCCTAATTCGACCAGTTCGCCCATCATCTCTTCATGTGTTTGCACATACCGCGTCTTGCCCTTCTGCACGACACGGTACAGCGGCGGTTGCGCAATGTAGACACAACCATGTTCCACCAACTGCCGCATGTGCCGAAAGATAAACGTCAACAGCAACGTGCGGATGTGACTGCCGTCTACGTCGGCGTCGGTCATCACAATGAGCTTGCCGTACCGTCGCTTGCCAATCTCTTCCAACTGAGCGCCCGGCGGCACACCGATGGCCTTGAAGATGTTTGAGATCTCTGCGTTGTCCAGGACCTTGACCAACTGGGCTTTCTCGACGTTGAGAATCTTTCCACGCAGCGGAAGAATGGCCTGCGTGTTCGAATCGCGGCCGCTATCGGCCGATCCACCGGCCGAGTCGCCTTCCACAAGGTATAACTCCGTACTCTCCAGGTCGCGGCTGCGACAGTCTCGCAGTTTTTCCGGCAGACCACCGGTGGTCAATGCTCCTTTGCGACGGACCATTTCCCGGGATTTCCGGGCCGCCTCACGGGCTTCGGCGGCCTCAATGCCCTTTCTGGCGACGCGCTTCGCGTCGACAGGGTTCTCTTCCAAGAATTTGGTCAGCCCTTCGTAGACGACCGACGTCACAATGCCTTCCACTTCGCTGTTGCCGAGCTTCGTTTTTGTCTGCCCTTCAAACTGCGGCTCCGGCATGCGCACGGAAATGACGGCGGTTAGACCCTCACGAAAATCATCGCCCGTCGGTGCAAAGTCCCTGAACAGATTCTCCTTCTTCCCATAATTGCTGATTGCACGGGTCAACGCACTGCGGAAACCACTCAGGTGCGTGCCCCCCTCAATGTTCTTGATATTGTTCGCAAAGGTGCGCACGTTCTCGGAGTAACCCGTATTGTGCTGAATCGCGACGTCAACTTCCACGTCCTCCTGTAAGCCCTGAATCCTGATGACCTGTGAGATCACCGGGTTCTCCGTCCGATTCAGATACTTGACAAACTCTACTAACCCATTCTCGTAATAGAACTCGTCAGCTTGACCACTGCGGTCATCCGAGATGCGAATGCGAACACCGGCGTTCAAAAACGCTAGCTCCTGCAGCCGCTTGCTCACTGTGTCGTAAACGAACTTTGTATCTGGAAAAATCTCCGGATCCGGTTTGAATTGAATTTTCGTACCCGTTGTCTCGCTCTTCCCAAGTTTCTGCAGCCCGTTCACAACATGTCCGCGACTGAACTCCATCGTCCAAACATGTCCCTCGCGGCGAATTTCCGCCTCCAACCACTCGCTCAGCGCATTGACCGCTGTAATACCAACTCCATGCAACCCACCCGTGCCTGTCTTATAGCCACTCTTGCGATCGAACTTGCCACCGGCGTGGATTTCACTCAGTACGACCTCCAAAGCCGAGCGATTCTCCTTGTCTGTCATCTGACCGACCGGAATGCCACGACCATCATCCACACAGGTCACGCTTCCATCTGCATTAATCTTGACACCAATCACGCTCGCATGCTGATTGACGGCTTCGTCTATTGAATTGTCGACGATCTCATACACCAGGTGATGTAACCCACGTAGAGTGGTATCACCGATATACATCGCCGGCCGCATCCGAATCCCTTCGATGCCCTTCAAGGCGCGGATCGTCTCTGCCGTGTAGCGTTCCTCATCAGGCTGGTTCGTAGGCGCTTCATGATTTCGTGGTTCATTCACTTGAGGAGAGTCCGTTCCGAAAGTATTTCTATGTAGGTGAAATGTCACTCTGGAGGTGGAACTTCAAGTCGCAAATTTTCACACTGACTTGCCGCGCCTGCACTGATTGTAGGAGCGACGCTTTATGGAAGGATATCAGCTCAGCGAGCAAAGGCGCATTCCCCACGGCAATCTGCAGGACACCACGCTTGATTCCCAGGACCCTCGTGTGCAGTGCCAACTTCGCACCCGCCACCTCGTTCCAGATGGACTGCAGTTGTGCATGACCACCGACACGGGCCAAACCCCGCAGCGCAACCAGTTCTGACAATGCAAGTGACAACTGTTGTGGCCCAGACGCGTTACCGAGCATTTCAATGATCCCTCGACAAGGGCATAATCACATACGTATAGGAGTCCTCGGTGCGGAACACGGCTGCGCTTTCGCCATCGATGAGCTGTAACTTCACCTGCTTTTCTGGCTTGAGGACTCGTAAGAATTCCGCAACAAAACGTGGATCAAATGTAATCGTCAGCTCGGCATAGTCGTAGCTAATCGGCAACTCGACTTTCGATTGCCCCACATCAGCAGCTTTGCTATTCAGCGTCAACAGCCCATGTGAAAAACTGAAGTCGACGCCACGGCTCTCTTCGTCCGTGACAATCTGCGCCTGTCGCACCAGAGAGTAAAACGGCCCCACCACTAAGTCGATCGTGACATTAGACTCTGTCGGAATCACACTGTTATATTGAGGAAATCGCCCTTCAACCAGCCGACTATAGATCGTGAAATTGGAGCATTTTATTAGCAGATCGTTCGCGTGTACAGCGATAAAAAGATCCTCATCCGCATCGGAGATGCTCCGTTCAGCCAGTAACATGGCTTTGGAGGGAACAATGGGTCGATTATTCTCTAAGTGACCCTCGCCCTCACAGCGACACGACGACTTGGTCAGCGCGAGCCGACGGCTGTCGGTCGCCGCCATGGTAATAGTCGCCGGTTCGAGTTGCAGCAGAACCCCCCCCAACGCATAGCGAGTACTTTCCACGTCCGTCGCGAATGCTGTACGACAAATCATTTCCTTGAACGTCTGGGCGGACACACTATGATACTGCTCCTCCTCGAACGGCGTCACGGGAGGAAACTCAGCCGGGTCCTCAGCCGAGAGACGGAACTCGCTATGACCGGCACGAATCCAAACGGCATCAGCGGTCACCTCAAAATGAACGTCGTCCTCTTGAATTTCACGCAGAATGGCGATGACCCGACTCACCGGAAGTAGTGTCTCACCAACGGAATCCGTCTCAATTCCAGCAATCTCGTAACGAATACCAATCTCTTGGTCAGTACCAATCAGCGTAGCTCGGCCGTCGGCAACCTGAAGCTTCACATTCTTAAGAATATCTTTTGGTGTCCGTGCCGGAACAACCCCGCTCACTACCTGCAATGCTGTAGCCAGCGAGGGACGATGACAATGCAATTTCATAGTAGCACAGCCGTCTTTCCGCACTCTATCTGCCGTTAATCAGTCGGCAACAAGAGTTTGCTGAGAGTTGTGAGGCGTCCTGCTGATTGTTTGTGGGCAGGTATCCTCCGGAAAAGTGGTGTTTTAATGGTTGCTTTCGGGAGCGAATATTTTTAGGTATTCGTAGTAGTATCAGCCAGCGGCTGACGTGTTGAGTTTGGTGGCTGTTGCGAACGAAACTCTATGGTACCACAAATGTTATCACGACTCAAGTGACATTCCCTGGTGTGGATTTCGTGTTGAAGAGGCAGTCGTATTCTGTTCATTAGACGGTGGTGTCTCATGTGGTCGTCCACAGGGCTTTTGCCACCAGCGGGTTGTGAACGACTGCGTCGACGGAACGCATCATGTTCTCAACGGTTTTTGGACACTTGTTCGTGAGCCAGGAAATCCGAGGTCGTTGCGTTACAAAGGGATCGGCGAATCTGAGTAAGCTGTCGTCGAAGTTTGGGGTCGTCGGGCAGGATTCGACGAATACGCTTACAGGCATGGGCGACGGTGCTGTGATGGGGCTGAAAGAAGTACTTGCCGATTGTGATCAGTGGTTCAGTGGTCAGTTCTCGTGCGAGGTACATGGCGCATTGACGGGGCAGCATCAGGCGATAAAGACGTGTCTGTGAGCGGATGTCGGCCAAACGGACGCCGAATGAGGAGGCCACATTGCGCGTGATTTCCGCGATGGTGAGCGAGCGCGGTTTCACATCCTGCGCGAGGAACCGGCGAGCCAGGCGGACAGTAATGGTTGAGGAACGTTCCAGGCGTCTGGTTGCTTCGATTTGAATGGCGGCTGCCAAAAGCTCGCGCGGAGAAACGGGTAGACGATCAGCCAGCACCTGGATGACATCCTCGGGAAGCGGAATCTGACGTGTACGGCCAAAATGCTTCAGCAGCGCTGCGCGGCTTGAGTGCGAGGGCAGTCTGACCTGCGCACAAACACCGCCGTGGCAGCGGTTCACCAATCGCCTCAAGCTGTCCTGCAATTCGCCGGGACTCCGCCGGCAACTCAACACAACCCGTCCTCCCAGAAACAGTATGTTGTCGATAAAGGAAACCAACTGCCGTTGTGTTTCATAGCGGCGTTGCAGTGTCTGCAGATCTTCACAAACCAGGACGTCGAGATTGCAGTACTTGTGCTGGAACTCCGCGAGGGAACTCGTGTCGGATGCCGCGGCACATTGTGCAGCGAGATCGCTGGCCGTCACATGGGTCATGCGGGCGTCCATTTGTTTGCGCCGTGTATCACGGGCAAACTGCCTGAGAAGATGTGACTTGCCGACGCCGCTCGGGCCGTAAATGTAAACCAGAGCATTGCTGCCCCAGCGAGACCGGTGTTGTCGCTGGTTCAGGGTGGAATAGGCGAATCGGTTTTCGCTCAACAGCAGAAACGGTTCTGAGGCGGTCACAGGCAAGTATCCTCCGTTGCCGGTCGATTTCAACATCTTTGTTGATCTCACAACCGTCGATGGTTTCTGACACATTCACACTGTGGCCTGGGAAGACTCCCGCAGCCGCTGGACGATGCCCGCAATCCTGCGGACAGCCTCGTCGATCTGTTCAACGGTGTTCTCCATCCCCACTGAAAAGCGGACGGATGATGTGTAAACCTCCGCCGGACAATTCATGGCAACCAGTGCAGGCGCCGGCTCTGCAGAGCCGCTGGCACAGGTGCTGCCCAAGGAGCAGGCGATTCCTTCCAACTCCAGTGCGACCAACAGGGCTTCGCCGTCGAGACCGGGAAACGCGATATTCAGGGTGTTCGGCAACCGATGCCGAGGCGAGCCGTTTACAACCACCCGGCTGCATGTTTGCTGGAGGCCCTCTTCGAGCCGGTCGCGAAGCTCGGTTAGCTTCCTGATGCGGTTTGATTGGTCCGCATGCCAGATTTCCAGCGCTCGCGCCATTCCGACGATCAGCGCAACCGGTTCGGTCCCTGGTCGCCGGCCGGCTTCCTGATGGCCGCCGAAAAGCACCGGCGCCAATTGAACCCCGTCGCGCAGCAACAGTGCGCCGACACCCCGAGGCCCATGAAACTTGTGAGCCCCCAGACTCAGCGCCGAAACCCCCAGTTCGTGAAAGTGGACCGGGATCTTTCCGATCGCCTGGACGGCATCGATGTGAAATGGGATACCGTGTTCCCGGCAGCGTTCGGCCAACGGTTGTACGTCCTGGATCACGCCGGTCTCGTTGTGCGCGAGAATCACCGTGACCAGCTTCAGCTCCGTCCAGGGCAAGCTTTCGTATTGTGCGGGAACAAGAAGACCATCAGAGTCGACGTTCAGCGTGTGCAGCTTCCATCCCTGCGATTCAAGGCGGCGGCAAGACTCGATCGTGGCGGGGTGCTCACCGGCGGTCAGTGCGACCATTCCCGGTGTCGTCTGCGTGGACCCGAAGATCGCCAGGTTGGTCGATTCGGTACCACCGCTAGTGAAAATCACTTCGCCGGGATCGGCGCCCAGAATGGCAGCGATCGATTCGCGGGCGTCTTCCAACACTTTCCGTGCCTGCCGCCCGGCCGCATGCCGGCTGCCTGGGTTCCCGTAGCTCTCGCCGAAGTGCCGGGCCATGGCCTCAATCACTTCCGGAAACGGACGCGTCGTGGCGTTGTTATCGAGGTAGATGTCGGCGACCTTCTTGTCCATGTCATCCCTCCGTCGAAGAGCCGATGGCCGCAATCAGCTCCACAATCGCCGAGCCCACTTCGTGCGTTGTGGCATCGCCGCCCAAATCAGGAGTCCGTGGTCCGCCGTGGGCGAGTAAATCGGCGACCGCTTTGTTGACGGCCGAAGCTGCAGCGTCGAGTTCCAGATGATCCAGCATCATACCAGCCGAGAGGATCGCGGCCAACGGGTTTGCGATGCCTTGTCCTGTGATGTCGGGCGCCGAACCGTGTACCGGTTCGAACATGCTCGGCCCCTTGCGAGCCGGATCGATGTTCGCGCTGGCAGCCAGACCCATGCTGCCGACGACGATCGCCCCCAGATCGGTCAGAATGTCGCCGAACAGGTTGCTGGCCACCACCACGTCAAACGATTCCGGCCGGCGGACGAACTCCATCACCGCCCGGTCGATCAACAGCGATTCGGTTTCGATCTCCGGGAACTCGGCGGCCACGTCGTCGAACGTTTCGTCCCACAGCACCATGCCGTAACCTTGCGCATTGCTCTTGGTGATCGACGCAACACGTTTCCGGGGCCGGGTGGCGGCTTTCTGGAACGCGGCCCGGATAATTCGCTCGCAGCCGCGGCGTGTGAAAACGGATGTTTGCACGGCGATGTCCGCAGCACTGTTCGCGTACAGCCGGCCGCCGACGTTTGCGTATTCCCCTTCGGTGTTCTCGCGGAAGACAAGAATGTCGATCGATCCGGGCGCCTTGTCGCGGAGCGGACTTTCGATACCCGGATAGAGATACGACGGCCGCAAACAAACGTATTGATCGAACCGCCGCCGAATTGGCAACAGCAGCCCATTCAGCGTAATATGATCCTGCACATCCGGGTGCCCGACGGCGCCGAGCAGAATGGCATCGTGACCGGCCAGTTGATCTAGAAAGTCATCGGCGGCCATCCGGCGGTGTTCGAGGTAAAAATCGGTTCCCCACGGATAGTGGGTCCACTCGAAAGCCGCGTCCGATAACCGGGCTGCCACTTCAACGGCGCGAACGGCCTCCCGCGTCACCTCGGGACCGATGCCATCGCCTTCGATCACCGCAATATCAAATGGACGTGCCATAACGAACCGGCTCTGGGGCCAGCAAGAATGGGTTCGAGCTTGGTGCTGACAACGGTCACACTGGCGACCGCCGTGAGCAGAGTATTCTACCACCGGCCGCGTCGAACGTCCACTGGCCGCAAAGCCCGCGGGTGGCAGCTTCCAATACAACGAAAACGCGCGGATACACCAACCAATGTGACCGACCCACTCGCGTGGGAGAGAGTGGCGTCAAGCAGGTTCACGGTGAACCAGGACAAGACGACATCAGAAAGACGATAGGAATCATGCGTTCGCCTCCACATCGGAAGTCCGTGTTTCTTTCACGACGATGATGGCCCTGCCGTCTCGTCATCGGTTTCCGCTTATCGGGAAAGGGGAACCCATTCGACATCACCCGCCGGCGGCCTGTTTTGCCCGCTTCTGCAACTCGACGGGGACCTTTTCCAGCAGCATGTCGATTACGTCGTCTGTGCTGACCGATTGGCTGTCAGCGTGGAAGGTGGTCACCAGGCGGTGTCGCAGCACGGGGTGAGCCACCGCTTTAACGTCGTCGGTGGAGACGTGGAATCGGCCTTCGAGAATCGCCCGGGCCTTGGCGCCGAGAATCAGGTACTGCCCTGCCCGCGGCCCGGCGCCCCACGAGATGTACTCCTCGATGAACTTGAGCGATTCCTCTTCCCCCGGGCGCGTGGCTCGCACCAGATCGCGGGCGTAAACGAACACGTGTTCGGCCACCGGAACCTTGCGGACCACCTCCTGCAACGCCAGAATCTGCCGGCCGGTCAACGCCGTGGTGAGTTCCGGCTCTTCGCCGCTGGTGGTCTGCTTCAGGATCCGCAACTCCTCGGCGGACGTCGGGTATTTCACCACGATATTGAACATGAACCGGTCCAACTGCGCTTCGGGCAGCGGGTAGGTCCCCTCCTGCTCGATCGGGTTCTGGGTGGCCAGCACGAAAAACGGCTGCGGCAACCGATATGTATTGGAACCGACCGTCACGTGCCGTTCCTGCATTGCCTCCAACAAAGCCGCCTGGGTCTTCGGCGGCGTGCGGTTGACCTCGTCGGCCAGCAGCATGTTGGTAAACAACGGTCCCTGCATAAACTGGAACGTCCGTTTCCCGGTCTCCGGGTCATCCTGCAGGACGTCGGTACCGGTGATGTCCGAGGGCATCAGGTCGGGCGTGAACTGAATCCGCCGAAACGAGAGCTGCAGAATGCGGGATGTTGTGCTGACCAACAGCGTCTTCGCCAAGCCGGGCACGCCGACCAGCAGACAATGCCCCCGGCTGAACAACGCGATCAGCAGCTCATCGACGATTTCCTGCTGCCCGATGATCACCTTGCCGATCTCGGTGCGCATCCGCGTATACGCGGTCGACAGTCCACGGATCGCCTCAGCCTCGCGATCCCGGGCCTCGCCGTCTTGGGCAGCCTGCTGCGACTCAAGGTTTTCGTTCATCGCGGTTGGGCAAATTTTGGTATTGACAAGGAGTTATTCCGGTTGATAAATTTAGTTTGTGGACTAAATTTAGACAATTAACTAATGGAGACTAAACTTGACAATACGGCAGTTTGAGAATCCCTTCCGGCCCGGCGCGGGACACATGCCGCCGCACTTGGCAGGTCGCCAGCGCGAGATTGCAGAGTTCCAAAAGCTGCTTGACCAATCGACCATTTTCGAGAACTTCATTCTCACGGGTTTACGGGGCGTCGGGAAGACCGTACTGTTGGACACCTTGAAGCCGCTCGCGATGCGAAAAGGCTGGCGCTGGGTTGGGACGGACTTGTCAGAATCAACCAGTATCAGCGAAGACCGCATTGCGATTCGTTTGATGACAGACCTTGCAGTGGTCACTTCGTCACTGGTGGTAACGACCGAGGAAATTGAGGGAATGGGGTTCCGGCCGACAACGAGCCAGAGACGTCAAACGCTGAATTTCGACATCATGACGACATTATATCAAAAGACGCCCGGCATAGCGTCCGACAAGCTGAAAGCAGTTCTGGAATTGGTTTGGTCCTGCTTGCGGCTTACTGACGCACGAGGCTTGATTTTCGCATACGACGAAGCTCAGAATCTTTCAGACCACGCGGAGAAAGAGGAATACCCATTGTCAGTCATGTTGGACGTTTTTCAATCCATTCAGAAAAAGGGCATTCCGTTTATGCTCGCGATGGCGGGCTTGCCGACACTCTTTCCGAAGTTGGTGGACGCGCGGACTTTTGCCGAGCGAATGTTTCACGTCGTGTTCCTGGATCGATTGAATGACCGGGACAGTCGCGATGCGATCGTCAAGCCAATCGAACAAAGCCCCGATTGTCCCGTGCATCTCGACGAGAGATCGATTGAGCTATGCGTTGAGGTCTCCGGTGGCTACCCATATTTCATTCAGTTCATTTGCAGAGAAGTGTTCGACGCATTCTTGCAGAGGCTGACGGCTGAGGAGGAACCATCGCCAATTCCGATCACGGAAATCACGCGCAAGCTCGACGCAGACTTCTTTGCCGGGCGATGGGCGCGCGCGACGGATAGACAGCGTGAGCTACTCACCGTGATTGCCAACCTTGAGACCGGCGACTCAGAGTTCACCGTTCAGGAGGTCGTCGAAAAATCACGGGCAAGCCTCAAGAAACCGTTCAGCCCCAGTCACGTCAATCAAATGCTGGTCACGCTCAGCAATTCGGGTCTGGTCTACAAGAACCGGCACGGAAAGTATTCGTTCGCTGTTCCACTGCTCGGTCGCTTCATTTTGCGACAGACTCGGGATTCCGCAGGACCGCAACTGACACTCTTTGACTGAAAAAGGGCCATACACTGATAACGCTGCAATCAGTTCGAGGTTTGGGCCATGGCCGCTGAGAGAAATAACGTTGCCTACCTGGTCTTCGATGTCGAGGCGGTTGCCGATGGGGAGCTGATCGGCAGCGTTCGCTATCCCAACGACGGCCTCACGGCGGCGGAGGCGATCGCGCGGTATCGGGCCGAGTTGATCGAAGAGCGGGGCAATGACGTCATTCCGTCGACGTTCATGCTGCCGATCTCCGTCGCGGTGGCCAAGATCGCCCGCGACTGCCGATTGCTCGATCTGACCGTCCTGGACGCCCCTGAGTACCGGCCGTCCGAGATCACGAGGCGGTTCTGGCAGGGCTGGTCGCACTACGACCGGCCGACCCTGGTGACCTACAACGGCCGGGGCTACGATTTGCCCGTGCTGGAGTTGGCCGCCTTTCGCTACGGATTGAGCCTGCCGGCGTGGTTCAACGTCGCTGCCCGCGGCTACCAACAGTCCCGCAACCGCTACAACACCGACGCTCACATCGACCTGATGGACCTCATCTCGAACTTCGGAGCAGCCCGCAGCACAGGGGGCCTCAACCTGCTGGCGAACCTGATCGGCAAGCCGGGCAAAACGGGTATCGACGGCTCGAAAATCCAGGACATGTACGATGCCGGCCAGGTCGAAGCGATCAACGACTACTGCCGTTGCGACGTGCTGGACACGTACTTCGTGTTCCTCCGCAGCCGAGTGCTGCTCGCACAACTTCGGCTGGAGGAAGAACAGGCGATCGTCGCTGAAACGAAGCAGTGGCTGGAACAACACACCGCTGACAACCCGGCGTACACCCACTACCTGGGACACTGGGGCGACTGGCAGTTGCCGCGCGTCGTGGAGAGCTGAGAATCGGTTCGCACTTGCCCACAGGGACGGCTCACCAAGCCCGCGAACGTTTCCAGGCCAAGTGTTCTTGGAACGCTTCCGCGGCCGTGACACCGGCTTGAGCTCCGCGCATCTCGCACTGCCGGAGCATCTGTTGCTTAAGCGGTGAAAAATCACTTTCGGCGCCCCGCTGAAGCTGGCTCTTGTGACAGGCGAGCATCCGACATTTGAGCTCCACGTAGTCGCCGACGTCGACGTAGAACCCCGGTTCGAAGCCGGCCAGGTTCACGGTGTCCATCCACCACAGTGCCGGGGGTTGTTTCATCGCCGGCGAGGCCGTGATGTGGCCGGCGGATGCACAGAACCACGAAGCCGCCTCAGCGAGCAACGAAGCCGCGCGATGATCTGCGTGGTAATCGTTGGCAGAGTGGGCGAGCAGCAGCGTGGGCCGGAAGCGACGGTACCACTCGATGAGCTGCTTGCGCAATTCGGGCGTGTCGCAGAGTTCGGCGTCGGAGACTTCGCCCAGCATCAGTTCCGCCCCCAGCAGATTGGCGGCTGCGGTCATCTCTTCTCGCCGCATTTCGGCAAGGTTTTCGATGGTGTCTGAGGGCTGACCTTTGTCGCCGTTGCAGAGGACGCAAACACCGACGGCGGCGCCGTCGGCCTGGGCGCGGGCCAACGTGCCGGCACACAGCATCTCCGCATCGTCCGGATGGGCGACCACCGCCAAGACGCGTTCGTGCGAAAAGTCCAATCTCATGGTTTCGGTCAACGTTCTTCAGAGTATACTCAAGAATCGAAGAGAAATCATCCAGCCAACGCCGTCGAGGAAACCACCATGAACGTGTTGCTCGCTCCGTTTCGCTTCGACGTGACACCGCCGGTCGGCCATTCTCTGTGCGGGGGTTGGATCCCGCCGGTCACTGCCGTCGACGACCCGCTGGAAGCAATCGGTTTCGTGTTGCTGGGGTCCGGAAAGCCGATTGTGCTCTGCGCCGTCGACTGGACCGGACTGTGCAACGAGGCGCACATCGAATGGCAAAAAGCATTGGCCGACGCCGCTGAGACTACGCCCAAGCGAGTCGCCGTTCACTGCGTCCACCAGCACGATGCCCCGTTTGTCTGCCTGGAGGCGGAGCGGATTGTGCAGGCCCAAGGAGACCTGCCGCACAACGTGGACCTCGATTTCTTTCGCAGGTGTCTCGACCGCGGCCGGCAGGCGGTCAAGGACGCCTTGAAGCAGCCGCGGCCGATCACGCACGTCGCGTCCGGGCAGGCGAAGGTGGAAAAGGTGACATCGAACCGGCGCATTCTTGGTCCCGATGGAACCGTGAAGACCAACCGTAGCGTTGCTCCGGGCAGCGACGACGTGCGTCATCTGCCTGCCGGGGTGATCGACCCGTGGCTGAAGACCGTCGCCTTCTACGACAAGCAGATCAAGGTGGCGGCCTGTCACTATTATGCCGTGCATCCCATCAGCTATTGCTGCCAGGAAGGACGGGTCAGCAGCGAGTTTGTGGGCCTGGCCCGCCGGCTCAAGCAGCAACATGACGACCCCGCCTGCACGCAGATCTATTTCACCGGCTGCGCGGGCAACCAGAACACCGGCAAGTACAACAACAGCGCCGTGAAGGAGAATCGACAACTACTAACCGAACGCATCTATCGGGGGATGGAGGCTGCCGCCAAAACCCTACGTCCCGAACCGATCGAACACGTCTCCTGGCAGACCCACGACCTTTTGCCGACACCCCGCAGTATTTTCTCGCAAGAGGCGCTCCAACGGCAAATCGCCGACAAGACCAAGCGCGTCGTCCACCGCAACCGGCCGGCATTTACGCTGGCCTGGCTTCGTCGCTTGGAGCAAAAAATCCCGATCACGCTCAGTTCCCTGCACTTGGGCGACGTCACGCTGTTGCACCTGCCGGCCGAGATGTTCGTCGAGTACCAACTCCGCGCGCAGGTACTCGCGCCGCAGCGGTTTGTCGCGACGGCGGCCTACGGGGACGGCGGTCCGTGGTACATCCCCACCGCCGAGGCCTACGCCCAGGGCGGCTACGAAGTCAACGTCGCCTTCTCGGAGCCGCAGATTGACCTGAGTCTGACCCAAGGCATTCAACGGCTCGTCAAGACATAGCACGCAGATACCCAAACCGACGACTCGTCGTCGTCGGAGATACTGTGGAGCCCGTACATTTTGCCGATCCGACAACAAGTTGTCGATTTGGGTGCGACAACAAGTTGTCGGTTTGGGTGCGACAACAAGTTGTCGGTTTGGGTGTGACAACGAGTTGTCGGTTTGGGTGCGACACACGCAGCCGGCGAATGATCCGGACTAAGGCGCGCCTTTCAGGAGCTCGTCGAATGGTCGTCGCTGCATCAGCTCCGGCTGCTTGGCGGTGAATTCGTTGACCAGGATCATCGCCCCGCTGTGGAACCAGACTCCGTTTTGCCTGCCGCCAGCGACAATCTTGGGCAGCGCATCGGGAGTCCCGGCTTTGCCCGATAAGAGCCGCTGCGACCATCCCTTGTCCGGTCCGTCATTACGCTGGACCCAGTACTCCTGGTCGTTGGAGAGTATCAGGTCTTCGTCGCCGTCCTTGTCGAGATCGACGAACCGCAGCCCACGGTCGATGCCGTTTTGATCGACGAGACAGCCTTTCGCAGGCAGGGCAAAGCCGGCGCGCTGCCAACCATTGGGCTTCCCCGTCCGCAGGAAGACCGCGTTTTGCGATTCATTGTTGACGATCAGGTCGGAGAGTCCGTCGCCCGTGAGATCGCGGAAACGCACGCCCCGGTCGATTCCGTTTGCCGCCGTTAGGAGCGGTTTTCCGTCGACCTCGACGGGGAGGCGGATCGAACTCGGTTTCCAGGCGCCGTCGTCGAATTCCCAGACGCCCGTCACATCCTCATTGGCTGCGGCCAGTCCGGCCCGGCCGTCCCGGGCGGCGGTGAAGAATCGGACGCCGGTGCTGCGGGACACCGGTTTGTCCTCGTTGGCGACCAATGCCAGCGGCAACGAAGTCGTTTTCCATCTTCGAGTCGCCGGATGCCAAGTGCGTGTTTGCCGGCACGCCGAGTTGCCGATGACCGCATCGAGCCAGCCATCGGCGTTCACGTCGAGCAGGCGCACGCCGTTATCGGCGCCGGACGGCGATCGCAGTGGCTGACCGCCGAGAACGTTTTCGGTCAGCCGGTCGTAGACGTCCCGGCAATTCAAGAACCGAACCCGCTTGCCGTATTTTTTCCAAGAGTAATCGATCAGCTCGACCAACTGTTCGTTTTCGATGTAACCGTGCGGATGGAAACAGAGGGTCATCAGGCCCTGCTTCAGCACGGTGACGTCCAGCGCGCGCTTCCAGGTCGCAACGGTTGCGGGGTCCTTGTAGCCGTTGACGTGCACACCGTGGGCGTCGCCGGGGACGAGCGCGGCGAACTCCCAGATCAGGTTGTTGATTGCATACGGGTAAGGATAGTTGAACACGTTATTGACGTAATGCGGACACCAACGAATGTGTTTGATGTAGTTGTGAAAGTGTTCGGTGCCATCTTCGTCGAGGACCAACGCCCGTGGAATGGTTTTGTCCTGTGAAGTGTAGATCATGAAGATGCTGCTGTCGGCGGTCAGGAACCCGCCCTTGGCCGTCCGCCGGGTGAGAATCTCGGCGTACAACCGGGGGGAGCTGGTGTTGCGTGCGTCGCAGCCGGGCACGCGCAGGCAGACCGGATGGGCTTCGGGGACCTCGTTCAGGCTGGCAAGGCAGGTGAACACGTCGCGGACGGCCAGTTCCAGACTTTGTTCGCCGGCCGGTGTTCCCGGCGGAGTGCGAAGCAGGGGAACCGGATGCGTCGTGGTGTGCACCTCCAGCGAGACGCCTTCGTGCAGGAACGCGCGGAGCATTCCGTCTGCCGGATCGGCCTGGCAGGTGAAGATGCTAATCGGCGCCCGGCCCTGATATTTCTTCAGGCGGTTGACCAGGGGCAAAAGAAACTGCTGATAAACGTCCGGCGGCTTGACGTACCCGGGCACCGATCCCACCGGCGTCGCGCGTCCCATGTCGTCGATCGTCAGGAGAACGACCGCGTCAACCCCCTGCTCGCCGACCCACATGGGAGTCGTCAGCTTGGGAAACGCATAATTCGGGTAGTAAGGATTCTGCTCGTCGAGGTACACGAACCGCGACCCGACCCGCCGGCCCTGTTCACCGGCGGCAAGACCGCTGCCGGATGCCAGAATCGCAATTGTTACGGGAAACAGAACGGACAGAATCGATGGGCTTCGGCTTCTGGACGCTCGCATGGCAGATTCTCCAGAACTTGTCGGAACTCGTGGTCTGTCAACTCCGAGTTGAAGGGTGTTGCAGAGCAGGCTTTTCAGCATGGCAGGCTGGAAAGCCTGCCCCACACTCAACGACACCTCGTGATTTTACAGCGGCCAGCATCCATGCCGTCAAGCTCAGCCGGCGGGGCTGCTGGGGACAATGGGTACATGGATCACCGTTGGCCGATCCGCGGCAAGGGCGGAGTGCAGTGCCGGGATCAATTCTTCCTTTTGCTCCACGCGGACGCCTCGGCAACCGAAGCCTTCGGCCACCTGATCCAGCCGGGTGGGACCGAGGGTGCTGTAAAGAGGCTCGCCGTGCTCCCGCTTGTGTGTGGTCACCGAGATGCCCCACTGTTCGTCGTCGGCCACGACGGCGACAAAGGGGAGTCGCTGGCGGGCGGCACATTCCAGCTCGGCGACGGTGAAGGTGAAGGCGCCGTCGCCGGAGAGCAGAATCACCGGCCGATTCGGGTACAGCGCGCGGGCGGCCATCGCTCCCGGCAGACCCCAGCCGACAACCCCGCTGCGGCCGCAGGTCACCCAGTGGCCGGGACAGCGGTCCAAAAGCAACTGATGAAACCATTGACCGATGTTGCCGCCGTCGACCAGCAGGATGCTCTCGTCGGTCAGCACTTCTCGGATCGCAAGGACCACGTCCCGGCCGTTGGCGCCGGCCGGCAGCTTGTCGGCCGCGGCCAAACATTGCTGCCGATACGCGTCTCGCCGCTGTCGAGCTTCCGAAAGCCAATCAGCGGCCGGCGGGCAATTTCGTCGCCGGCAGGCATCGCTGAGTTGCGCGAGAACCGTCGCCGGTGACGCGCAAACGCTGAGATCGGCTTCCAGTCCTTGCCGCAAGCAATTCTCGTCTGCGTGGATACGGATGACCTTGGCATCGTCGCGCACAATCGGCGGGGAGAGCTGGCCGATGCGGTAATCGAACTCCACCCCGGCCAGGATAATCAGGTCCGCATCCGGCAACACACGTGGACCACCGGTTGCGGCGCCAATGACTCCCACGAATGCGTCCATCTCGCTCGTGATGCTGCCCCGGTCCCAGATCGGCAGCACGGTGGGAATCTGCTGTTGGTCGAGGAACTCGGCCAGAACCGCTTCGCCGTGGGAGTAATAGAGCCCGCTGCCGGCAACGAGGACAGGCTTGTGGGCACGCTGGATCAACCGGGCGGCTTCTTCGACCACGCCGGTTTCAGCAGCACCGTGAAGACGCACTTCGCCGGAACGTACCCTTGACCGAGGCTCGCCTGTCGGATCGACTTCGGCCGAGGCCACGTCCTTCGGCAGCGCCAAATGAACCGGCCCGGGCCGGCCGCTGGTCGCTGCGGTGACCGCCTCGTGCACGATCTGTCCGATTCGCTCCGGCGCGTCCACCATCCGGGCGTACTTGCAGATGGGGGCGGCCATGGGAACGGGGTTGAAGTCTTGGAAGTCCTCGAAACCGAGCCGTCCGAGCGGGGTGATGCCGGTAATCAGCAGCATGGGCGAACCGTCGAACCGCGCATTCAGCACGCCGGTCAGGGCGTTGGCATGCGCGACGGCGCCGCTGACCGCGCAGACACCGAGCGAACGGCTCAGTCGACCGGTGACCTCGGCCATGTAACTGGCCGCCTGTTCGTTGCGGACGTCGATCATCCGCATACCGGCCTGGCGACAGGCCAGGTAAAACGGATCCAGCCCGTGACCGTTGAGCGTCGCAATGAACTGCACGCCACGCGCCAGCAGTTCGTCCACAAGAACATCGGCAGCCGTCATGGTATCCCCTCCGCAGAGCGATTACTTGCTAGGCTGTGCCCGGTCAATCGAAACCGCAAGGGGTGGCAGGGTCGGCAGCGAAGCGAATGGCCCTGGTCGTCACGATTTCCGGGTCTTCCCTTCGGTCCAGACCCGGCCACCCGGAATGAGGGGGCACAGCTAGAGATTCTGAGCGAGAACGGTCTCAGAATCAACTGTTGCTCTGCTTTGGTGACCGAATCGCCTTGTCCTACCCAAACCGACAACTTGTTGTCGGAACCGGCTGGTTGGGCGGCGCATGCAGCGACGACAAGTCGTCGGCTTGGGTTTCCACGGATGATCCGGGTCAGGCGATGGCGCGTGTCGGGGCGGCCTGTTTTTCTGGCAACTGTTCGAGCAGCGATCCCAGATGCGCGGCCAGTTGTTGCTGGGCGTCCAGCAAGGTTTCGGCGGCATCGGCGTAATTGGCTTCGCGGCGTGAGAGCCGTTGAGAACGCTGCTCAAGCTCCTGCGAGATGACGTTCAACTGTAAGAGCGCTCGTTCCAGGTCCTGTAAGAGTTCCAGTTCGAGCTGTCCGGCAGCGGCTATCAAAGGGCTGATGCTCCCCGCTCGCCGGTTTCGCGCGGCATCTGCTCCCTGGGAAGCCCGTTGGCCCGGCTCTCGGCCGGGGGGGCGAACGACGTTGGTTTCGGGAGCGTCCGAGGCCGCGTCGCTCGGTGAGCCGGCCCGTTCACGGACCGCGTGCATCAGCGCATCGGCGCCCAGTCGCTGCCCGGCCTCCAGCTTTTCGACCAGCGCTTCCTCTTGCTCGATCATCTCGACCAGTTCGGCAGCTGTCAGGCCTTCGAGCGATTGCTGGTCGAAGACTTCCGCGTCGAGATCGCTGTCCTGATCGCAGGGAACGGACTCCGATTGCGTCTGCGAGCCCGCTTGGCTGCCTGCGGCGCTGACCTCTCGGGCGATGAATTGGAATCGCCCGATTTCGATCAAATCGCCGTCCGCGATCCGAACACTCTCGGCGACCGTGCCGTTCACCCTGAGGACGGGTGATGCCACGATCGTCTCCAGGTGAACGTCACGGCCGTCTGCGTGAATGATGCTGTGCAGCGGCGGCATGTCGTCACCGCCGAGGCGGAGATCACAGGCGCCGTCTGCGCCGATCAAAAAACGGCTCTGGAGGATTGGCCGGTAGGGAAAGCAGGTTTGGCCACGGCGAATTTCGAGGAACAAAACCGGCGATGATGATGTATTCGGAGAATCATCGGAAACAACTTCGGTAGCGGTCGCAGCAGCGAGAGAGGTCGACTGTGTCAAATCGCACTCCTGTCAACGTCGTGTCGGGAGAACGGCCAAGCACTGAATACGGCGGGAAACCGGGGGGACGAGACTCTTTTCATGAACCAGTTTCGACAATCTGTTTCCAGCGGCATGAATGAAAAGAGAGGCGAACTCTGAGACCGCCGAGAAGGTTCGGAGGTGAAAAGGGAATTCGAGGCCGCATCTCATGGTTGCGCAAATTAGGAAACGCCAATGAACGGCCATCGTTGTAAGATAGAGCGTCGACGCAAACAGATCCGGTCACACACCGTTCGCTGAAGCCCTCGCTTTTGACTTTGCCCCCCGTGTTGGTTGGGGGGATCAGCCCGGTGAATCACCGGAGGCTCTTTGCCATCGCAAGCATGCGCCGCGCCCGCTGCTGGTCACGTTCTTTGGCGGCAAGCTCGGCTTCGGTGGTGGGCGTCCGCGCGGAAGCGGCCGTCAGTTGTTCCTCGGCCTGCGTCCGATCGATCTCCTCGGCCGTCATCGAGCGGTTCGTGAGGATCGATACCACCGGGCCTTTCACCTGTACGAACCCGCCGTCGACAAAATAGGAACGCACGCGGTCGGCAGCAGTGATTTTCAATTCACCATACCCGAGCCGGCCGACCAGCGGGGCCCGCCCCGGCAGGACGCCGATCTGCCCATCAAACAGCGGAAACCGCAACGCCGAGACAGGCTCGTCCAGCAAAGTGGACTCCGGTGTCACCAGCACGAGTTGAAGCTCATTGACTGCCATGAGACGTCACCGTTGTTACCCGTGGAACTCGCGCCCCGCAAGCGGGGCGGCTAAATAAACTCCTTACGCAACTTCTGCTTCTATCTTCTTCGCCTGTTCTTCGGCCTCTTCGATGGCCCCCACATACATGAAGGCCCCTTCGGGCAGGTGGTCCCATTTGCCGTCGCAGATTTCCTCGAAACTGCGGATCGTCTCCCCGATGGGCGTGATCTTGCCTTCCTTGCCGGTAAATGCTTCGGCCACGAGGAACGGCTGCGAGAGGAACCGCTCAATCCGCCGGGCCCGGTGTACCACCAACTTGTCCTCTTCGTTCAATTCATCGATCCCCAGGATGGCGATGATGTCCTGCAGCTCGCGATACCGCTGCAGGATCTGCTGAACTCGTCGGGCCACCCGGTAGTGGTGCGCGCCGAGGAACTGCGGATCGAGAATTCGGCTCGAAGACGCCAGCGGATCGACGGCCGGGTAGATGCCCTTCTCGGTGATCCGGCGTTCGAGGTAAATGAATGCGTCGAGGTGCGAGAACGCGGTCGCCGGGGCCGGGTCGGTCGGATCGTCGGCCGGGACGTAGACGGCCTGCACGCTGGTAATGGCGCCGCGGTCAGTCGAGGTGATCCGTTCCTGCAGCTCACCGAGCTCGGTCCCCAGCGTCGGCTGGTAACCGACAGCGCTGGGCATGCGGCCCAACAACGCCGAGACCTCGCTGCCCGCCTGCGAAAAGCGGAAAATGTTATCGATAAACAACAGCGTATCGGCCCCGGTGGCATCACGGAACCATTCGGCCATCGTCAGGGCCGAGAGCGCGACCCTCAGCCGAGCACCGGGTGGCTCGTTCATCTGACCGAAGACCATACAGGTTTGCTCGATGACCGACCGGTCGGATGTACCGATCTTCGTTTCCTGCATTTCCAGCCACAGGTCGTTTCCTTCGCGGGTCCGTTCGCCCACGCCAGCAAACACCGAGTAACCGCCGTGGGCGCTGGCGATGCGGGCAATCAGTTCGGTCAGAATGACCGTCTTGCCCAGACCGGCCCCGCCGAACAGTCCGGCCTTGCCGCCGCGGACGAACGGCGTCAGCAGGTCGATCACCTTAATGCCGGTCTCGAACAGTTCGGTCTTGGAACTCAGGTTTTCCAGCGCCGGCGGTTGACGGTGAATGGGCCAGCGTTCCTCGCAGGTGACCTCGCCGCGGCCGTCGATCGGCTCGCCCAGCAAATTGAACACCCGCGAGAGCGTGCCTTTGCCCACCGGTACGGTCAGCGACGCCCCGGTGTCGGCGACATCCATGCCGCGGACAATCCCATCGGTCGACGCGAGCGCCACGCAGCGCACCCGGCCGCCGCCCAAATGCTGTTGGACTTCGCCGGTCACCTTGATGTGGAGGCCTTTGATCTCCTGGTCGATGATGAGGGCGTTGTAGATGTCGGGCAGGTTTTCCTCGGGGAACTCGGCGTCGAACGTCGAGCCGATGACCTGAGTCACCCGGCCGACGTTTTGTTTTGTCACAGCTTCTGTTGTGGCCATTGCGATCTTTCCGTTGTTCGGTACAGTTTCCGAATCGAGCCGCTACCCACGGGTTGCCACCCGTGGGCTTTGACTGTTTTCTTTCCTTCGTTACTGGCGACTGCCGACTGGTTACTCTAGCGCCGCTGCGCCGCCGATGATCTCGGAAAGCTCCGAGGTGATCTGCGTCTGGCGGGCGCGATTGTATTTCTGCGAGAGGTTGCCGATCATCTCGTCGGCGTTTTCGGTCGCTCCCTTCATGGCGACCATGCGGAAAATCTGTTCGCTGACGGCCGCGTCGAGAAAACACTTGAACAGCCGCGCTTTGAACGAAGCCGGCACAATGTCTTCCAGAATTTCCTGGGCCGACGGCAAAAACTCGTATTCGACGGCGGTCGCGGTTCGCTCACCGGCTCCCTCGTCGTCCGACAATTTGCCGATCGGCAGCAGCGTTTCCAGCAGCGGTACCTGCCGCGACGACGACTGAAACTGCATGTAGGCCACGTCGAGCCGGTCGATCTTCTTTTCGCCAAACCACTCGATAAATCGGTCCGCCAGTTCTTCGACCTCTTCAAACGTCGACTTGTCCTCGAAGTGCGTGTAAGTGGCGTCAGCTGGCTGGCCCTGAAATCTCAGAAACCCGATGCCTCGCTTGCCGGCAACCTCCAACCGCAGACCCTGCTCCGCATCGCGGGCTTCACGAATTCGCCCCATCGCCTGACGAAGAACGCCGGCGTTGTAACCGCCGCACAGACCACGGTTCGACGTCAACACCAGCAGAACGCAGCTCTGCTCGTTCTCGTGGCTCTCGAGCAGCGGATGTGAGAACGCCAGGTTTGCCCGCGACAAGTCAGCGACGATCTCGGAAATCTTGCGTGTATAGGCGGCCGCTTCGGTGGCGCGGTCCATGGTCTTCTTGAACCGTGCCGTCGCGATCAGCTCCATCGTCCGCGTGATCTTGCGGACGTTGCGGACCGCTTTGAGTCGTTTAACGATCGCTCGCGCTTTTGCCATGTTCGAATTGCCTCATTTAGCCGTCCCGCTTGCGGGGCGCGGCGGGCAAGCCCGCCAGCTAAATGATCTTCAAAACTTCTAAACGGAGATGGCTTCGGTCTCTCGGGTCTTCGCGAACTGATCCCGAAACTCGCCGAGGGCGGACTTCAGGGCCTCTTCGGTCTCGTCGTCCAACAGACCCGTCTCGGCAATCTTCTTGTGGATTGCCGATTTGTCCTCACGGATGAACTGCAACAACTGCTTCTCCGCCTCGGCTATTTCGTTGACCGGAACGGCATCGAGGAATCCTTGCGTGCCGGCGTAAATGCTGACGACCTGATCGGCCATGGGCAGCGGGACGTACTGGGGCTGCTTCAAGAGCTCGACCATGCGGTGACCACGGTCGAGCTGTGCCTGCGTCGCCTTGTCCAGTTCGGTTCCCAACTGGGCGAATGCTTCCAATTCGCGGAAGGCGGCCAGGTCCAGCCGCAAACTGCCGGCAATCTTCTTCATCGCCTTGGTCTGCGCGTTGCCGCCCACACGCGAGACACTGATGCCGACGTTGATCGCCGGACGAACGCCCGCAAAGAACAGATCCGGGTCGAGATAGATCTGGCCGTCGGTGATGGAAATCACGTTGGTCGGAATATAAGCGGAGACTTCTCCTTCGAGCGTTTCGACGATCGGCAACGCGGTCAGCGATCCGCCGCTCAACTCGTCGCTCAGCTTGGCCGATCGTTCCAGCAGCCGGCTATGACAGTAGAAAATGTCGCCCGGATACGCCTCACGGCCCGGGGGACGCCGCATCAGCAAAGACAATTGACGATACGCCTGGGCCTGCTTCGATAAGTCGTCGTAGATCACCAGCGTGTGCTTGCCCTGATACATAAAATATTCGGCCATGGCGCAGCCGGCGTACGGGGCGATGTACTGCAGTGGCGCCGGATCGGCGGCTGAGGCGGTGACGACGATCGTGTAGTCCATTGCCCCGTGCTCGCGCAGCGTCTCGACGATGCCGGCAATGTTGCTCGACCGCTGCCCGCAACCGACGTAGACGCAGATGACGTCCTGTCCCTTCTGGTTGATGATCGCGTCGACGGCGATGGCCGTCTTGCCGGTCTTGCGGTCGCCGATGATCAATTCGCGCTGGCCGCGTCCGATGGGCGTCATCGAATCGATGGCCTTGATGCCTGTCTGCAACGGTTCCTTGACGGGCTGGCGGCCGGCAACACCGGGGGCGATCGTCTCCAGCGGACGGGATTCCGTCGCCACGATCGGTCCGTTGCCGTCCAGCGGGTTGCCCAGCGGATCGACGACGCGGCCGATCATCGCCTCGCCGACCGGCACCGACAACAGCGCCCCGGTCGTCTTGACTTCGTCTCCCTCGGCAATTTCCAGGTAGTCGCCCAGAATGATCACGCCGACCGAGTTCTCTTCGAGGTTGAAGACCATCCCGCGTACGCCGTTGGGAAACTCGACCATCTCGCTGGCCATCGCCGTGGACAGCCCGTAGCAACGGGCGATACCGTCGCCCACTTCCAGCACACGGCCGACCTCGCTCGTCTCGATCTGCCCGCGAAAGGCTTCAATCTCTTTCTGGATGACTGAAGCGATCTCGTCCGCTTTGAATTTCATGGAGACTCCTCTTGCGCAAACGGCCCCGCAGTTGTCTGATGCGGGTCCGCAGCGAACTATCGTAAACCGTATCACCCACCTGGATCAGCAACCCTGCCAGCAGGGCCGGATCGGTTCGGGTTTCAAGAATCGGCTGAAAGGGCAGCGACCGATCCAGCCGCTGCTGGATCTTCTGCCGCGAGGCGTCCGAGAGTGCTCGGGCGCTGGTGACCTGAACTCGCCGGCGGCCGGTCCGGATCTCGTGGCCGATCCGACTTTCTTCGAGAATCAACGGCAGCAGTTCCAGCCGGTCGTGACGGGCCAACACCCGCAGAAAGTTCGTGAACATCTGCGAGCCGTACGGTGCAATGACCCGGTCGATCAACGCGACCTTCTCGTGTCGGCTGACGATGCCGGAGAGCAGAATCGCGTCGAACTGCGGGTGCTTCAAGAGCACGTCGTCGAGAAACGAAGCGAATTCTTCCAACGCGTCCTCGACGCCGACGCTTTCCGCGGCGTTCAGGAACGCTTCGCTGTAGGTCCGCGCGACCGCCTGGGCGCTGGGGTCTTCCAGCACGCTGGGAGGACGGGTTTGTACCCGCTGCTGCTGAGTCATCTAACTCGACCGCTCCGAAAACTGCGACAACGCTTCCTCGATAAACCGGTCCCGATCGGACTCGTCGAGGCTTCGGCCCAGCACGTGCTCGGTGGCGTCGGCGACGCGGGTGGCCATCGCATCGAACAGCTCTTGAAGCGCATGATCACGGGCCCGCTCGATTTCGCCGACCGCTCGCTGCTTGGTCCCCTCAGCCTCCTGTTGGGCTGTGCTGACGATCTCCTGCTTGGTGTGCTCGGCATCGCGGCGGGCCTCGGCCAGGATCTCGCGGACCTCGTCCTGCACCGTGTCCAGCTTCTCGGCGTGCCGGGCGAGCATCTGCTCCGCCTTGACGCGGGCCGCCTCCGCATCGGCAATGTCCTGGTGGATGCGGGCTTCACGTTGCTCAAGACCGCGAGCGATTGGCCCCCAGGCGAACTTCCACAGGATCGCCAGCAGCAGCAGGAACACGATGAAGGTATAGATCGCTAAGTCCGACTTGAACTCGGCAGCGTCGGTGTTCACGCCCTCGGCCCCGATGTGCGGCGCGTGCGCCTTGTGTGCCGAGTCGTCTGTGGCGGCAGGGCCCTGATCGGCCGCCTGCGCGCCGGCCGGTTCGTGCGACTCTTCCTTCTCCGCTGCGAACACGGCAGCAGCCGAGAGCATCGCGACACCGAGCATTACCGTGCAGCGAAATGTGAAAAACACGGCAGTTCCTCAACCGATACGAGTACGGGACACTAGTCGGGATTATTCATAGGTTGTCGTCATGGGACCCAAACCGACAACTTGTTGTCGCATTCCACGGGTTTCATGGCACATCCAGCGACGACAAGTCGTCGGTTTGGGTTTCTATGAATAATTCAGGCTAGCTTGCCCACGGGTTCTGCTGCGAGCAAATGTAGAGCGCGTAAAACGTGAACCCTTCGATCAGCGCGGCGGCGATGATCATGGCCGTCTGGATGCTTGCGGCGATTTCCGGCTGACGGGCCATGCTTTCCAGAGCAGAGCCGGCCAGTCGACCGATTCCGTAACCACCCCCGATCACAACCAGCCCTGCGCCAATCGCACCCGAGATCTCTGTTCCCCCGTCTGCCGCCAACGCCGGTGACGCCGTCAACGCGACGGCAAAACCGAACACAGCAATCTTCGCAAATCTACTCACCGATTTGGTCTCCCTTCACCACAACATTGCTTTGTCGGCCTGCTCGCCGCAGTCGCACCACCTAGTGATGATGGATCGCGGCTCCGATAAACAGGGCCGACAGGAAAGTGAAAATGTAAGCCTGCAGAAACGCCACAAACAGCTCCAGACAACTGAACAGCGTCGATCCGATCACGCCGATCAACATGACGATCATCCACTGCCCGGTGCTGGCTGTGGCGGCGCCGGCAATGAGCCCCAGTACGCCCAGCAACACGACGTGCCCGGCCACCATGTTTGCCAACAAACGAACGCCCAACACACCATGCCGAATGACCATGCCGACAATTTCGATCACAAGAATAAACAACTTCAGCGGACTGAAATAGAAAGGCAGATCCATGCTGGGAACCAAGTGAGTCCAGAAACCGAAGAGGCCGAATTTCCTCATTCCCGACCCAAACGTCGTGCAGAACACCACACCCGCCAGCGACAGCGTCGTCCCAAACGCCCCAGTCGCCGAGCCGGCCCACGGGACGAGTCCCAGTAGGTTGCAGCCGAGAATGAAAAAGAACAGCGTCCACAACAGCGGTACAAACCGGTCGGCCTCGGGCCCGCCGATCGCGGGCCGCGCAATCTGATCGCGGATGTAGACCAGAAAGACCTCGAAGAAGTTCCAGAACTTTCCCTGCGGCGGCCCTCCACCCTGAACCCGCTTTGCCACTCGCGTAAAGATGACCACCAGGATCGCCGCGACGACGATCTCCAGAATCATGAACTTCGAGATGCAGAAGCCTGATGCCGATTCGTGTAGGTTCTTCAGCTCGCCGAAAGGCTGTGGAATCAGGATCTTGCCGTCCATGGCGTGTTCGAACTGAGCGACCGTGGCTTGCCGATGCGCTGTGACGAGAAACTGGGGTACGTCCTCGAGCGACTGGTAGTCCTGCCGCCATAACGCTTTCGGAACTTCGAAGAAGTAACCGTCCTTGATGTGTAGAATTGGGTCAGCCATCGATCAGGATGATTTCGACGCTCCACGCACACGGTTGATAATTCGCATCACTAACACGGTTTCGACCGATAATGTGAGCAAAAAAAACACGACAAACGCCCCGAACACGCCTCCTTGGGCCAGCTCACGACTACTACTGGTCAACACAATGGCGGACAGGATGGGAACACCGGTGCGCAGAAACATTCCGAGGAAGACTCCGGTCGCTGCGGACTTCGTGGCTGAGTAACGGCTCGTGACCACGAGTGCAGCCGTCGAAGCCAGCCAGCAGACGACCGCCGCAATCGCAACAGCGACGACACCCGGAACTCCGCGCTGCACGTGGGCGAAGTAGGCCGCGATCGGAAATGCCAACCACACAACAGCAGCCAAAACGGCGCAGCCGGTCACGATTTCGTGTGAACAGTGCTCTGTGACGCAATTCAGCGGACGCCGGTTCAACGTCAATGGTCCTTAGTGGCTGTCGGAGTGATTCGCTTCGTTCCCGTCCGTCGCTTCATCTTGCCGGCGCGGTGGCTCCCGTGTGATTGCGAGCAGATACCAAATGCCTGACGCCAAGCCGATGGCGAACCCCAACAACGCAAGAAAGCTCGTTCCCCAACGTTTGTCCAACCATTGCCCGCCCAGGCCGGGCAGCACCATCATCAAGGCCGCACTCGTTATCCGCGAGACCCACTCCATCGCCGCGACAATGGGCGGACGGCTGTCATCCGGCGGACCATGCACGGAGCACTCGCTTTCACGACTCTCGAAACGCAGAACTCCCTTGCTCAAATCGGTGACACAAGTGCTGCAATCGGTGACACAAGTGCTGCCGATGCTGACACTGCCACAAACGCAAACCCGACAGTGGACGAAGCGGCGGCTAGTGTATTCGTTGCCTTGTCACATGTCAAAGGATCGCCGCAGTCGTTTCCATTTTTTTCGGAAGTTCGATGCAGTGACGCCGATTTCCTTTTTCTCATGCTTGCCGCTTTTTTGCAGCGACGTCCGTTGAAGATTTCCGCGACAGATGGTACAAGTGAGGGCGCATTGGGGGCGGTGCTTCATAGGACCGTCAGAAGTATTCGATCGGTTTCTTTGCGATCGTTCCTTTCAGGACGAACATTATCTGGACATCTGCTTTGTTCTTGGCCGATTGTGGTGAGTCTCGGGTCGAACGCGGACGAGGGAATGATTCCTCTCCGGGGGCAGGGAAAGCCGCCGATTTTTCTTATTGCCGGAAATTGATCGCGTAGGCTTTCCGCACAACCGAGATGTTGCGCCGCCCGTTTGGCGGTCGCAGGTCGATGCACCATAGTCGCTGGCTGAAGTGTGTCGACGGCGTCTCGCGTGCGGGTCGAGTTTCTCTGTCCGATTTCTTCGGGAGGTCGACATGAGCCCAGAACAACTCAGAGCGTGTACACGCAAACAACTGGCCGCCATGGCGCAAGTCCGTCGCGTCGTCGGCTGGCACGAAATGAGAAAGCACGAACTGATTGACGCGCTGTCGGCCGTCGGGAGGACCAAGACAACCTGGTCCTACCGACGCAACTTGACGGCGAACGGTCGACCAGGAACGTCCACGGGGGGCGTGAAAGATCGACTCATCGCCCGCGTTCACGATCCGTACTGGCTCGATGTGAGCTGGGAGCTGACGCGACGGATCATCGAGCGAGCTAAGGCTGCACTGGGGATCGACTGGCACCGGGCGGTCCCCGTCATCCGGGTCTTTCAGGTCACCAGCGACGGCACGGCCGTCGCTTCGGAAACCTGGCTGCGAGATATTGAGATTCGCAGCGAAGCCGATCATTGGTACGTTCCGGTCGACAACCCCCCGCGGGCGTACAAACTGCAGATCGGCTACCGCACGCCTGGCGGCAAGTTCTTCGTGCTGGCCCGTTCCAGGAAGGTGCGGACTCCCAAACCCGGCACGAGAAACAGTGGCCACGCTGGGAACGGTACGGTTCGGTCGAAGCCGCGACGCGCGCCCGACGATGCGTCTCCTTTTCACTTGAAAGAGATCCTGGACGCCAGACCGGTGCCCATCTCGAATCTGCCGGCGTCCGGCGGCGCTGCGAAGAAGAAAAACGGTCGCCGTTCGACGGCTGACTGCGATTTCCAGCTTGACGCCGAGTTGATCATCTTTGGTTCGACTCACCCTCAAGCCGAACTCTCGCTGCTCGGCGAGCCGATTCCCCTGGGTGAGGACGGTTCGTTCTCAGTGCGGTTCAACCTGCCCAACGGCCGGCAAATTCTCCCGGTGGTGAGCGTGACGCCCAACGGCAACGAGGCCAGAACCATTGCGCTCTCCATCGATCGCAACACGAAAGTCATGGAACCGCAGCGGCTCGACGAATTGTTGCTTTAACAGGGCTTCTTGCCAACTTCGTCTTGCCCAGCGGTCTGCTGCAGTGTAGCATGGTGTTAGCAATCCGAAGAGGATTTGCGAGACCTCTACCATGTTCGACTCGGGCTTAGTTTGTTGACCCTACAAGCATCAACCCGGGGAACCTGGTTGTTCGGCCGCGTGTAAATCCGAGACTTGACTCGGCTCACACAACCCGAACTCACGGTTCCCACCTTAACTTTCGGGTTCAAACATTCGTCGCCCGGACGGCATCTGGTAGAGGTTTTTTTATGGGCTTGTTCGACCGGCAAGAAGCGGACAACCTCGAACGCGCCCGTCCCTTGGCGGCCCGCATGCGGCCGCGGACGCTCGAGGAATTCGTCGGTCAGCGGCATTTTCTGGGTGAAGGCAAGTTGCTCAGGCGGATGCTCGAGGCCGATCGACTGAGTTCCGTCGTGTTTTACGGCCCGCCCGGGACCGGCAAGACCACGCTGGCGGAGATCATCGCCCGTCACACCCGGCGCGAGTTCGCTGCGCTGAATGCCGCCTCGTCCGGGGTGAAGGAGCTACGGGCGATTCTCGACGCGGCCCGCGACCGTCTGGCCGGCGGTGGAACGCGGACGCTGCTGTTCATCGACGAGCTGCACCGCTTCAACCGCACTCAGCAGGACGTGCTGCTGCCCGACGTGGAAGAGGGCGTCGTCTGTCTCATCGGGGCCACGACGGCCAATCCGTTCTTTTCGCTGGTTTCGCCGCTGGTCAGCCGCAGTCAGATCTTCGAGTTCCGGCCGCTCGAACAGGCCGACATCCTCACTCTGCTCGAACGGGCGCTTCATGACCGAGCGCTCGGCCTCGGTGACCAGCAGGTCGCAGCGGAACCGGAGGCGCTCCGCTTCCTGGCTGACATCTGTGACGGCGATGCGCGACGCGCACTCAATGCACTGGAAGTCGGCGTGCTGTCGCTTTCCGGCGGCGACCGGCCGTTCGATCTGGAGACGGCACAGGATTCGATCCAGAAGAAGGCCATCCACTACGACGACGACGCCCATTACGACGCAGCCAGCGCGCTGATCAAGAGCATGCGCGGCAGCGATCCTGACGCGGCCACCTACTGGCTGGCTCGTATGCTGGAGGCGGGCGAGGATCCGCGGTTCTTGGCCCGGCGGATCGTGATCGCTGCCGCCGAGGACGTCGGCAACGCCGACCCGATGGCCCTGGTCGTCGCCAATTCCGCCGCCCAGGCGACCGAGCTGGTCGGGCTGCCCGAATGCCGCATCCCGCTGGTCCAGGCGGTCACGTATGTCGCGCTGGCCCCGAAGTCGAACGCCTCGATCACGGCCATCGACGCGGCGCTGGCCGACGTCCGGGGCCACCGCGTCCTGCCGGTCCCCATGCACCTGCGAGACGCCCACTACCACGGCGCAAAACGGCTCGGTCGCGGCGAGGGGTATCAGTACGCCCACAACTCGCCGGACGGCTGGGTCGACCAGGACTATCTCGGCGTCGAGAAGATCTACTACGACCCAGCCGACCGCGGCTTCGAGGCCGAACTCCGCAAACGCCTCGAAGAATACCGCCAACGCCGAAGCTCGTAGGGCGGGCTGTGCCCACCGGAAAGTAGGATGGGCTTTGCCCACCCGAAACATGACCGAGTGTTGGGGCAGGCTTTCCAGCCTGCCTTTGGCGATCGGCGCGCCCCGTCCCTTCGCGAAACCAAACGGCGGAACCGCGCGACAGCTCTTGATCCGCTCACCAACGGCCGCCGGTCATTGTCCGCAAAACACCGCGCCCAAACCCAGCCGGCCGCGAATCTTGTGACGAGAATTCCCGAGAAATACAACCGCGAACGGGGTTGCCGCGAAAACATTGCACAGAAACTTTTTTTTGAGGAAACTTTCATACCAAACAGCTCGAACCAAATCGCCGGCCGCCGAGAGCGCATCGCGGTAACGCCGGTTCGCCGCCAGAGTGACGGCAGAACGCCGTTTTTGTTACTGAACCCTCGACCCTCAACTCTTTGGTTGCGGCTCGTGGAACCATATTTTTCAACAGGCCGCTAGCCCCAATACCGTTTAACGAAGCATAACTCCAATGCACTCATTCGCTTTCGTGAAGC